>JAIOPR010000356.1 GCA_021413805.1 Planctomycetota bacterium
GAGACGGGCGGCGTGGACGGCCTCCTCCGCGGAAATTTCCACTTCTTCCTCGTCCAGTGCGGCGCGGTCGTCTTCTCCACCGTCTGGGGTTCGCCTTCACCCTCGTGATGCTCTGGGCCATCGACCGCATCGTCCCGGTGCGCGTCTCGGAATTGACGGAAACGGTGGGGCTGGACGAAGGAGTGCACGGGGAGCAGGCGTATACGTCGGAGGGGATGTAGGCCGGCAGCCGCTCGAGCCCTACTTCTTCTCCCCGGTGCCGAACGTCGCCTTCAGCCCATTGACGAAAGCAGCCCGCTCCTCGTCCGTCAGCTTCGCGTCGCCGTGCAGGAGCAGGTAGCTCTTCAGCGGCATGTCGCCCTTCTCGACTTCCCTCGCCGCTTTCCCGGCGCGCTTCGGCGGATTCGTGAAATCGGAGAAGTTAAGTTTCCCGCGCGCCTCGTCCACATGGTCCTGGAGAAACCAGGAGACGGGCGCGACGTGCGAGTACCAAGGCCAGCGGGATTCGTTGGAGTGACAGTCGAAGCAGGCGCGGACGGCGAAGGCGCGGGTGGCCGGGGAGTCCCAGTTGGGCTCCTTGACGACGGGCGGATTCGCGTGGCTGTGGCCATAGGGAACGAACTGGATGAGCACAAAGACGGCGGCCAGGCCGAAGAGGACGCGGCGGGCCCAGCGGCGTTTCCAGGAAGAAGCGGGGGCTGACTTTTCGGCCATGGCTCGTCCCTCGAAATCCACCCAAGCAGCAAGTCCGTCGTTGTCCTGCCGTTGTCCTGCCGTTGTCCTCCGCCAGCCGTTGTTTCCTTTTTTTTCGGACTTCAGTCATTGCACTCAGAACGAAACCTGCACCCGGAACAGCAGCACGTCCTCCCGGTGAATCGATCGTCCCGAAGGAAGCACGACTTCGCCATGGCTGTACTCGACGAAGGCGTACTGAAGCGAAACGCGCACGGAGCGGTTGGGGAACCAGTTCACGACGGCGCACCACTCGCGGACGCGGCGGGCGCCGAGGAACCCGGCGCGGCGCTCGAAGTCGTCGTCCATGCGGAGCTGGGCGAAGCGGCCCGCTATCTGGACAGCACCGAAGCCGCCGTCGAAGAGCGCGGAGTCGACCTCGGGGACGCCCAGCGGCTTGCGGCTCCCGCCGAGCCAGACGCCGGCCTGGCCGAAATACCCCTGCGACGTGAACAACTCCTTGTCCTCGCCGAACGCGACCTTGGACCGGTGGACCGAGTATTCGCCCTTCAGCTCGACCGGCCCCACCATGATCGCGGCCTCGACGTTGACGCGCGTGAGGTCGAGCGTCCGGAACGCCGTCGTCCCCGGGTTCGTCTGGAAGAACGTCCCCGTCGAAGGATCGAACATCGGGAACGGCGTGGCGGGCGCGTCGCGGCGCTGGCGGCCCTGGGTGAAACTGACAGCGGCGTGGAAATACCCGGGAAGCGTGTTGCACCCCAGCGGAAGACCGGGGAGATCCACCTGGTATCTCGCCGCAATGTCCTTGTCACTGTTCTCGTCCGCGCCCTTCGCCGTCGCGAGTGAGGCGGTGTTTCCGTTGAAGACGCCGATGAAGTACTTCGAGACCTTCGGGAAGAAGGGCAGGGTTCCGTAGACCATCGCCCCCAGCTCCGGCACCGGGGCGTGCATGTAGACGACCGAGTTCTCGAGGAAGTCCCACCACTTCGTTTCCTCGAGCGTCTCGAGCGAGAACGGCTCCTTGAACTGCCCCACGCGCACTTTCAGCGCGTCCCACCGGTTGAATTCGACCCAGCCGTACTAGAGTCGCGACCCTGCAGTGCGGAAATCAGGAGAAATAAAAACTTCGAAGCTCCCGGCGAAGCGCGCGCCGATTTCGATCCCCGTTTCCTTGATGGCGAAGGAGTCCGGCTTGTCGCTCTCGCGAAGCCGGGGATACGCAGCGGACTGCGTGATGACGTAGGCGCCGATGCGCCCCGTAAAACCGCCGTCCCGGGATTCCATGCGGAGGCCGCGGTCGAACCAGAACCCGATCTCCCCGGGCTCCGGCTTCTTCTCCGGTTCCGCGGACGATCTCTCCAGGCGCTCGACCCGGGACTCCAGCGGGTCGGGCTCGGCGGCGGCGGTGGCCGCGCACAGCAGCAGCGCCGCGAAGACTCCCCTGACTCGGGATCTCACTTCTTCGGATCCTTTGCTTCCTCGGGTTCCGGTTCCAGCCCGATCATCCTCAGGATGTCCAGCCGCGGTTCCAGGCCGACTTCCGGATTCGCAAACGTCCCCTGCACCCTGACCGCCGTCGAACCCTCAATGATCTTGTCGATAACCTTCAGCGGCAGCCCGAGGATCCCGCGATCCTTGATGGAAGGCCGGAGCAGCATCCCGAGCTTGCCGCCGAAGTCCATCCAGCTTCCCTTCTCGGTGGTCAGGTCGAGCGACTTTGATTGGAGTTGCGCGGCTGAAATCTGCATGCGGCCGGATTCGACGCTGAAGTTCACGTAACCGCGATCGAAAACGTCTGCCTTGCCGAGCTTGAGATTCGCGAAAGCGCCCGCGAGGACCGGGACGTTCCAGAGTTCGCTGTCCCTGAAAGAAAGCCCGCCGGCGCCGGAAAAGCTCTTCGGGTCGCCACCCTTGCCGCGAAGCTTGAGGGCCGCGCTTGCCTTGCCGGTGATGTTCTTCCCTGCAAAAGATGAATCACCCGCGAGTGCGGACAGGTTGACGTCGGCCATCTTCAGGACGATTTCCCACCCGGACGACTTCGTATCGACGCTCACCATTCCCTCAAGGCGCCCTTCGTAGCACGTCCCCTCGATGCCATTGAAGCGGAGGGAAGGCCCCTCGAGTTCCACGATGGCGTTGGAGAGGGCGACCTTCAGGTCCTCGACCCGCATCCGGGTATTCCTGAGCTGTCCCTTCAGGTGATGAAATCCCGGCCCCATCAGGCCCTCGACCCAGAGGTCCGCGTACGCGTCCCGGAACTTCAGCCCTGCGTCGAACGCGCCCTCGTAAAGCTGGATCGACTTCGCGTCATAGGCCGATTCCCCAGGGCCCAACGCTTCCCCGCCCTTCCGGAAACGCAGCGCATCGATCTTGAGCACGCCCTTCAGCTTGATGTCCGCGATCGCTTTCGCGAAGTCGCCGGGAATCGCCGCGAGCAAGTCGCCGTCCACCGGAATCTCCTCGGCGTTCAGTGTCAGGTCGTACGCGGGCTCCGCGTCCAGGCCCTTCACCGTCCCCCGGAGATCCACTTGGGCCGTGCCGTGTTTCCCGGTGAGCCGCCTGACCTCCACCGACTTCGCGTCCGTCCAGATTTCGCCGCGCAGCCCCGTCACCGCGTAGGGCACGCCGTCGTACTGCGCCGTCACTCCCCGGGGGAACAGCGTCACGTCGTATGCCAACTCCCTGTCCGCGCCCGGTTCCCGCCGCGTCACCCAGTGAAACCCGATCGAGCCTTCCGGGTCGAAATGGTCCCAGACTTTCCGGACCGGTTCGGGAAGCGCCTGTTTCGCAGCCTCGGTGAGCGCCACCGCGTCCGTGTCCACCGTCACTTCGATCCCGCCGTCCGCCCGCATCGACGTCAGGTGCCCGTTCACGGAAAACCACGCGTCCCCGTGCCGGCACCGCGCCCCCTGGATCGACAGCTCTTCGCCCCGCATCACGATCAGCCCGGTGACGTCCGAGACGGGAAGCGGGAACGGCTGGAACGTCGCGGAGCAGTCCACCATCGCCATGTCGATATCGTGAACCGGCGCCACCCCCTTGCCGTGAGCCTTGTGCACCTGCACCCGTCCCTGGAGGTGGCCGGCCGGATGGAAGAGGTCGAAGACGTTGCGGGCATCGGCCTGCAGGGCCTCGCGCAGCTTCGCGTCGATCTTGAGACCGGCGATCGAGAAATCGAGGTTGTACGCCGACTCCGCGACGTAGCCGTCCGTGGACCCGTTCATCGAGATCGTGACCGGCTGTTCGCCCCGCACCGCTGCCGCGGATTCGCGGCCGTCGCCGGTCGGCCAGAATTTCGCCGACATGTTCCTGAATTCGATCCCGTCGTCCTTCAACCGCAGCAGGCCCTCGACGTTCAGCACCTTGTACCGGAACCCGGCGTACTCGATCGAGATGCCGCGCGGCGTCACGTCCGCCGTCATCCGCATCGCGGGCGATTCCGCCGGGTTGTAACTCCCCGTCACCGCCACTTCGATCGGTCCCTGAGCGTTGTACATCCGGTAAACGCGCTGCACTTCCTCGCCGAACGGCTCGAACACCCGCTCGCTCACCTCGAGACCTTTCGAGTCGAGGTGCATTTCGCTTCTGCCCGTGGAAGCGTCGATTTTCCCTTCGATCGTCCAGCGCCCGAGCGCCCCGGCGTCAGCTCCGCCCTGCACGACGAAGCGGTCCGGGCCGTAGGGGAGAATGTCGGCGTTCACGTCGCGAACGCGGATCTCGCCGCCGTCCGTCATCAGGGCCGCGTCGGCGAAAACGAACTCGCCGCCCCGGACGGAGATTCGCGGGATCGGGCCGCCCTTCGTCGAAGAAGCGCGCCGGGCAACCTCGCCGAGAAGCTCCATCAGTTCGCCGCTTCCGTCCTTCCCGATCTCCAGGCGCGCCATCGGCTTTTCCAGTTCGACGCTCGCGATCGCGACCCGCCCCTGCAGCAATTCCCCGCGATCGAGCACCACACGGATCCGCTCTGCTTTCAGGAACGGCGACTGATCGCGCTTGAGGATCTCGACCCCATCTGCGACCAGACCCTTAAACGGCCCGAACGACACGCGGCCGAGTTTCACGGGCCGCCCCGTAAGCCGCTCGAGTTCGCCCATGACAAACTCGCGCCGCAGAAACGTGTGATAGACGAGCGCCGTATCCGCCGCCGCGAACCCGGCGACCAGCGTGACCATGACGCCGAGCGCCGCCAGTTTCCTGAGCTTCATTCCCCAATCGTATCAGGACTTGCTTCACCTTCGCGATTCGGGCAGATTCTTCCCGGGGGAAGGAGACGCCACATGAAACTGAGATACTGGGCCGGGGCCTGCGCGGCCGTTTCCGCGCTTTCGATCGTCACCCTTTCGCTCGCGAGGCCGAAGCCGGCCGACGCCGCGTGCTGCTACTTCGCCGCGCAGGAAAAGGACATCAACCAGCCGGGGCAAAAGACGTTCATCACGTGGGATGCCGAGCGCAAAGTCGAAGCGTTCACGGTGCAGCCGAAGTTCGAGGGGAACGCCGTGGACTTCGGGATGGTCATCCCGACGCCCTCGCAACCCAAGCTCGACGAGATGCCCCGCGACTTTTTCAAGGACCTGGCGATCTATACCATCCTCATGCCCCTCCCGGAGGGAATCTGGTACGACCTCCGCATGCGGCCTGAGAACCTGCTCGGTGAAGCAGGCGCATATTTGCACGAGCACATGCCCTCTGACGCTCCGGCCCCGCCGAGGAAGCCGGCCGTCACGGTGCTCGAAGCAGGCGTCGTCGGCTCGCTCGACTACAAGATCATCGTCGCCGACGACGCCAGCGGCCTTTTCGACCGGCTCAAGGAGAACAAGTACTCCTACGGCGGCGACCAGGGAACGCTCGACTTCTACATCGCGAAGAAGTGGTTCTTCACGGTGATGAAGATCGACCCAAAGCAGATGAAGAAGGACAAGGACGGGCGTTACGTTGGAGAAATCACGCCGACGCGCTTCACCTTCTCGAGCGAGCAGTGCGTGTATCCGCTGAAGATCACGCAGCTCTCCGTGAAAGACAAGACCGACGCGCTCTTCTACGTGCAGTCCTCCACCGAGATGGACCTCAAGGGCGATCTCTCCTGGATGCACAGCTTCCGAGTCATGTGGCTGACGTTCATGCTCGGTTGCTCGGCCAATGACGACGAGCAGGCGGAACTCCAGAAACGGAGCGAGTGGGTCGCGGCGAAAATGCGGAAGGACCCGAAGTACGAGACGACGAAGCTCGAATGGGCGAAGCACCTGAACGACGACGACCTCGCCCTCCTCGAGGACCCGCTTCACGGCTACGCCCAGGCCGGCGGCGGCAACCTCGCGCCCGGCGACAAACCGGTCAGCGTCGAGGAGTTCCTCAAGACCGTCTGGGACGAATACGAGAAGTCCACGGAGCCCCGGGACGACGTCTACGCGAAAGAGCAGCTTCAGGCCCTCGAGGCCTCCTACTCCGCGGCGAAGGGCACGATCGTCAAGGTCGCGAACCCCAGCGGCGTCTACAACAGCTCCACGTGGATGTGGTACCCGAACCGCGAAGCACCGGACGAGGACGTGAAAGGCCTGTCGCGGCTCAAGGGGCACTTGCAGAAGGGCCAGTGGGTGACGAAATTCCGGAAGATCCTGCGCAAGGACGAGATGACGGACGACCTGGTGATCGTCCCCGTCGAGGCCGGGAAAGCGCAGGAGTACGTGAGGATCATGCCCACGTCGCCGCCGTAACGGCGGCCTGCGGTTGGAACCGGAAACGAACTCTGTCCTGAAATTGACGTTCAGGCTGGTAGGACCCGTTCGTTCCGGATTCGGGAACACGGCAGATTTCACACGGAAGCGGGAGACACGACATGAACCTTCGCTGCTGGGCCGGGCTCGTCGGGGTCGCATCGGCGCTCTCGATCGTCACGCTTCACCTCGCCCGCCCCCGGCCCGCCGACGCGGCTTGCTGCTATTTCGCCGCGCAGGAAAAGGACATCAACCAGCCCGGGCAGAAGGCGTTCATCACGTGGGATGCCGAGCGAAAAATGGAATCGTTCACGGTGCAGCCGAAATTCGAAGGGAACGCCGTGGACTTCGGCATGGTGATCCCGACGCCATCGCAGCCCAAGCTCGACGAGATGCCGCGGGACTTCTTCAAGGACCTCGCGATCTACACCATCCTGCTCCCGCTTCCCCAGCCCATCTACGTGAACCTGCTTCCCTCCAGGGGAGTCTACGAGGCGATGGGCGTCGGCGGCGGCAGCGGCGGATCGCGGAACTTGCGAAAGGCAGCCGGGGGTGGCGTCAAGGTGCTCGAATCCGGCGTGGTCGGATCGCTGGACTACAAGATCATCGTCGCCGATGACGCGAGCGGGCTCTTCGACTGGCTGAAGGACAACAATTACTCGTACGGCGGGGACCAGGGGACGCTGGATTTCTACATCGCCAAGAAATGGTTCTTCACGGTGATGAAGATCGACTCGAAGCAGATGAAGAAGGACAAGGACGGGAACTACACAGGCGAGATCACGCCGACGCGTTTCGCGTTCGCGAGCGAACAGTGCGTTTACCCGCTGAAGATCACGCAGCTCTCGGTGAAGGACAAGACGGACGCGCTCTTCTACGTGCAGTCCTCGACGGAGATGGACCTCAAGGACGACCTGTCCTGGGCGCACAGCTACCGCGTCATGTGGCTCACCTACATGCTCGGATGCAGCGCGAACGCGGACCAGCAGGCGGAGCTCCAGCAGCGCAATGCGTGGGTCGTGGCGAAAAAGCAGAAGGAACCGCAATTCGAGACGACCAAGCTCGAGTGGGCCCGGAAACTGAATGACGACGACCTCGCCGTCCTCGAGGATCCGCTTCACAATTACGCCCAGATGGGCAGCGCGAATCTCGCCCCCGGGCACACCCCGGTCACGCAGGAAGATTTCCTGAAGACAGTCTGGGAGGAGTACGAGAAGGCCGCGGACAAGACCAATGAAACTGCGGCGAAGGAGCAGCTGAAGCGCCTGGAGCAGACCTATCTTCCCGCCAAGGGCTCGATCGTGAAGAACGCGAACCCGATCGGCCGGTACTCCGGCTCCCCGTGGATGTGGTACCCGAACCGCGAGGCGCCGGACGAGGACGTGAAAGGCCTGTCGCGGCTCAAGGGGCAC
>JAIOPR010000357.1 GCA_021413805.1 Planctomycetota bacterium
TGGGGCAGGCTGGGGATCATCTTTCTCGGCGGGATCGCGATGGCGGGGCTGGGGGTGGCGGATGATTTGTGGAACCTGAGGGTCAGGACGCGGCTGGCGGTGCAGTTTGCGGTGGCGATTGCCGTGGTGGGTTTCGGGATCCATCCGTCCCTCGCATTTCTTCCGGCCCCTCTCCCGTCCGTCGTGGGCGTCATCTGGCTGGTCGGCATCACCAACTCGTTCAACCTTGTAGACGGGGTAGACGGCCTCGCGACGGGGCTCGCGGCGATCGCGGCGGCGCTTCTGGGCACGACGATGTTCATGACGAATCACCCCTGCCCCGCGGCGCTGCTCTTCGCGCTCTGCGGCGCATGCCTCGGGTTCCTGTGGCACAACTGGCACCCGGCGCGGGTGTTCCTGGGAAGCGCCGGGGCGTTGTTCCTGGGGTACATGCTGGGCGCGACGACGATGATTGCGACGTTCATGGGGGGCGAGTCCACCTGGCTGTTCCCGCTGCTGATTCCCGTTCTCGTCTTTGCGGTCCCGCTGTACGACACGGGGACGGTCATCCTCATCCGGATCGGGTTGAAACGGCCGATCTGGGAGGGCGACCGGAGCCATTTCCATCACCGGCTGATGCGCATCGGATTCAGCCACCGGCAATGCGTTGCGTTCCTGTGGTTGATCGCGATGGCGTTCGGGCTAGGCGGGATGCTGATCACGCGGGGTGGGTGGATCGCGAGCCTGGTTGTGCTGGCTCAGGCCATGGTGCTGGCGGGGGTGATCATCCTGATGGAGCGGGTGGTCGGACGGATCCCCCAGGCGATGGACGAACTGCGAGCGAAAGACGCGAATTCCCTCGGTGACGCCGCGCAGGGAGAAACCCGGGCGCCTCTTGCCGTTCCACGCAGCGGGACACGAAGCGATCGATCCGGAAACCTGATCGCATGACGACAACCGTCATCGAGCTCTGGCTGGCGTTCGCCTTGCTGGCGTACGGCGCCTGGCGCGGCGCCACGGCGCTTCGAATTGCCGGGCCAGAACACCTCGCCTATTTCCTCGCGAGCGCTTCGGGACTGACGTTCGGGGCGGGCCCCGTGATTTCGTTCGTGTACGGGGGGTTCAGTCTGCCCGAGGAGAACCTCCGCTTCCTGATCTCCGCGTACGGCGCGGTGGCGGCCTTCCTGGTGGGGATCGAAATCGTGGCGCTGCTTTACAGGAGGAGAAGACAGCAGAACACGGGCGCCGCCCTGGATGCGGGAAAGATGCGGCCTGAAGATCTGAAGCTTCCAGAATTGTCGACCGTGGCCATGGTTTACGCGATGGTGACGGCCGCGAGGATTTACTTTGCCGTGGAATACGGCGTTTTCTTTTCGGGTTCAGGATCGGGTGAACGGATGTCCCAGATGCCTTACGCAAGCGTCATTCTGGGGCAGGTGACCCCCGTGCTGGGCGCAGGATGCCTTCTCTACGTCTTCCTCAGGTTCTGGTCTGGCGCCCCGTTCCAGGTGCGTATCGTGAGTTTTGCGATCGCCGCTTTGGAGTGCGTCTGGCTGGCGACCCAGGGCAGGCGCAACATGCTCGAGGCCGTGGTGCTGGGAATGATGGCCTACCGCTACGCCGGGAAGCGGATGCGCCCTGCAGGCCTCGCGACGATTGCCGGCGTGTGCGCAGCTCTCTGGTTTCTCATTTTTCCCGCTTTTCTCGCGCTCCGTACGAACCTGGTCGTGGCGGACAAATCCGGCGGTACCTGGCTCGGGCTGGGCTCTGAAACGGACGTCATTTCGAATCCATCGATCGACCCGGCACTGGCGAGGGAGTTGCACGACGAGAATTCCGTCACTCGTCCCCTCATCATCCGGTTCGTCGTCAGGATTTTTGAAGACCAGGACCACATTCCGTCCATGAACGGCGAGGCCTTCGCATCGACCGTATATCGGGCGATCCCCGCTGTTTTCCTGGGAGGAAAGGCAGAATCCCTGGCGCCGGAACAAAAGATCCAGCAGCACTACCATCAGCCTACCGGGGACACCAGCCTGACATGGCCGGCGCTCGGGGCCGCGGATTTTGGGCTCCCCGGTGCCCTCGGGGCAGGCATCGTCTTCTCGTTCTTCATCCTGTTCTCCAACCACCTGTGCACCCGGCTGGGATCCCTGCCGCCCTTCGTCACGCTGGTGCACCGTGCGTTCATCCTTCACTGCTGCGTTTTCGTCGAAGAGTGCCCTTCCAGCCTGTGGTCCGGCCTCCGGAACCTTTTCGTCCTCGCCATCGTCGCATGGATCCTCACCAGGGCATTCGGGCGGAGGGCCAGGGTCTCGGCTCCCGGGGCGACCGCGAACTGGCGCGCCGCGGAAGCGCAGCGATGACGTCCGGGCGGCCAGGGCGCCGATGAAATCTCCCGTGTCGCGGTCGCGAATCCTGGTCTTTCGACCGGGCCAGTTGGGCGACACCGTCGTCGCCTTGCCGGCGCTTCATGTCATTCGACAGAACTGGCCTGCAGCAAGGATTGCCCTGCTGCACGACGTCCACGATGGCGCCGGCTACCCCTCCGCTGAATCCGTACTGAAAGACTCGGGGCTCGTGGACGAATTCATCCCGTACCGCCCGGCGGGTTCGCTACCGGGGCGTCTCACGAAGGCGATGGGACTCCTGCTGAAGATTCGGCCGAAACGCTTCGATACCTTCGTGTACCTCGCGCCGGCGATCCGATCCCCGCGGCAACGCAAGCGCGACGTCCGGATGGCGCATCTGTGGGGAATTGAGTCCGTCATCGGGGACGTGGACTTCCCGGCGCCGGGCACGGGAATTCCGCGCGGATCGAACTGTCCTTTCGAGGCCGACGTGCTGCTCCAGAGGCTGAGTTACTCGGGACTGGCGGTCCCTGCGCCGAACTCGGGTTGCATGGACCTGGGACTGGGCGCGGGCGAAATTGAAGGAGCGAAACGGTGGGCCCGCGCCCTCGGGATCGCCCCCGGGCGCCGCCTGGTGGCCGTTGCGCCGGGGTCGAAAATGCCCGCGAAGCGGTGGCCGGTGGAGCGATTCGTCTCGACGGTCGCAGGGCTGATCGCGGCGTGCGACGTGTGGCCGGTGGTCTTCGGGGGCCCCGAGGACGCCGAAGCGGGGACAGCGATGGTGAAGCAGTGGGGGCGCGGAAGTATCTGCGCGGGAACCATGTCCGTGCGCCAGTCGGCCGCGGCCCGGGCGCACTGCCGGCTGTTTCTCGGCAACGACGCGGGGACGATGCACCTCGCGGCGGCGGTCGGTGTGCCGTGTGTTGCGATTTTCTCGGCGCGGGACACGCGAGGGACGTGGTACCCGTACGGGCCGCAGGGACATGTGGTGTTCCGCGAAGAGATCGAGTGCGAAGGATGCATGCTCACGGTCTGCAAAGAGCGCGACAACGAGTGCCTGAAACGCGTGGATGTGCCGCGCGTCGAAGCAGCCTGTCGCGCGATCCTCTCGAAACCGACCAGCCCGGGGGCCGCGTGCTGATCTCGATCTGCATCCCCCAGTACAACCGCTCGGAATACCTCTGCCGGGTGCTGGAGTCGATCCGGGACCAGGACCATCGCGACATCGAAATCGTCGTCTCGGACGACAGGTCGAAGGACAACACCGCGCAGGTCATTCCTCCCCTGCTCGACGAGATCAAGGCGAAGACCGGCATCCGCACCCGCTACATCCAGCAGGAGAAAAACCTCGGATACGACGGCAACGTGCGGGCCGCGCTCTCCGGCGCCAGCGGGGACTACCTTTTTCTCCTCGGCAACGACGATGCCCTCGCAGGTCCGCAGTCGTTGTCCCGCCTCGCCGCGCTGATCGCGAAATTGAACGAACCCGATGTCCTTTTTTGCAACCCCTGCGACTTCTCCGACCGCGGCCAGGTGCACCGACGGGCGAAGCGGACCGCTCTCCTGGGGAAAGGACCCGAAGTCGCGATGCGCGTCTTCCGGTGCTTCAGTTTCTTCAGCGGCATCATCCTGAAGCGGACCGCGTTCGCGCCGCAGGACACTTCCCGCTACGACGGGTCGATCTACATCCAGATCTACCTCGCGACGAGGATCATCGCGGCGGGGGGCATGCTGGCGTCGATTGACGAAGCGCTGGTCGCGAAAGATGTGACGATCGGCGAACGTCCGGCGGATACGTACCGGGACACGCTGGCGAGGGACAATGCGACGGCGACGATCAAGACGGGCGGCCTCGACTGCGTCGGGTGGGTTGCTACGGAAGCGGTCTCCCCTTACGTCCCCGAGCGACGCCGGCAGGCCGTGGTCCGGAGGATCTTCGGTCAGATTCTCCTGTGGACCTACCCGTACTGGCTCCTGGACTACCGGTCACTGGGAGTCAGGCAGGCGGCGAAGAATCTTTCGCGCGGGTGCCGGCCCGCGAACCTGCTGAAGCGCGTCCCGACATCGTTTCCGACACGGCTCTGGCTCAGGCTGATCTACGCTGTCAGCACAACGGGCGGACTGCTCGCGCCGATCCGGTTGCTCCGCTTCCTCGCCCGCCTGATGTCCCCGTTCTCGAAGAAATCCTGAATGAATCCCTCCCCTCGCGACCCGCTCCGGATCCTCCTGGTCGGCTACAGCCAACCGGGAGCGTTGGAACTGTCGTACAAGGCGGCCCTGTCGCGTATCCCGGGAGTGCAGGCCGACCTGTTCTCGATCGATGCGGGGGAAGGCCGCCCCGCAAACCCGTCGCTGGTCTCGCGGGCGCTTCATCGACTCAGGGCTCCCGGCCAGAATGGGGTGATCCGGAAGCGGCTGGAGGCGACGCTCAAGGCGGCGCGCCAGGCGCCGGACTGTGTCGTTGTGTTCAAAGGAATGGTTTTTTCCAGGGAATCGCTGGAGAAATGCGCGCAGGCGTCGCCGAAAACGATCTGGGTCAACCTGAACCCGGACGACGCGACGAACATCGAGGCGAAGGGCTCTTCCAATGCGGACGTGCTCGGGAGCCTGTCGTTTTACGATCTCTACGTCACCTGGTCGCGTTCGCTCGCGGTGCGCCTGAAAGACGGGGGGTGCCGTCGAGTCGAGCGGATCCCGTTCGGGTACGACGCTGAAGTGCATCGGCCGCCGGCTGGGGGAGAGAACAAGACACCCACCGGCGTCAGCTTTGTCGGGACCTGGGACCGCGAACGCGAATCAGCACTTGCCGCCGTCGCCGACATGGACCTGCGTGTCTTCGGGGGGAACTGGAAACGCGTTAAGGCGGGGTCGCCCCTGAGGTCGCGAATTCACGATGAAGCGCTTCACGGGGACCGCTTCGCGCGCGAAATCCATTCGAGCCTGGTCTCGATCAACCTGCTGCGGCCGCAGAATCGGGATTCGCACAACATGCGGACATTCGAGATCCCGGCGGTGGGGGGATTGATGCTCACGCAGGCGTCGGCCGAGCTTCCTGAATTCCTGGCGCCGGGCGAGGCATGCCTGACGTTCGAAACTCCCCGGGAGATGCGCGAGCGGATCGAGCAGGTCCTTCGGAACCCGGGGGATTTCGTCCGGGTCCGGGAACGCGGATTGCGGATGATTTCTTCGCACTCGTATGATGCCCGGGCCGCGCAGCTCGTCGGGTGCCTCGCGGAACTCGTTTCAACACGCCGGGCCGAACCAGGGGGGGCCTGAGATCGCATGTGCGGCCTCTGCGGAATCGCCGGCGCGGACGTCGCCTCCCTGGCCGGGAGGCTCGAGCCCATGATCGCCAGCCTCGCGCACCGCGGGCCGGACGGCGAGGGACGCACCACCGCGCCTTCGCGTGGCTGTGTTCTCGGCCACCGGAGATTGTCCGTCATCGACCTCGGCGCCGGCTCGGCCCAACCCATGAGCTCGCCCGACGGCCGGCGCGTCCTGGCTTACAACGGCGAGCTGTACAACTACCGCGAGCTGCGCGAAGAGCTGGTCCGTGGCGGCGCCCGGTTTCGCACGCAGGGCGACACGGAGGTCGTGCTGGAAGCGCTGTCCGCGTGGGGCGAGG
>JAIOPR010000207.1 GCA_021413805.1 Planctomycetota bacterium
GCGTTCGCCTCGAACGCGATCGTGAGCTCGATGTTGCCGTTCACGCGAAGAGCCTTCTCGAGCTTGCCGGTGGTGTACCAGGCGCCGTCCTTGCGCTTCGAGAGTTCGGAGTGGTCCGTCGGCCCGTGTTTCATCGGGGGAAGGTTCGCGCCGCCGAGGGTCGGCGAAGGGTCAAGCGGGTCGAAAGTCCAGGTCTTCGGCTCGTCCTTCTGCGGCTTTTCGGAAACGAGCCGTCCGTCCGCCGTCAGGAACAGCGTCTTCGTCTCGCGTGGCAACCCTGTCCACGACTCGCACGTCCGCCACTCCTGCTCGTTCACAACCCAGTAGCGCACCCGCGGCGTTTTGTCCCAGCCGTTGTCTTTCACGTCACGGAGCCAGAAATCGAGGAAGGCCTTCGCGGCGCGCCCCGACTCGAGCGAGGCCTTTTCGAAATCGCAATCGCCCTGTTTCGCCACGCCGACGCCGACGTGGTCCCACGGGCCGATCAGGAGCCGCGACCCCGATTTCGCCGCGTCTCCGCCTTCCGCCACGATCCCCTCAAATGTCTTCACCACAAGGTCCGGGTAGTTGTCCCACCACCCCGTGATCATCAGGCACGGCACCTTGATCAGGTCCGGCCGGAACGTTTTCGTTTCCGCGAACTTCCAGGCCGGCGCCCACGGAAGCGGCGCGGCGGTCACGATGGCGCCGACCCCGAAGCCGAGCTGGTCGAGGCGCTTGACGTGTCCTTCCAGCAAGACACCGCCCTCGTAGTACGACGCGTACTCCTGCCCCATCGACGCGATCAGCGGCACGCAGCAGACAAGATGCGGCGGGTGCTCCGCCGCCGTGTCGAGCTGCTGTTTACCCAGGGCGCTCCCGCCCCACGTCCCGACTTTCCCGTCGCTCCACGGCTGCGCCGCGATCCACTCCACGCAGTCGTACCCGTCCAGCCCGCGCTTCGCCATCGGCTTCGCCGCCGCCTTCGACCCGTAGAACCCGCGCCAGTCCACGACGACGTACGCGTAGTGCTCGCGGTCCATCAGCACTTTCATGTCGGAGGCCGCTCCGCGCCCCGTCTCGCCGGCCGCGACCCCGTCCAGCGACATCACCGTCCCCATGTTCTTCTTGTTGTAGGGCGTCTGGATCAGCACCGCGGGGTATTTCCCCTCCTTCGCCGGCAGGTAAACATCTCCCGCCAGCGTCTTCCCGTCGCGCATCGGGACCGCGACATCCTTCATCTCCGGCTTCCATGCTTCTTCGGCCGAAGCGCCCATCGCCAGGGCGAGCACAAGCACAAGCGTCCGCATCGGGGGCTTCCTCAGGGGTGTGCACGGCGGCTCAGCGTCATCTCAACCCGCTTCCGGGCTCCAGGTTGCGCGGGCCGCTACAGGAGCTTTCTCTTTTTCTCGTACGTCCCGATCAACATCGCGTGCGCCAGGACGTGCCCCTTGATCGCCGCTTCCACCTGGGCCAGTGTCGGTTTGCGGAGACCAGTCAGCGTGAGATCGAGGGCGACGAGGCGGAAATGGTATTTGTGGCGTCCGCCCAGGGGAGCGGGCCCGGCGTAACACTGGGTTCCGAGGTCGTTCAGGCCTTCATGGGCGCCCTTGGGGAGCGGGAGGCCTCCATCGGGAATGCCGACCGCGTCGGGAGGAATGTCGTAGAGGATCCAGTGGACGCGCGGCTCTCCTTTGCCCGCTTCGGCATCCTCGACGGTCAGGAGCAGGGAGCGGGTGCCCGGCGGGGTGCCCAGGAAAACGAGGGGCGGTGCGAGGTTCCTGTCTTCGCTCGCGTACTTCGAAGGGATTTCAGCCCCGGCGTGAAAGGCGGGGGACGTCAGCGTGAGGGCCATGGCCAGGCTCCTTTCTCGAATCTGCAGCTTCCATTCTAGGTGATGGAAATGATTTCAACCTCCCCCTTGCATGTTGGCCGGGGCGGATAGAATGCGCGGCCCTATGCCTGTCGCTGTCCTCAACGGAATTACCAAGGCCTACCCGGGCCGTGTCGTCCTCGACGCCGTCGACTTCCAGGTCGACGCGGGCCAGCGTGTAGGCCTCGTCGGCGCGAACGGCGCCGGGAAGACCACGCTTCTCCGGATCCTGGCGCGGGAAATCGAAGCGGACTCCGGCGACATCCAGATTGCCCGCGGCATGCGGCTGGGCTACGTGCGGCAGACCGACCAGCTCGGCGGCGCGCTCACGCTGGAGGAGGCGCTTCTCGAGCCGTTCGAGAATCTGATGAAGCTTCACGAGCAGATGGAGAAGGTCGCGCACGACATGGAGACCGCTTCGACCCCGGAGCTCCTGGAGAAGTGGGGCGACCTGCAGCACGAGTACGAGCGGGGCGGCGGGTACGAGTACGAGGTCGAGCTGCGGGCGGTGTCGCACGGACTGGGGTTCGAGGAATCGGCGCTGAAGAAGAGCGTGGCGACGATGAGCGGCGGCGAGCGGAGCCGGGCGGCCTTGGCGCGCGAACTTCTCGCGAAGCCGAACCTGCTGCTCCTGGACGAGCCCACGAACCACATCGACATCGCGGGGATCGAGTGGCTCGAGGACTACCTGAACGATTTCCCGGGCGCCGTCGTCGTCGTTTCGCACGACCGCTACTTCCTCGACCGCGTCACCAACCGCACCGTCGAGGTCGAGCGCGGCAAGACGGAGTTCTACGACGGAAGCTACAGCAATTACGTCGAGGAAAAGGAAATCCGGCGCGAGGCGAAGCGTGTCGCGTTCGCGAAGCAGCAGGACCACATCGAGAAAACCGAGGAGTACATCCGCCGGTTCGGCGCGGGACAGAGGGCGCGCCAGGCGAAAGGGCGCAAGCGGCGCCTCGAGCGGCTCGAGCGGCTTGACCGGCCGGACGGCGCTGGGAGATCGCTCCGCGTCCGCTTCGGTCCCGTCCACCGCAGCGCGCTCTCCGCGATCAAGGTGCGCGGGGTCTCCAAGTCCTTCGGGCAGCGCGAACTTTTCAAGGACGTCAATTTCACGATCGAACGCGGCGAGCGCGTCGGCCTCATCGGCCCGAACGGCTCCGGGAAGACGACGCTGTTCCGCATCATCGTCGGGCAGGAGAAGCCGGACAAAGGCGACGCGGTCCTCGGGACCTCGGTGGAAGTCGGGTACTACGACCAGAACCTCGGCGGCCTGAACCTCGAGAAGGACGTGATGGACGAGATCTGGGGCGTCGATCTCTCCCTCACCCGCGAACAGCTCCAGTCCTGGCTCGCCCTCTTTCTGTTCCCGGCCGACGAAGTCCACCGCGTCGTCGGCACCCTCTCCGGCGGCGAAAAGTCCCGCGTCGTCCTCGCGAAACTCCTCCTCACCCGCCCCAACACGCTCTTCCTCGACGAACCCACCAACCACCTCGACATTCCTTCGCGCACGGCCATTGAAGAAGCGCTCGACGGGTACGAAGGCACGATCGTCACGATCTCCCACGACCGTTACTTCCTCGACCGCATCTGCGACCGGATCCTCGCGATCGAGGACGGCCATGTCGTCGATTACCCGACGGACTACACCGGAATGATGGAGAAGCGCGAGGCAAAGGCCGGCGTCCGGCAGCCGGAGAAGCCCGCCGCCCCGCCGCCGAAGCCCGTCGCGCACGAGGATCACAAGGAAGTCCGGCGCCGCTGGAAGCGGATCGAGCGGATCCAGGAGGAGATCACTTCCTCGGAACGGAAGATCGAGGACCTGACCACGGAGCAGTGCGCCCCCGAGATTGCGCTCAACCGCAAGAAGCTTATGGCGATCGAGAAGGAAAAGTCGGAGCTGAAAGCCAAGTGCGAGGCGCTGTACGCGGAATGGCAGACGCTGGAGAAGCAGGACAAGGGAGAGCACCCGCCGGCCCACTAATTTTCTCCAGGGTGCATGGCCGGTAGGGGAAACGACAAAGACAAAAAGGAGAACCCTCAAGCAAACGACAAACGGCAAACGACAATTCGGACAGTTCGTCGAATGGCTTGCCGGGTGGCGTCATCCTTATTTTTTCTCCGTTTTGCCTTTGGCGTTTGGCTTTGCGTTTCGCGGTTTTGAGTTTGCCTTTTCGCGGCCAAGGCTCGAGGCAAGTCCCCCTGAGAACCCGATTTTCCCTTCCCCGTGACGCCGCCCCCGACCTTCGCCTAACATGCAGCTCTTCGCGCGATTTTCGCGCGGCCTTCACGTTCCCTGAACCCGCTCCACCCACAATCTCCTCTTCACCCATGAAAATAGCCGCCATCGACATCGGCGCGAATAGCGTCCACCTCGTCGTCTCGAGGCTCTTCGCCCCCGGAATCCGCGAAGTGCTGGACCGCTCGAAGGAAATGCTCCAGCTGGGGCGCGCGACGTTCCGGACGGGGGGGATCCCGCCGGAGGACATGGACCGCGCGATCGCGGTGCTGCGGCGGTTCCGGGCGATTGCGGAAGCGCAGGGAGTTGAGGCGGTGCTCGCCGTGGCGACGTCGGCGGTGCGCGACGCGAAGAACCGCGGGGAATTTGTGAAGCGGGTTGAGAAGGAGGCGCGGCTGGCGGTGCGCGTGGTGACGGGCGAAGAGGAAGGCCGCCTGATTTACGCGGGGGTCCGCGAGGGACTTCCGCCTTCCGCCGGCCGAGTCGGCGTCATCGACATCGGGGGCGGCAGCGCCGAGGTGATCGTGGGCGACGGCGACCGGGTTTCGTACGTGAAGAGCCTGAAACTGGGCGTGCTCCGGCTCGCGGAGAAATTCCCGCGCGCGAAGGACCGTGAGGCGATGGAAGAGCACGTGCGCTCGGAGATCAAGCCGGTGGCGCGGGAAGTGAAGAAGCGCGCGCCGGAGTCGGTCTTCGGGACGAGCGGCTCGATCCTGGCGATTGCGAAACTGCTCGGGGCGCGCGAGGAAGGCGAGGTGATCCACCTCGGCGCGCTCGAGGACCTCTCGCACCGGCTGCTGACGTCATCGCGCCGCGAGCTCGCTTCGCTCGGCCCCGTCGGCGAAAGCCGCGCCGACACGATCGGCCCCGGGTCGCTGGTCGTCCGTGTGTTCATGGAAGAAGCCGGCCTCGACGAACTCATCCCCTGCGACCGCGCGCTCCGCGAAGGCGTCGTCGCCGACTACGCGGCCCGCAACGGCGCGCGGCTCTCCATGCGCGACGACGACATCGCCGACCCGCGCCGCCGCAGCGTCCACGTCCTGGCTCGCCGTCTCGGCGCGATGGATCTCCACGCGATGCACACCACGCGCCTCGCGCTCCGGATGTTCGACGACCTCGCGCCGCTTCACCGCCTCAACGGCCCCGAACGCGAAATCCTCGAATACGCCTCGCTTCTCCACGACTCGGGGTACTGGATCAGCGCCGAAAAGCACCACAAGCACGCCTACTACCTGATCATGAACGGTTCGCTGGAAGGATTTTCCGAGGATGAACGGCGGCTCATCGCCCTCGTCGCCCGGTACCACCGCGGATCGCTTCCGTCCCCCACCCACGAAGGATATTCCGCGCTCGGGAAAGAAGACCGCCGGCGCGTGAAGCTGCTCGCGGCGATCCTGCGCGTCGCGGACGGCCTCGACCGGAGCCACGCGGCGCTTGTGGACGAAGTGCGCGTCTTCCCGGACAGCGGCGATGTGACCCTCGAAATCCACGCTTCGTCGGACCCGGAACTCGAGTTGTACACGGCGGCCCGGCGCGCCGACCTCTTCCGCGAAGCGTTCGGGCGCGAACTGAATTTCCGGCTGGCGAAGAAGGAAGAGCGGTGACCCGAAAACTCCCGGCGAATCCGCGCGTGGCCCTCGCGCCCGTCGCCGCGAGGCTGCTGGCGGAACTTCGCAAAGTCAGGAAGGACCTGGCGGACGACGAAGCGGTCCACGACGCCCGTGTCGCGGCGCGACGGCTCGCGGCCATCGGCGAGCTCTGGCTGGCCGCCGGCGCGACCCGCGACAAACTCGAGCGCCGGCTCGAAAAGTGCGTCCGCCGGCTGGGGCGGGTCCGGAATCTCGACGTTGCGATCGAGTTGCTCCGGGAGGGACCTCCCGAGGATGCGGGAGCGCGCCGGATGCTTGAGAAACGCGCCCGGCGGAAGCGCCGCGAAGAGCGGGCGCGGCTCCGCGGATGGCTGACCCCGGGGAGGCTCAAGCGCATCAAGTCCGCGCTGGTTGCGGCGGTCACGGGATCTTCGACGGCGTCGAAAGCGCCCACGCCGGCGGCTCTCGCGCCCCGGCTGCGTTCCGTGCTCGGACTCGCGGGCCACGGTCGCCCGATGGACGATGCCGCCCGCGCCCATGAACTCCGCCGGGAAATCCGCGTGCTGCGCTACCAGCAGCAGGCGATTTCGGCGTGCTATCCGTTGCCCGAAGATCGCGCCCTCCAGGCACTCTTCGTCCGCCTGCAGGACGCGGCCGGCGGCTGGCACGACCGCTTCCAGCTCAACCGCCTCGCCGAAAAGGCGGCCGCAAAAATGGGCGACGCTGCACAGCTGGCCGAATTCCGCCGGCGGCTGGCCACGGAGATGCTAACCCTTGCCGGGAAATTCGAGACCGCGCTCGCCGACCTGGTGGGTCTCGGGCCGATCCTGGCGGGAAGAGCGCGGACCGGTTCCGCCGGGAAGCCGGAATGAACCTCTGTTTTTTCCGGCACGGTCCCGCGGTTGAATCCGGCACCCCCGGATTTTCCGAGGAATCGCGCCCGCTGACCCAGGAAGGGAGACGCAAGACCCGGGCGGCGGCGCGCGGGCTGAAGCGCCTGGACCTCGGGCTGGACGCGGTTCTTTCAAGCCCGCTTCCGCGAGCCCACGAAACCGCCCGGATTGTCGCTGAAGTTCTCGGGCTGCCGCGGCCGCGGCTCTCGGACCTGCTGCTCCCGGGAAAACCCGGCGCGCAGCTTCTGCGGCTTCTCAAGGAGGTCCACGGCAAGTCGCCGATCCTGGTCGGGCACGAGCCGTCCCTCTCCGGCGCGGTGTCGCTTCTGGTCTCCGGCACGGGTTCCACGGACCTGGCGATCAGGAAGGCGGGAATGGCCTTCGTGGAACTGAAAGACGCGACGCCCCACCCGCGGGGAACTCTTCTCATGCTCCTGGCTCCCGCCGCCCTCCGGCGACTGGGCCGATAAGGCAAAAAAAAAGGGCCGCCCCGAAGGGCGGCCCCGTTTGCGTCTCTTCAACGTCTAGAAATCGACCTGAGCCCGGATGATGATCGCGTTCTCATCGTCGAAATGGCGGCCGTCCGCCGAGAAGATCTGGCGCGACCCCTTATGGTCGTAGCGGTACTGCACGAACATCGCCGAAATGCGGACGTAAGCGTTCGGGTAGTAGTTCACGCCGAGTGCGAACTCCGTCACGCTCCGGCTGCCCGTGAACCCGAGGTGCTCTTCGTACGTGTCGTCGATCCTCAGGTTCGACACGCGGCCGATGACCTGGACATCGCCGACGCCGCCATTGAAGAGCGGCTTCTTGATGTCCGGACGATGGTTCGTGACGCGGGTGCTGCCCAGGATCCAGAAGCCGACCTGCCCGTACCACGAGTGAGCGCGGAACGCCGGACGGCTGTCCGTCGCGGCAAAGTTCACGCGGGCCTTGAAGTACGAGTACTCGGCCTTCACCGACAACGCGCCCCAGACCCAGCTGACATCCACGCCGAACCGGTTGACCCGGCCATCCAGCGCCGACCCGGTGGCCGACCCCGGATGGAAGTTCGTGCCCGTCGCCGGCGTCTCGAAATTGAAGGCCGTGACGCCGTCCCTGTTCGCGCGGCCCCACGTCAGGCTGCCGCCGATCGTCAGGTGCTTGAGGACTTCGCTCTCGGACTTCGCACCCGGCCGGAAAGCCAGCCGCGCCGCGAGGTCCTTGTCGCTGTTCTCGTCACCTTTCGTGCCGTTCCCGTTGAACACGCCGACGGAGTAGTTCACGATCCCGTCCAGCGGCGACCCGTGAATCATCGCTCCCAGGTCGCGCCCCGGGGCCGTCAGGCTGAGCAACGAATCCTCCGGCATGTCCATCCACTTCCGGTCCTCCATCGTCTCGGGCGAATACGGCTCCTTCATGACGCCCACCCGGACCTTGATGCATTCCCACTTGTTGAACTCAACCCACCCGTAGTACAGGTCCGTCCCGCCCGGCATGATCCGCGGCCTGACGTAGACTTCCCACGCCTGCCACAGCCGGCCGTCCAGCTCCACTCCCGCTTCCTTGACCGTGTATCCGTCGATCTTGCCGTCGGATTCGTTCAGGTGCAGGTGCGTCGTGTAATGCACGATCACATACGCCCCGAGACGGCCTTCAAACGAGCCGTTGTCGGTCTTGAACCGCAGGCCGTCGTCGAACCAGGCGCCGACCATGTCGCCGCCCTTCGCTCCGCCGGCCTTTTCCTTCTCCGTCTGCTTCGCCTCGAGGGCCTTGACTCGATCCTCGAGGTTGCCCGACTGGGCGGGGGCCTGTGAAGCGGCGAGCAAGAGTGCGATTGCCGCGACAGGCCAGGTCAGAAGTCGCATGGACTCCTCCCTAGAACCAATCCACTGAAACTAAGGAGCGGCGTGCGGCCGATGCCGCAAAGAGACTCCGGATTGGGATAGAGTCTCTCTTCCCCAAACCGCTCCATAACCTCTATCGACCCCGCCCCGGGATCGGGTTGAGCCAATGTTCAGAACGTGTTAAGGCGCGGCCTGCGGCTCTAGAAATCGACCTGGACCCGCACGATGAGGACCTTCTCGTCGTCGATGAGCCTGGCGAAGCGGTCGTTCCCGGAGACGCCGGGGGTTCCGGTGAGGGGAAGCGGGTCGCCGACAGGGATGCCCCGGCGGCTGTACTTGACGTCGGTGAGCATCACGGAGACGCGGACGTGGGAATTGGGGTACCAGTTGGCGCAGACAGCGAACTCGCGGACGCGCTCGGTGCCGGCGAACCCGGCGCGCTTGAGGTAGTCGTCGTCCATGGTCAGGGTGGAGTAGCGGGCGACGAACTGGAACGCGCCGGGGCCGCCATCGAAGAGCGGATGATCCACCGTCGGCCGGTGGCCTGAATCGCGAGAGCCGCCGAGCCAGAACCCGAGCGACCAGCGGTTGCCCCAGCTGCGGTAGCGGGAGCGGGAGCCGTCCGAATCGAGGCCCGTCGTGAAGTTGGAGATCTGCGTGTTGAACTCAACCGGCCCGACGGTGAGCGCCAGGTCGGCGGAAGCGCGCTGGCGCCTCCCGTCCTCGCGGACCGGGGTGAACCCGGGCGACATGCCGGCGCTGCCCGTCTGCACTTCTGAACCCGAGGCCGGAACCAGCGGGGGAAGCGGAAGCTCGTTGGCGTTTCCCGTGTGGCGGCCGCTGGTGGCGGCGACGCCGATGTGGAAGTGGCGGAGCCAGTCCAGCTTCACCCATGCCAGCGGGCTGACCCCCAGGGTCGCGGCGACTTCCTTGTCGCTGTTGTCGTCCGAGCCCAGAGGGCCATTGCCGTTGTACACGCCGACCGAGTAGTCCAGCACCCCGGAGAACAGCTCCGAGTACGCCATGATCCCGATGTCCCGCCCGGGAGCATGCAGATCGACGAGGGAATTCTCCGGCATGTCCTGCCACTTCACGTACTCGAACGCTTCCTCGGAGTAAGGCAGCAGGAACTGCCCGGCCCGGAGTTTCGCCAACCCCCAGACGTCGAACTCCACGTAGCCCTCGTACAGCGCTTCGGCCCCCGGACGCAGCTCCATCCCGACATGCACCAGCCAGCGCTCGAACATCTTTCCCTCGAGCGTGACCTGCGCTTCCTTGATCGTGAACGTGTCTTTCCCTCGGGCTTCCCCATGCTGGTAGAACGTGCCGTGCGTGATGAGGTCGCCGTTGAGGGTGAAGTCGAGTTTCCCGTCGCCGGACCGGAAATGAAGGCCGTCGTCGTAAGCAAGCGAGATCGGCACTCCGCCCGTCTCCGCCACCGTGCCCGCCCCACCCAACCTCTCCTCCAGCGCCTTCACCCTCGCCTCAAGCCCCTTGTCCTCCGCCCGCGCACTCCCGGATACCAGCAGAGCCGCCGCCAATGCCAGTGCGCGCCACATGAAGCCTCCCCCTCGCAGGATCCTGTATCCCCACTTTCGTCATCCCCCTTTCCGAAACTTCAACGCTTCACAAACCCTCCCTTCCACGCCCGCTTCTGCGCCGTTAGATTGGAGTCGCTCGCAACAATAAAGAGATCACCATGGCCCTGTTCGGGAAGAGCCGTCCCCGCCTGACCGACATGTCGAGCTGCGCGGGCTGAGCGAGCAAACTGGGTCCGGCGGACCTGCACAAGGCCCTGGAAGGGCTGACACCGCCGACCGACGCGAACGTCCTCGTGAACGCGGGGACGTTCGATGATGCCGGCGTGTACCGGTTGACGCCGGAGCTGGCGCTCGTCCAGACGGTCGATTTCTTTACGCCGATCGTGGACGACCCGAAGTCGTTCGGGCGGATCGCGATCGCCAACGCGCTATCCGACGTCTACGCGATGGGCGGGCGGCCGATCAACGCGCTCAACATCCTTTGCTACCCGATGGAAGCGCTGGGGCACGAGGTGCTCCACGAGATCCTGGCCGGCGCGAACGAGAAATATACCGAGGCCAAATGCGCGCTGCTGGGCGGCCACAGCGTCACCGACACCGAGCTGAAATTCGGCGCAGCGGTGACGGGGCTGGTGCACCCGGACCGGATCTGGACGAACGCCGGGGCGAAGGCGGGGGACGCGCTGGTGCTGTCGAAGCGGCTGGGGACGGGGATCCTGACGACGGCGCTGAAAGCGCGGAAGCTGTCGGAGGCGGACGCTGCCCCGGTCGTGGCGCAAATGGAGCAGCTGAACGCCGGCGGAGTCGCGGCGGCGGAAGGAAAGACCATCCATGCGGCGACGGACATCACGGGTTACGCGCTGGCCGGGCACGGCGCCGGGATGGCGGAAGCGTCGGGCGTGACGCTGGTGATCCGCACTTCGCAGGTGCCGATTTTCGCAGAAGCGGAGAAATTCGCCGCGAAAGGGCAGAAGACGCGCGGGGACGTCTCGAACCGGGCCTGGCTCGGGCCGAAGTACCGGACGGCGCCGGGTGTGCGCAAGCCGCTGGAAGACATCCTGTTCGACCCGCAGACGTCCGGGGGGATGCTCTTCAGTCTTCCCGCAGCCCAGGCGGACGCCCTGGTTGCCGACCTGAAGAAAAACGGGTTCGCGGCTTCGGCCGTGATCGGGGAAGTCCGCGAGAAATCCGGGCATCTGGTCGAGTTCATCGACTAACGAAGCAGTGTCAGGCGCGCTGCACGGTGCGCCCCGGGAAGGCCGGGCTCTGCAACACGCGGCTTCCATAAGAGCAGCCGCCAACGCCAGTGCGCGCCACGTGGACCCTCTCCGCTGAAGGTTCCCGTATCCGAAATTTCGACATCGCAGCCATCGGAACTTCCGAAGTTTTCAAAACACAGGGCGGCCGAGCCAAGAAGTCGCTTGAACGCCGCGGGGGAATGGATCAGAATTCCAGGCTGGGTCAGCCGTCTGGGGGATCTGCAATCTTTCGGAGACTGGGCTATGAATCTGGGAACTCAAGGAACGGACCTGCGGGAAAGTTCGGCATTGAGTGTCGCGGGGGGGGGGGGAAATGAGCGTAAGCCCCCACGCCTCAAGAGATTGCGTCACAGCGGAATCTAGCCCACCCGGTCACTCCGCGAGAGCGATCGTCGCCGCCTCGGCTTCGTTTCGCGAAATCCTCAACCAGACTGCGCGCTACGCACCGCTCAAGGATGCCGTGCTGCTCAGCGGCGAAACAGGCACCGGGAAGGACGTCGTCGCACACGAGATTCACCGCCTGTCAGGCCGAAGCGGAGCGTTCGTGCATGTGAACTGCGGCGGGATTTCGGAAACCCTTCTTGAGTCCGAGCTCTTTGGCCACGAGAAGGGGTCCTTCACGGGCGCGATAAACCGGCATCGAGGGAGCCTCGAACGCGCGCACGACGGCACGCTGTTTCTTGATGAGATCGCCGATCTGGGGATGAGTGCCCAGGCGGCACTCCTGGTTTTTCTGGACCACGGGATCTTCTCACGCGTAGGCGGTGAAACAGAAATCCAGGGGAACGTGCGCGTCGTCGCGGCCACAAATGCGAATCTCAAAGAACGGGTCCAACTCGGCAAGTTCCGCAAGGACCTGTTGGCTCGCCTGAACCGTCTCGCCCTCGTCCTTCCTCCTCTTCGAACGCGCCTCGACGACGTCGCCGCGCTCGCGCGGCATTTCGCCCGGCTGAGGAACGTCAATATCTCCGAGGACGCCGTGGCGTACCTGCAGTCTCTTCCGCTTGAGGAAAACGCACGCGAACTCGACACCCGCATCCTGCGCGTCGCGGCATCGGGAAAGGAAATCGTCACTGCGGAAGCGCTCCGCGAAATTGAGCCGACGGAGCAGCCTTTCACGGGGTGCCCTCCGCCAGCCGCGGAGGACCGCGGCATTTCGCTGACGGAGGGGACCATGATCTACAGGCTGGGCCGAATCGCCGGCGCAATGCGGCGCAGCGGGGGCCGCGTGGCTGAAGCTGCGAAAGCCCTGGGCGTCACACGGCAGGCGCTTCATGAATTGATCCAGAAATACCGGGAGCACCCTCTCCTATCGGGAATTGAGGTCAGGAAAACCTGACCGCTCGTCACTTTTTCCTGACGTGATGTCAGGTCAGCCTGACGAAGCAGGCGTGCTTCCCTGGCATCCCCACTGGCGTGGCGCCGAATTCGAGCGAGGCCCACGAATTGCGTTTAGCTCCTCGGCGGAGCGCAGTGCCGCACCAAGCCTGGGAGGGGATCAAAGATGTCCAAGAGGCAATCCAGGAGGACGGCTCCCGAGGGTCGAATCCCCCTGTCGCATTTCCTCCCCTTTTTCGAGGTCAAGGGGGAGAACCTGCCCAGACTGGCGCGCCCGAGTCCCGAGGAGTCCGCTGCGGAAGGGCCGGCGGTGACGAACTGGCCGTTGCGGGCGGCGGTCATGAAGTGGTCCAGTCACTACTTGAAGTCAGCCCTGAAAGATCAGACAGAGGTGCAGATTCCGGCGGCGATTCGCCGGTTGAAGGATTCCGCCGGTCAATTTCAAGGAGGGATTTGATTCATGCCGCTGACGAACACGCAGGCGCTGCTGCTTTCGAATGATGCGTTCCTGCAGGGGCTGGTTGAGAACGACCCGAAGCGGATCCAGATGTCGAACCTGCTGCCGTTTTTCGAGATCGATGGCGACAAGCTGACGATTCCGCGCGTGACCAATGCAAATCTCGGGACTGCGATCTGGGACGCGGGCGGGACGGCGGTGAGCGACACGCCGGCGGTGCCGACCTCCCCGAACGCGACGTTTTCACTGAAGCTGTTGATCAGCGCGGCGAAGACGAACTACACCGCGCAGTACGACATGTCGAACGTGAACGACCAGGAGGGCGTGCAGATCAACGCGGCGATCCGCCGGATGCTCTACCAGTTCTGGACGACGCTGAATACCGGCAACGAAGGCACGAACCCGCAGGAATTCAATGGCCTGCGCCAGCTCGTGGTCGCGGGGCAGACGATCACCGCGAACGCCGGGGCAGGCGGGCAGCCGACGCTGGCGGAATTCGACCAGTTGATGGCGCTCGTGAAATCCGCGGACGGCCGGCCGACCGTGCTCTATTCCAGCCGCAAGGGGTTCGACTCCTGGAAGAAAGCGCACTACGCGCTCAGCACCGTTCCCGCGGAATATGAAATGATGGAGATCCCCGTCGCGGGCGGCGGCTCGAGAATGATCAAGGTCCCGTGCTGGGACGGCGTGCCCTGGGTCATCGACGACAACGTACCGAACGACGAGCAGCCGTCGGGAACCAACACGTCGGTCTATGCACTCGTCCTCGGGCAAGACGGCCTGCATGGCATCGTTCCGCAGGGAACGAAGGATTCCATGTTCCGGGTCGCCCGGACGCTGATCGATGGCAAGGCGCAGGACACGAACACCCTCTACTGGGCGGTCGGCCTGGCGCTCGCGGCCGAACAGGCCGTCGCCCGCTTGCAGAAGGTCTCGTAGAGAATCTCCCGTGCCCCTCACCAACACCCAGGCACTCCTGCTGTCGAACGACGCATTGCTGGCCGGCCTCGTCGAGAACGACCCGAAGAGGATCCAGCTTTCGCGACGGCTGCCGTTTTATGCGCTCGCGGGGGATCGCCTGACCGTTCCGCGCGTGACGAACGCGAATCTCGGCACGGCCCTCTGGGACGCCGGGGGGACCGCGCTTTCGGACACGCCCGCCGTCCCCAACGATCCGAACGTGAGTTTTTCGCTGAAGCTCCTCGCCACGTCTTTCAAGGTGAACTACACCGCCGAGTACGACATGTCGAACGTCAACGACCAGGTCGAGGTCCAGACGGTCGCGGCGGTCAAGCGGCTCTACTACAAGTTCTGGGAGACGTTCAATACCGGCGACAACTCGGTGAACGTCCAGGAATTCGACGGGCTCCGCCGGCTCGTCGTCTCCGGCCAGACGCTGACCGCGCGCGACGGGGCCGGCGGAATTCCGGCGCTCCGTGAGCTGGATCAGCTCATCGGCAAGATCACCACGAACGGCGGGCGCCCCCACGTTTTCTACACGAGCCGCAAGGGGGCCGAAGCGATCCGGCGCGCGTACTACCGGGAGCAGGTTACGCCGGAGACCGTCCTGATGCAGGTCGAGGACGCGGACGGTGCGTCGCGGACCGTTTCGGCGCTGGCTTTCGACGGAATTCCCGTGGTCGTGGACGATCAAGTCCCCAACAACGAGACGTCAAACAGCTACACTTCGATTTATGCTCTCGTCCTGGGTCGTGAGGGAATCTACGGGGTCATTCCCCGCGGATCGGAAGGGCGGATGATCCAGGCGGCGCGGGTGCTCATCGACGGAAAAGGGCAGGACGGCTGGATCGCGTACTGGCCGGTCGGGGTGGCGCTGGAATCGCAGGCGGGCGTGGCCCGCTTGCAGCAGGTCGGCTGACTTTCCGGAGGCAGGGACATGGCGGGCGGATCGGAAGCCTATTTTCTCGAAGCGTTCCGGCTCGAGGATCGCGCAGGCAGCTATGCCTCCGCGAAATCCGGGCGGCGCTTTGCCGTCAGCCACCAGACCCCGGGCACGGCCATCGTGGGGCAGACGTCCTTCGTGGCCACGACGCCGACGTTCCTCGTGAGCCAGAGCGCAGGGGCAAAACGCGTCGTGCTGTCCGCCCTGAACCTGAGCCTCGTCGCCCCCGCCGCCGGCGGCCCCGTGAATGTGCTCGTCGCGCTCGACCGGACGAATCGCTATTCCGCGGGAGGGACCGCCGTCACCCCGCAGAATCTCCTCGCCGACCCGGACGATCCCGCCGACGCGAACGCGGCCGGATTTTCGTTCCTCACCAACCCGACCGCCTCGGCCGCCGGCGTCGGCGCGAACGTCCCCCGCTACTGCTGGCACTGGACCATCCCGCGCGTCGTCGCCAACCCGACCCCTTTCAGCGTCGGCTTCGAGGACGGCGCCGTCATCGGGAAGACAGGAAGCATCCTCATCTACACCTGGGCCACCGGCACCGCGCCGAGCTGGCTCTTTTCCTTCGAGCTGATCGAGGAGGACTAGATGGCCGTCGTGCGCTCGGTCGCTTCCGTGCCCGACCCTCTGCTCCTGAGCGAGCAGGCAAGCGCCCCCGCGTCCGAGACCGATTCCGGCTGGGTCTACTCGAAGGACGTCGCCGGGCGGACGGAGCTGTTTTACGAGGACGACACGGGGGCGCAGATCCAGATCACCAGCGGCGGAGCCGTGAATGCCGGGGCTGCCGACGTCGCGGCGAACAAGATTCTTCGCGCTAACTTTCTTTCTTAGAGGGAATCCTTCATGGCCGCCGGAACGACCCCGATCTTTCCCGCCAGCGTCGCGCAAGGCATGGTCCAGATTTCCACGGCCAACGCGAACCGCGACGGCACCGGCACGATCGGCACGCTCGTCACCGGCGGCGCCAACGGAACGCGCATCGACCGCATCGTCATCAAGGCGACGGTCACGACCACCGCCGGGATGATCCGCTTTTTCATCTACGACGGCACCAACACGAGGTTGATCCGCGAAATCCTTGTGACCGCCATCACCGCGAGTGCCACGGTCGCCGCGTTCGAGTCGGATCTCCTGACGCCCGACCTCTACCTCCCCACCTCCAGCTACCAGCTCAAGGTCTCCACCGAAAAAGCGGAAGCCTTCAATGTCCACGCCTTCGGGGGCCAGTACTGATGCCGGGCCTCCAACCCCAGACGATCGGCGGCGTGCCGGGCAGCAGCCCGAGCCAGTACGCGCTCATTCCGCGCGGCCTCATCGTCATGTGGAGCGGACGACTCGCCCAGTTGCCCTCCGGCTGGGCGCTCTGCGATGGCACGAACGGCACCCCGAACCTGGTCGCAAGGTTCGTGCGCGGCATCAATACCAGCCGGACCGATCCCGGCACCCTCGGCGGGTCGGACACGCACCTGCACGCGCATACCGCCACCCACTCGCACGAAGTCCCCTGGCAGATCCCGGCGGGCGTCGCCGCGAGATCGACCGCCTCGCTGGGTACTGGCGGAAGCGCCGCCGGAATCCAGGAGCCGACCAACAACAGCGGCGTCACCACCAGCGCCGCGAGGCAAAAGACGAACGCCGTCGCCCCGGGCAGCACGGATTCCGCCGATGGCCGCCCCGCCTTCTACGAACTCGCCTTCATCATCAAACTCTAGGAGCTCCCCCGATGGCCGCAGGAGAACGCTGCTGCGCGGTCGGCGTCGTCCGCTTCATGCTCGGGGACGTCTTCGCCCCCAAGGAAGTCATCCTCGAAGCCCACCACGGCATCGAGGACGGCGAAGGCCAGGTCGAATACACCCGCCTCGAGGAACATCGGGTCGGCTGGGACACGGCGAAAGGCCTGGTCTCGGCAGCGGAATGGAAGGCGGTGCTGAAATTTGTCGCCGCTTGCGAAAACGAACTGGTCGCAAGCCTGCCGTCCGCGTCGGGAAAGCGACTGGAGAAATTCGATGAGGGGAAAGTTGGAAGGCCGTCGGCACCGTTCTCGCCGCTTTAGGTGAGTGCAGGGTTCTTAATCAGCAAGCATTCCAGATTGAGGAAGCCATGGAAGCGAACTTGAACTCGGCGGACTCGAGTTCCTCGGATTGCGGATGCTCCACGAAGTCGGAAGAAGGCTGTGGGTGCGGCGGCATTGCTTCTCCGCGGTCGGACCACCCAGCCAATTCCGTTTCATCGGAGCCAGTCATGCTGACGAACATCTCCGTGCCCTCCCTTGGAGCGGCCCAGTTCGCACCGTATTCCCTCGTCGCAGACCTGCAGTCGAATTCCCGACTTGCGCCCGACGCGCCTGCTTCAGCACGACCAGGTCTCTCCAAAGTCTTCAACCCCACCCAGCCATTCTCCGCTTCGCCTACCCTGACGAGGCCCGCATACAGTCAGTGGGCGGCCGCCCGTCCGTTGGGGGCTCAGATCTCCTTTCTTTCGGGCAAGCCAGGCTCACCCCTGCGAGTCCCATTCGCCGCAATTGAGTCGAAGAGCCGTTCCATTGCCTCACTACTGGGTATTTCCACGTCCGGAGTTCGTCCCGCGCAGTCGCTCGTGCGTACCGGAAACACGAGAAAGCTCGCGCAGCCAGGAGTGCTTTGGAATCAGGTGGCCGTCCCATCAATGGGAACCCTGACTAACGCGGCCATCCCCAATCGAAAGGCATCTGCCGCCCTCGCCTCCCGTTGGCAGTCTCCCGGTACGGCTCAAGCGAGCCACAGCTTGCCACAGCCACGGTTCTCTACCGCTTTAGGATCCTTGCCCGCTCCATGGTCAGCTCCATTGCGGGCTCTTTCGACTCCCACGGCGGCTTCCCGCACCCCGCAAGGGTCGGCTAGCCTGGTCCCCGGCCAAGTCGAAGGAGCGCAAAACAGGAATTTCCAGAGTCGACTCCCCGCCATGCTCAACGCCGCAGGTCCAACCCCGAAGGTCGTCGCAGCGGCGGGGCTATCGATGCAAGAACCCTTTCCCACGACACCGCTGACAGTTCCCAACGCACCAGCCGACTCCGGGGCATGTTGCATTCCCGGAAACAATTACAATTGCTGCTGCACAGGAGATCCTTCGAGCCTCCTGAACGGCGGCGGGGGCCCCGCTGGTAAGGCCGAGGCAGGTTCCCGTTCGCCAGCCGCGATCAGTCCGCCCGAGGCAAAGGGCGGCGGCGGACCGGGAACCTACGACTACGACTTGGGTCAATTCCAGATGGGCTATACGCACATATTGCCGAATCCGAATGATCCAAAGTATGCAGGCGATCCAGCCGCAGAGAAGGCCAAGACAGCAGGACTACCTGGTTCCGGTGCTACGGGAAGGCCCAAGTCAATCCCCGGCGGCCCTGGATCGCAGCGTCTCGTTGATCCGAATAACTGGCAACGAACGGGCTGGTGGTTTCCGGGGTTTGCAAACTCGGGAGCGGAGGACGGTGGACCAATCGATCTCCGAGGAGCACGGGTGGGACAATGGTCAAAGTCTGGAAGATTCATCGGAATCGGCTCCCCACCGTGGGGAACTGGGGTTATGGACGGCGACGGCTCCGGGTGGATTGCTCAACAGTTCTAGAATGTTAGGAGGAAGATGTGCCGAACGAATACGGTCATCCGACTCAGCCCGCCGACGACTGGTGGAACCATCCGCCCACCGTTCCCACGAATCCTCCTGTTCTGCGTCCCTTCTCGACCTCCGCAGAAACACCCAGCACCAGTGCGCCAATCGAGTCCACGACCGCCCCCTACTGCGTTTGCAGTCCGCTTACGTCTGTGCAAGCCACCAATCCTATTACATCCTCACCGCAGCGTCCACCGACGTTTGCGCTTTCGGCAGCCGCAGAGGCGCGGAGAGCCATGGCGGAAGTCACGGACTCCTATGCGCAGCATGCCATCACGACTGCAAACACCACCACGTCATCGTTAGACGAGACAACGTCGGATGCATTCGCTCCTCCAATCCGCTACGCATCGGGCCAAGGGGCAGCTGGTACAAGCGTTGACATTGGGAATGGAATAAAGCCGCCGCCGTGCGGGCCGTGCGACGATCATCATCCGTGGAACCTATTTCGAATCAGCGGCAAGAAGAAAAAGGCCAGTCGTTTCAAGAAATATCTCGATAAGGTGCTCGATGAAGATCTTCGAAATCTAACGGCACCAGCATCGCGGGGCCCGCATCGCCAGGCCTCGAACTTCCTTACGAAGGGATGGAAGAAATTCATTACCGATGAATTAAAGACGGTGCAGTATGCTGAAATGCAGGCCGCCAAGGCCCAGGTACTCGCGCGGCAGGCTGCCTCGGGCGGAGCGGCAACTATTTCCGAAATGAGCCGACTGAACAAAGCTAGGAGAGTGCTCCAGGAAAGAGCAACTGTGGAAATGGTTCGCCTTCATGAAGAGGCTATGCAGCGGTACAAGAGCTTCAAGCCACTCATGGAAGAGGCGAAAATCGGATGCGTAGCATCAGATGGTGGTAAAGGCGTACGAAAACTCGCCGATACCTTGGCAGAGGCCGGAATCAAGCCAACGAAGGGCGCCCGCTTCATGCGCATCTTTGGAAAGGTTCTCAGGTATGCGGAGGTCTCGGCAGTTGTCCTCGGGTGGATATTGACCGCTACAAAGGCTTACGGGTATCAACAGCATCCGGCAGAATCCTTGGCGGAAGACATGGATATTCCCGTCGAAGCCGCACAGCAGGCTGTTGACGCGGCGAAGGAGAATCCGCCGAACTTGAAAAAACTTGCGAGCATGGTCACCACCAAAGTTTTTCGGTCCGGCAAGAAAGTCGACGAGGCGACGCTCAAACAATTCGACTATGATCAGAAGAGATATACTGGCCTGGATTGGAAACTCCCGGCAAAGAATCCTGACGGTTCCCCTTCGCACGTAGTGAGGCATTGCAAAGATGGCACCGAAATTGCCTACCGAATTGAGGAACTGCGTTTGCTTAACGACGGCAGCTACGACGTGTGGTACCTCACGGACGATGGCAAGGAAGGCGTCTTTAACTTGAAGGACATCGGGACACCACGCCCCCCAACGGATCAAGAAAATGAACACAAATGACAGAGTTATGATCGCCGTTCGTGAAACGAAGCTGGGAGTAATTCTTCCACCGCAAATCGTGAATGCATGGGTGGAGGACACAAAGCGATTGAGTGTCTTTATCGGGAGCGAGCCAGAATCGATTCTCCTCTTCTCAGAGGCGGATGAAATGACTCCTCTTGGGGTTCTCCCGATTGCCCGACTTGGCGGGTTTTCGAGAATTGGCATTTACTTTGACGATTCAGGAAACTCAATCGCAATGTGTGCTCAGGACTACGAGTCAATGTCGTTAGATCTCGTCACAACACAATTTGCGAAATTCTGCGATAGTCCTGGGAGCTTTGTTGAAGACTCTGTTGATCGCTTGGTTTCACCGGATCAGAGTATTGATTACCTGGAGGAGAAGCTAATGCCCGGATTTGACGATGAGTGGAACGAAATGAGCGTATTTAGGCCATTTTGGCTGGCAATTGAAGAATTTGCTGACGAATCCGAAGAGACATTCAACTCCATCGTCTCTGGATACGGCAAAAGGAAGGGCGCTGCGGAGATTGTCAGATCGAGTTTTCCGAAGCCAGAAGGATTTGCCGATCCTGATCGATGGTACTATTGTTTCGACGCTCTTGAGAAGTCTGGTAACGAGTTGTTCGCACTAAAGGCAATGGACAACCTTCGTGCACTCTTCTTGGCCGGGTTGGACGACGAATATGCGGAAGCTTGGCCTCGATACTGGGAGGACACTGCTTCGTACTGGAAGATTCTTGATCGAGAAGCTGCTCTTGCGGCACGAATTGATAGAAGATTTGATCTAGCTTTGCTTCGAGCCATAATTAAGAACCGCAGCGATGAGTAGGCCAGGGATCCAAGCGGTGTTTCCACATTTGGCAAACCACCCCTTCCGCCCCAACGCCCCCGGCGTTATCTTGGAGTCGCTCGCCACAATGATTAGACCACCACGGCCCTCTTCGTAAAGAGCCGTCCCGGCCTGACCGACATGTCGAGCTGTGCAGGCTGAGCGAACAGACTGCGTCCGGCGGAGCTGCACAAGGCCCTGGAATGGCTGACGCCGCCTACCGATAGTTCCGAGGGGTGGACTCGTGCGCGACCGGAATAAGGAAGGAATGTGGATTAGTTAAGGCTCTCCACCATGGCAGACCGGACCTGTCAGTTCCTCGTGGATCCCACGGCAATTCTAGATACTTTCAGGGAGGCACGCCTTGCCGAAAGAGTCCAGTTACCCAACGCCATCGACCGGAGACACCGGTTACGCGCCGTATTCGTCGGACGACTGGTGGAACCATCCGCCAGCCATTCCGACGTTTCCAGGCGTTCAGGGCCCTTCCTCGGTTCCGGTGGGCACTTCACTCGCAAGCGCGCCAGTCGAACCCACCAACGCCACTACCTGTGTTTGCCGGCCAATGACTCAGGCGCAACCGGCGCCTCCCGCAGCGTCAGGAACGCAAACAGTCTCCAACTCACCAACTTTCGCGCTGAGTGCTGTGGACGCTGCAAAAGCAATCCTCGCGAGTCTTGGCCACGACCTGGACACATTTGCACTTCCGGCGAAGCCGGTGCATCCAGGAACTCAGGCGTTGCCGTCTGAAAAAGAGACCGCCGATGACTCCTCCGGCCCACCGATGTTCTATTCGCCGGAGGGAATTAGGTCCTCACCTGTTGACCTTTCGGAAACCTGCACCACATGCAAAGACCATGATTGTCTTGAAATTGAAGACAGCCTAAGTGGCGACACGCGTATTTCCGTCGCAGGACGCAAGTACGGTGACACCCTCATCGGGGATGCGCCACCTGGCACGGATTGGCCAGAGAAGGAACTCGAATGCTACGAGGACGCGCCTACGTATTTAAAGTTTTTGGAAACGATTAATACGCTGATTTCGAGGCGGACAATCGACGACAGTCCTGACACATTTTACCCAGCTCAGGCAAAGGCCGCTGAACAAGTCAAGGCTTGGTGGATAAAATTCCCCTGTCTCCGTAGTAAAATCCGCAGCGAAGTGTTCAATTTCCTCCAGAGCAGCCGGATTCCCCAGGACACCAAAGAGCACAAGGTCACTGAGGAAGAAAAGGCTGCCGCCAGAGATCGGGAATTGCGCAATAAAGAAGCTGCGGCTTCAGTTCAGCAATTGATCGATGAAGGCGACCTTGACTTGCCCGTCCCCGCACCTCTTGGACCTGTTCTCTCACCTCGGGAACAGATGGAACGAGGCGCAGCTGGAGGAGTGCTGGGCGGCTCCGCGGTTGCACTTGCCGCAGCAAAATACGACGCCAGTATCGACGCGAAGAAACTGGAAAGCCAGTTCAATTTGGCACTTTCAGCCGCAACGATCGACGACATCCGCGTCGCGATGATGTTCATACGTCATTGGCTCGACGCGGAGGCCAAGAAGGGTCCGCAAGGAGAAGAAGTCCGGCCGGTTTGCGTGAGAGGAACGGACACTGTGCTTTCCGTAGATGAACTCAAGAAGCGCCTGAAACTGCTAGAGAATGCGCTCATCGAGAAGCTCAGGAAAGCGTTGATGTCAAAGAGCCGAGCAGGTTGGTCGGAGGCCGCCAACAAAAACGCTAAGTTCTACGCGAAGGATGTCCAGGCAGACGCTAAACTCGTGGTCAAGGTCATTGATCTTCTTAACATGGGGAATGGGCGGGATCGGGACTACCTGGGGCTTTCCGAACAACTCAAGTCAGTTGACGAGGCGGCGCCGAGTCAACCCAAAGAAGGAGATCCCTATTGGCCAGATGGGAACGCAAGACAACAAGACAAACCCAGGGCCCTGATCGAAGCCCTCGAGGCAATCGAAAGGAAACTGCAGTGAAAAGGATCCGAAAGCTCATTACCTTGCAGTTCTTGACGCTCTTTTCCGTCGCGGCAAGCTGTATCGGCTGTGCCACGCCCCGGGACCTGCAAGTCCGATCCATAGCCTTCACTGACGACAACGGACAAGTGAGAATGCGGGCAGGTCTAGAGAATTCGATCCCTCAGATTCTCCTACTGTCTCCAGAGGGCAAGACGCTGATCCGACTCTCGGGCGGACTTGACGGAGGCGAAGCTGCAATCTGCGATGAGCGAGGAACCCTTCGCGTATCGATCCGTACTACTCCGGACACTAGTATCAGAATTCTGGACGCTAACTCCATCAAACGAGCCGTGATTATTTGTGCACAGAATGGAGGGGTCGCCGGAATCTTGCTCGATAGCCCGAACGACGACTCCGCGGTGGAAATCGAACATCAGGCGAACGGCAGTGCAAAGCTCCTGATTCGAAGCAAGGATGGGAAAATCCTCTGGTCTGCTCCAACTAAGTAAGGCAATAAGTGTTCACCCCACAGCAAGTAGCCTCCGATTGAGTGATCCGCGGGTGTCGCGTCGGAGGAGAATCGAAGTTACCTTGGGTCTGCTCGCAGCCGTTTCGGCTATTGGAAGGCGAGACCAAAGAGCCAACCGCAAAGCCATAGCCCGGTTACCCGACTTGATCCGATGTGAGTCGAACGCCCAGGGCACGGCCCACTCGGTTTCCCTCGACCTCCTCTCCGTTGATCGGGGAAGTCCGCGAGAAATCCGCGCATCTGGTCGAGTTCCTCGACTAACGCAGCGGCGCCAGACGTTTAATAGGCACCACCCGACTCTTCAGCGAAAGATGCCCCGATGAAGGAATGCGTCCTCTACGAGAACCTCCCGCAGGGGAACATCAAGTGCAACCTCTGCCAGGTGCGCTGCACGGTGCGCCCCGGGAAGGCCGGGTTCTGTAACACGCGGCTGAACCGCGACGGGAAGCTGTGGACGCTGATTTACGGGGTGACGTCGTCGGTCGCGGTGGACCCGATCGAGAAGAAGCCGCTGAACCACGCGTACCCGGGGACGAAAATCCTGTCGGCGGGGACGCGCGGGTGCAATTTTCACTGCCCTGGATGCCAGAACTGGGAGATCTCGCACGACAAGCCGAGCGAGGACGCGAGCAACCTGGAGCAGATGTCGCCGCTCGAGTCGGTCGAGATGGCGGTGCGCGAGGGATGCGAGGGGATCTGCTGGACGTACAACGAGCCGACGATCTGGTTCGAGCACACGCTGGAAGCGGCGCGGGAAGCGAAGAAGCGCGGGCTTTACACGGCGTACATCACGAACGGGTACATCACGCCGGAAGCGCTGGCGATCATCGCGCCGGTGCTGGACATCTACCGGCTCGACCTGAAGGCGTTCAACCGGAAGGCGTACCACAAGATCAGCGGCGGGCTCGCGCGGTTCGACGAGATCCTGAGCGTGGCCGAGATGGCGAAGTTCCGCTACCGGATGCACGTGGAGGTCGTGACGAACGTCACGCCGACCGTGAACGACGACGACGAGCAGTTGAACGGCATGGCGAACTGGATCGCGACGAAGCTTGGCCGAGAAACGCCGTGGCACGTCACGCGCTTTCATCCGTACCTCGACCTGTCGCACCTCCCGTCAACGCCGATCCGCCGGCTGGAAGAAGCGCACGCGATCGGGAAGAAGCACGGACTCGAATACGTGTACGTCGGGAACGTCCCCGGCCACCCGCTCGAGAACACGTACTGCCCGCAGTGCGGCACGACGCTCGTTGACCGCTCCGGGTATGCGATCGGGTCGATCCGGATCCGCGATTCGAAATGCCCCGACTGCGCGTACCCGATCTTCGGTCGCTGGGAAAAGATGAAGCTGGGCGACGGCCGCCGGCGGCACGTGCCGCTTGCGAAGGGACGTTAGCGCAGCTCGATCGACGGGGCGCCCGCGACGACTTCGCCGATGATCGCCGCTTCGACGTAGCCGGCCTTGACCAGCTCTTCCACGACCCCGCCCGCCCGGGCTGCCTCAACTCCCGCCAGCAGGCCGCCTGCGGTCTGGGGATCGAAGAGCCACGCCGGCGGCGACCCCGCGGACTGGACGCGGCACGCGACCTTCGCGTTGTCGCGGTGAAGGGAGCTGACGATCCCGCGGGCGACGACGTCCTCGAACCCTGCGAAGCGCGGGACCCGCGCGGCGTTGAGCCGGGCGCCGGCGCCGCTCGCGTCGAGCATCTCGAGGAGGTGCCCCCCGAGGCCGAACCCCGTGATGTCGGTGCAGCCGCGGACGCCGTGCCGCGCGAAAATCTCCGCCGCGGCGCCGTTCGGGAGCAGCATCGACCGCGTCGCCGCCTCCAGCCACTCCGCGCGGCATTCGGCGCGCATCCACGCGGCCAGCAGCGCCCCGGTGCCGACCGGCTTCGTCAGGATCAGCGCGTCGCCCGGCCGCAAACCGCCCTTGCGGAAGAGCGCGTCCTCTTCGCCATACCCCGTCACCGAAAAGCCGAGCGCCATCTCGGCTCCCTCGGTGGTGTGGCCGCCGGTGAGGGTCACGCCCATCGCGCGGAGCGACTGCACGGCGCCGGACAGGAGCTCGAACAGCATCGCCCCCTGGACCGGGCCGCGGGCGTACGGCAGCGTCGCGATCGCCAGCGCCGAGAAAGGCCGCGCATTCATCGCGTGGATGTCGCTGACCGCGTGGATCGCGGCGATCCGCCCGAACACGAACGGGTCGTCCGTGAACGCCTTGAAAAAATCGACCGTCTGGACCTCGACGAGCTTGGCGGGCTCTTTCCCGAACAGCTCGGGGCGCATCCGGTGCACCGCCGCATCCTCGCCGCCCCGCACGCCGACGATGATCCGCGCGTCCTCGCCGACGTCCAGCCGCTTCAGCGCCGCCGACAGCACGTCCCCCGCAATCTTGGACCCGCAACCGCCGCACCGCATCGCGCCGGCCTCCTCGCCGCCGCCGGCCGCTTCGCCCATCGGCGCAAATTTCGTGAACTTGTCCATCCACGCTCGGTCGATCCCGTCCTTCAGCACCCGCGCGCGCCGGCTCTTCCAGCACAGCGGCCCGTACGTGTACACCGCCTGCCCGTCGGAGGTGTTGAGGATGTTTCGAGTGAAGCGCTGGGGCACGAAAGGTTCGAGGGGGCGTTCGTGGAGGAAGCTGAGGAGATTGCGGAAGAGGATTCCGCCCTGGCGCACGGCATAGACGCCGTTCCTGGGGAGGCGCGGGTGGGAGACGAAAGCGATGCAGTCGCCGGTGCCGAAGACGGCGGGGTTGGCGACGGACTGGAGAGTGTCGTGGACCGGCATGAAACCGCCCGGGTCGAGGGGCAGGCCGGTGGAACGGAGGAGCGAGGGCGGCGCGGCGGTGGTCGCCCAGAGAACGGCGTCCACGGGAACGCGTTCCTTGCCGTCGAGCTCGAGCGACCCGGCGTCGCCGCCCGAGATCCGGGTGCCGACGCGAAGGGCAATCCCGCGCTGGACGAATTCGCGCTCGAGGATCTTCGCCGCCTTCGCGGGGAAGGTCGGCAGGAGACGCGGGTTCCCCTGGATCACCGTCAGCCGGAATCCCGGCACTTTCGTGAAACGCCGGTGGATGGCCAGCGCCAGCTCACAGCCGCTCGCGCCGCCTCCCGCAATGGCGAGGTGAAACGGGCGCGGCGCCGCGCGGAGGTCCTTCTCCAGCGCGTCCAGCCGGTCGATCGTCGTCCCGAGCGGCCGCATGCGCCACATCGAAGGACTGTTCTCGAGCCCCGGCGGAAGAGCCGGGAGCGATCCGAGCCCGAGCGACAGGACGTCCCAGGCGAGCTCGGGCCGCGCGGCGAACGAAACGGTCCGCTTCGCCAGGTCGATCGCCGTCGCCGCTTCACCCACGAACCGCACTCCCGACACGCGGCAGAGGCGCCCGAGGTCGATGGTGATTTCGTCGCGGGTGTAGTCGCCGCCGATATGCCCCGGGACCATCGCCGAATACGGGACGGCCGGAAAATCGCAGACGAGCGTGACGGCGACCCCCGGCGCGGGGCTCATCCCGAACATCTTCACGAACTGGATGTGCGCGTTCCCCGCCCCGACCAGGAGCACGTTTTTCTGGATCGGCGCCGCCGCCGTGGGGTCCATGCTCATTCAGGCTGCCCCCTCCTGGAGGCCGAGGGATGTTAGCACGGCCCGCGCTGGCCCCCGCCGTCGCGATCGAGTAGAACCACGGCCATGTGCCCGATCCTGTTTCATTTGTTCGGCCTGCCCGTTTACGCCTACGGGACGATGATCGCGGTCGCCTTCGCGTTCTCGGTCTGGCACGTCCGCAAGCTGGCGAGGCTGGAGGGAGTGAAGGCCGAAGGCGTGATGGACGCCGCGATCGTCGGGATGCTCTCGGCGATCGTGGGGGCCCGGCTTTTCTTCGTGCTGCAGCCGGACGAGTGGCGAACGCACTTCAGCCACGCCCCGCTGGACGCGTTCAAGATCTGGGAGGGAGGGCTCACCTTCTACGGCGGGCTGATCGGCTGCTTCGTGACCATGCCGTTCGTGTTCCGGCGCCACAAGATGCCCTTCTGGCCCGTCGCGGACTGCTTCGCCCCCTCGGTCGCGATCGGGCACGGCATCGTGCGGTTCGGGTGCTTCCTGAACGGCTGCTGCTACGGGAAGCCGGCGAAGTGGGGGATCGTGATGCCGGAAGTGGACCAGCTGGCGCGGCAGCCGTCGCAGCTCTACGAATCCGCGGCGGGAATCGCGATCTTCGCGTTCGTGATGTGGCTGTATCCGCGCCGCCGCTTCCACGGGGAGGCCATACTGGCCTACCTGCTGCTCTACGCGGTCTCGCGATTCCTGATCGAGTTCACGCGCGGCGACCCGGACCGGGGCGGACTGGGACCGCTGTCCACTTCGCAATGGGTGGCGGTCGGTGTCGCGTCGATCGCCAGCGCGCTCTGGCCGTGGCTTTCGCGGACGCAGAAGAGGGACGCCGGACAGCAACCGGCGGCCTAGGGGCGGCGCAACGCGCTGCCTTCGAGACTCTCGGCGACGATTTTCTCGAGCGCCTGCCGGTCCGCTTCGCCGAACGCGCCGACGGCATGGGAATCGACGTCGAGGACGCCCACGACCTGGCCGCTGGAGTCGCGGACGGGGACGACAATCTCGGAGCGATCGCGGGGGTCGCAGGCGATGTAGCTGTCGCCGAGGTCCTTGACGTCGCGGACGATGAGGGTCTTGCCCGTTCGCGCGGCCGTGCCGCAGGCGCCGTGGAGACCGATGGGCGAGCACGCCGGTTTGTTCCGGCGGGGACCGAGTGTCATCTCGTCCTTTTCGAGAAAGTAGAAGCCGACCCACGAGACCGGGCGATGTTCCCCGAACTCGTTCCAGATTTCGTCGGAGACGATTTTCATGCGCTCGACCAGCGGCGCGCCGTCGCGAATGCCGTTGGAAATCAGGATGCTGACCCGGGTGTAGCGGTTCGCGAGCTCGTGATTCATGGGGGGAAAAATGTAGCGAAGGGGTTTTGCGGGGGAAACGGAAAACGAGGATGGACCTGTTCAGACGGAAGTAATCGTCGTCGCAAAAACGCGATAAGGTGCAATACTGCACACGCATAAAAATCGGAAAGTTGTAACTCCTTGGTGATTATGATCTTATGTTGAAGCAGTCGTTTTGAGGATTTTCGGCCGAAATCTCCAGAATCTTATGGTGTTTCTGCACCCGAGTTGCCATAGTTCCGGCCAATAACCGCTCGAGGAGCGCCGACATGGCTCGTACCGTCCTGGTCGCTGACCCCAATTCGGTCGCCGCCGTTTCCTTCGCCACGCTTCTTCGCGGCACGCCCTATTCCTTCCAGGGCTCCGTCGCTCACGGCAAGGCACTCGTCGACGCCGTCTGGCGGCTCACTCCCTGGGCGGTGGCCCTCGACCTGTCTCTCCCCGATCATGCGGATACGCCGGGCGTCGGCTGGGTCGCCGCGACCGCTCACCTCCGCGAAATCGCCCCGTGGCTCAAGATCGCCGTGACCTGCACGCCCGAGACGCGCAACCTCGTCCCCGCCGCTCTCGCCGCCGGTGCCTGCGCTTACATCGAAAAGCCCTACGCCCGCGGCGAAATCCTCCAGGGCCTCAATCATCTTCACGCCGATGCCCCGCCCATGACGTTCTACGTCCGCGCACGCCGCCTGTCCCGCAAGCTTCCCGCCCGGTACAGCGCTTCCAACGAGAACCCCCCGACGCGCCGCGTCGGTTTCGTCCAGAACGTCAGCGAAACCGGCGTCTGCCTGCGCAGCCTCGAAGAGCTTCCCGTGCGCAGCGTGCTCGCCCTCGAGATCGATCTTCCGGATCGCGTCGCCATCCGCGGTCGCGCGCAGATCGTCCGCGCTTCCCGCCACTCGGACGGCCAGACCGAACACGGGCTCGCGTTCGTGGACCTGGACGGCGGCTCGCGTGACCGCCTCCGCCAGTTCATCGCACGCTCACTCGCTTCCGAGCAGTACTCGACCGCCGTCAGCTAAGCCGGAGAACTTCCATGCCGATGACCGTCCTGGTCGCCGATCCCGACGACAGGACTGCCGTCGCCTTTGGCGCGGCCCTTCGCGGAACCGACTTCTCCTTTCTCGGCGTCGTGCCCAACGGCAAGGCGCTGCTGGACGCCCTGTTCTCCCAGCATCCCTGGGCCGTGGCTCTCGACCTGTCCCTGCCCGATCACCCGGCGGCTCCCAACGTCGGCTGGGCCGCGACCGTTCCCCAGATCCGCGAGATCGCCCCGAACATCCGCACCCTCGTCACCTTCCGCCCCGAACTCGCCGGCCTCGTCCGCGGCACCATCGCCGCAGGCGCCCGCGCCGCTGCCGAGAAGCCGTTCATCCGCGAAGAAATCCTGGGCGCGCTCCAGCACCTCGCCACCGACCGGCCCGCGCAGAACTTCTTCGCCCGCGCCCGCCGCGTCCCCAGGTCGCTCTCCCTCCGCTACCGCATCTCCAGCGGCGCCAACACCTCCATCACCCGCATCGGCCACGCGCGAAACGTCAGCGAAACCGGGCTCTTCCTCGCCCTCAGCGAAAAACTTCCTGCCCGAAGCGTCGTCCAGTTCGACGTCGAGCTGCCGGACCGGACGACGGTCCGCGGGCGGGGGCAGGTTGTGCGCGAAGTTTCGGTCGCGGCGGCCGGGGGAGCGGGCTGTGGCGTGGCGATCTTCGAAATGGAAGCGCCGCACCGCGCAAGGCTGCGCGAATTCATCGCGCGCGTCCTGGCCGGCGACCCGGGCGTGACCGCCGAGACGCGCGGACCCGGCGCGCTGAAGCCGCCCGGCGTTCTCCAGCCGGCACGCGGATGACGCCACACGGCAGACCATTTGACCAAGGCGACCCGACGACGTTGACGGTCTTGCCGTTTGCTGTTTGTCGTTTCCTTGAGGGTTCTCCTTTGTGAACTCTTGCACTTTTCAGGGGCCTGATCGCCCCTCAGTTTGACTCAAAACGAAGCGGCCGGCCTGCCGATGAGGGTGTTGCGAGGCACCTACTCCCGGAGGCCGGCCATGTTCGCTTCTGAGCTTATATCGTCTTTCGAGCGAGTCGTTCTTGCGCTCTGTCCGTGCTTTTCTCATCCGACGGCAGAGACCTTTCGGTCCCTCGTCTGGGGCTGGGTTCTGTGTCTCGGACGCCGCGCGTTGACGCG
>JAIOPR010000012.1 GCA_021413805.1 Planctomycetota bacterium
CCAGCCCCGCCGCCACCGCCAGGTCGCTCGGCGCCGAAAAGAACCCGGCAGGCAGGTTCGCGGACGAAACGTCCCACCCCGTAAACGGGTCGAACGCCGAGACGGGCAGCTTCAGGAGGTCCGCCAGGTACCGGTCGAACCCCGCAAGCCGCGCCGCGCCGCCGGAAAGGAGGACGCGGGTCACGGGAAGCGGCCGTTTTGTCTGCGTCCGTGCGAACGTGATCGAGGACGTGATCAGGTTCGCCATCTGGCCGCAGGAATTGAGAAGCGCCTGCCGCACGCCGTCCGCCTTGGGGTCGGCCTCGCGGCCCCGTGCCAGGTCGGAGGCTTCCAGCTTGGCTTTCTCGGCTTCAGGAAGCTGCATCCGAAGCGTGGCGCCGATCGCCTCGCTGCACGTCTTCCCGCCGCCGCCGATGTTTCGGGCGAACGCGAGGCGGGAATCCTCGACGATGATGATCTCGATGTTCTCCGCGCCGATGTCCACAAGCAGAACGGTCTCCCCGGGGCGGCACTCGGGCGATTGCAGGAACACCTCGTAAAGCGCGAGCGAGTTCGGCACGACGTCCTTCACCGGCACCAGGCACGAGTGCAGGAAATTCACCCGCGCGTCGGCGTACTCCGTCCGGATCAGCCCGACCAGAAGCGGCAGTTCGGAAGCACCCGGCTCCGACGCCAGCAGCGCCGAATCGCAGTACACCGCTCCCGTCTTCCCCTTCACCTGCGCCACCTCGAACGCGATCAGGTTCTGCAGCCCCGACGGCACGTTCGGCACCTGCGAAAACCGCAGGTTGACGTCGCGGCCTGAAGCGCCCGCGACGACCGGCCCGTACTTGTTCTCGCCGGCATGCGAGAGGATGGTGAGGAGGGCGCGCTGCTGCGAAGCGCGGTCGTCGCCCTGGCCGGAGTAGTCCTGCCAGCGGACGCGGCCACCGCCGATGACGCGCACGGAGTCGCCCTTGCGCTCAACCTCGAGCACCTTGATCGAACTCGCGCCGATGTCGATCCCGAGTCCCACGTGGCCCCGCTTCCCTGGTGTCCGCGATCCGCACGCCTCGATCCGCTGTCTTCCCTACCGGTCGTGTTCCTTCGACTCGATCCGCTGCAACAGGCTGTCCGCCCGCGAAGAAGCATCCGGGTCGCTCGTCCGGTCCTGGACCGCTTCGCAGAACGCCCTCGCAAGGGCCAGCCGGCCTTCGTTCAGGTACGACTCCGCGGCCGCGAGCAGCCGGCCGACTTCCGAATCCGCCATCTCGCTGGCAATCTGCTTGCGCAACTCCTCGGTCGATTCCCGTTCGGCCCGCGCCTGCGCCGCGTATTCGGTCCCGTCGAAATCCGCCTCGACCGAAAGGTACTCCTTCACCGCTTCGTCGCACTCCGCCGATTTCCCGGAGAATTCGGCATCGCACCGGCGGTCGCGGGCCCTGCCCAGCGCCGCGTCGGCGACGCCGCGGATGGCCTCGGCCCGCTCGGAGGCCGCCGCGCCGAGCTCGCCTTTCGGGTTCTTCTCGACGACCGAGTCGTACAGCGCGAGCGCCTTCCCGTACTGCTTCGCCGCCTCCGCTTTTGCCGCTTCTTCCAGCCCCGCCTGCACCTTGCCGGCGCCCTCGGGGAGGAAGGCGATTTCGAACTCGTCTTTCGGGAAGTGGACGACCACGCGGCCCTCGGTGACGTCGATCTCGGCGTCGGGGCGCATCTCGATGGCGACACGGCCTCCGGCCTTGCCCACGACGGCGCGGCCGGTGCGGACGGACTCGGCGATCGGGTGGCCATCGACCGTTGCTTCCGGGGTGGCGAGAAACAGAAGCGCGCCCGAGCCTTTGGTCTTGAAGTGGAGCAGGAAGCCCTCGCCCTCGGAGTCGCGTTCTTCCTCGACGGTGAAAGCCGTGGCGCTGCCGGAAGGATTGGGGATGCCGTAGGTGCCGCCGGCCGCGGTGCGGCGGGCGTCGATGGAGCACGAAGCGTCGGCGCCCTCGATGCCGACGACCGCGGGGATCCACGCCGACTCGCGCGCCGCGAAATAAAAAACTCCGGGCGCTTCGAAGACCGCCCGCACCGTGCGCCCGGCAACCGGCGGCCGGTCCGCGAGCGCGGCGACGGCGAAATCGACGTCGTCGAAAACGGCGCGCGGGGCGTCGCCGGCGACCACGCAGGCAATCTGGGCGAACGCCGCGCCTTCGGGCACGGGCCACGTTCCGCCGACATCCCCGCCCTCTGCCGACAACCCGGTCCCGCTCCAGGAAAAGGGGCTATCTTCCGCCGTCCGGCACCAACCGACCCGCAGCCCCGCGGTCCCGCCTGCCGCCTTGGCCCACGCCGACAACCGGTACGCCTTGCGCGGCTCCACAGCCATGCGCGGACCCCAGGCTTCTCCCAGGCCGCGCTCCCCGGGCTTCCGCGCCACTTCCAGCCCGTTCCCTTCGCGCCCCGGCGCCAGCGCCAGCGTCGTCGGCGATCCCGGCGCCGTCCGCCAGTCCTTCGAATAGTCCGCCGCCACCGCGTAGTCAAACCCGCGCCACGGCTCCGTCACCACCACCGCACCCGCCTTCTTGCGGCTCTTCACCACGGCGATTCCCACGACGACCACCAGCGCGAGAAACACCACTCCCGCCACCAGCCCCGCACTCCCGCCGGATCGCTTCCCCCAGCCAACCGTGTCCCCCTTGCCCGACGACGTCCTCGGGAGATTCTCGATCGTCTGCGCCGCTTCTTTCAGCCGGCGCGTGTCCGAACTGTCGGTGCGCGGGGCGGCCGAAGCGCCCTTCCCCACCGAAATCTCGAGCTTGAAATCGCCCTGCTCGGCGAGGACGAGGATGCGGCAGATGCCGACGTCAATGCGGTCGCCGCCCGAGATTTTGGCCTCTTTCACGGCCGATCCGTTGACGAGCGTCCCGTTCCGGCTCCCCATATCCTTGACCAGGATCGTCCCGTCCACCCGCCGCAGTTCGCAATGCACCCGCGACAGGCTGGCATCGAGGATGGCGATGGCGTTCTGGGAAGCGCGCCCGACGGTGATGGGCTCGGAGGGGAGCGGAATGACCCGGGGGTCATCGCCGAGCTTGATCTGAAGAGGGGCCATCGAGGCGGGCGCTCCGGGAGGGGCCATGCGGTGCCGAAAGCCTTATAGAGGAAGGGATTCTAGCGGTCCCGGGGGGCGGCGTCAAACTAGGCGTTCGTGCAACAGGCGGGCCAACTGGAGCGTACGAAATCGCGCGTTTCGGCCGTATTTCGTAAGGACGGTTAACAAACCCGGCCGGAGCCGCAGGGTTGCGCCGCCGATTTGAGAAATCGATTCGCCCGATCGAACAGCCGCTTTCCCCCAACCTTCCTGTACCGCCGACGTTACTATGCTCCCCATGCGCCGCGTTATCGTCCCGCTCCTCGCCCTCTTCGTCCTTCTCCCCGCGACCGCGGACCCGGACATTGCGGGCCTGATCGTGAAGCTCTCGGACGACGACTGGAAGACGCGCGAAGAAGCGACGATGGCGCTGATCGACGCCGGCGAGCCTGCGCTCCCCGCGCTGCGTGATGCAACCTCTTCCGCAGACCCGGAAGTCCGGGCAAGGGCACGGGAGGCGATGGAGGTCGTGGAGGCGGGTCTTTCGTCGAAGGGGTACAAGGAATTCGGGAATGTCCCGCGCATCTGGGCCGAGATGGACCGGGAGGCGCGGCGCCAGCTGTTCGGGCGGATGACGAACGGGCTGTCGCCGACGGACCGGGCGCGCGTCTTTTCGCGGCTCGCGATGACCGCTGAAGAAGAGGATCTTCGCGCGGGGCTGATCGACGGGTCGCTTCAGGCCGACGCCTCCCTCGCGATGGCCGTTTTCGCGGCGCGGATCGAAAAGGCCGACCCGAAAAAGGATGCGGACCTGATCGTCTCGGTGGCGTCGTGGTACCGGCGAAACGGGCAGGCCGCGACGGCGCTGGAGGTCCTGGACAAAGTCCAGGGGCCGATGCAGCTCCCGATCCAGCTCGCGCGCGAAGTCGCCGGGATCTATGCCGCGAACCGCAACTGGCAGCGCGCCGCGGACGCATTCGGCAAACTGGCGGAGCACGCCCCCGGGCCCGACGAGTCCGACGCGGCCGGAGAACGGATCGCGTACCTCGAGATGGCGGGCGACACGAAGGAATTCGAAGCCGGACTCGACCTCGCCGGGCGCGCCGAGCCCGACACCCGCGACCGCGCCCTGGCCGTCGCTCTCGACCGCCTCCGCGCCGAAGGCCGCACCCAGGGCGCCCTCACCGTCGCTTCCCGCGGCGCTTCTTCCGGCTCCGGCGGCGAATTCGCCGTCAAAGCCGGGCAGCTGCTCCTCTCGATGGGGCGCGATGGCGAAGCGCTGTTCATGTTTCGCCGGGCCTTGAAGGGTGTAGAGGTCGAGGCGGTGCAGGACCAGCTGATCCAGGAAATCCGGGACGCCTGCGCGGCGGCGGGCGAGACCGCGATCGCGACCCGCGAGTTCGCGCTGGAATTGAAGGACCCCGCCAAGGCCGCCGCAACGCACGCGGCCGCCGCACGGGCGCTTTCCGACGCCGGGCAAACGGGCGCCGCCGCCGTCGAGTGGAAGCGTGTGGCCGCGCTCGTCCCGGGTTCGCCGATCGCGGCCGCCGAAACGGCGAGGGCGCTGTCCGCGGCAGGCGACGGCCGCGCAACCCGTTGGGCCTTCACCGCCGCCGCGTTGGCCGGCCCCGGGTCCGCCGAAGCGGCCCTGGCGGCGCTGCCCGGCGCCGGACGCGCCTCCAGCCCCGTGGCACGCCGGGCCGTCGAAGCGGAATTCCAGGGCAATCCCGCCCTTCATGCAACCGCCGGCGACGTCGCGGCGACCATCGACGCCGGCCGGCAGAACGTCGTGGGTTTTGCTCCCTCCGGACGCGTCCTCTGGCGCTGGCACTTCGCCGAACCGCAGAAAAACATGGGCGGCCGGTTCGGCCGGATCCGCAACTGGGCGCTCGCCGACCTGCGCGCGCTTCCCGACGGATTCCTCGTCGTGATCACGGAAATCGATGTGGTGACGCACGATTTCGACCAGCAGACGCAGGAGGCGGGATCGTGGCTGGCGACGATCGACGCGGAGACGGGGGAAACGCGGACGCTGGCGAGAGCGGTGGGGACCCCGCTTGATTCAGCGCGCCCGGCGGCCATCTCGTGCGGGAGAGTCGTGGTCGCAGACGTCAACCTCGCGGTGCTGGTGGCGACCGAAATCTCGTCGGGGCGCACAGCCTGGGTCCGCCCGATCGACCGATACTCCGCCAAGTCCGACCCGGACAAGGTCGAATGCTTCCCGCGCCTCGCAACCTCGGGCGGGCTCGTCTTCGTTCCTTCACCCCACGGCTCGCGCGTCCTCGCGATCCGGATCGCGGACGGGGCAACGGTCTGGGAAGCGCCGGCCCCGGGGCCTGTGGTGGACGTCGTGCTGGACGGCGGCGTCCTCAGGGCTTGCGCCGGGGATGCGGTGATGGAAGTCGATCCGGCAACGGGACGCGTCCTGGCGTCGGCCCGGCTCGGCGCGACGGTCGTAGGGGCGCCCATTTCCCAGGGCGGCATCCTCGCCGTCCGGACGCGCGATGGCTGGGTCCGAGGCCTCTCGACCGCTGACCACTCCGAAAAATGGAAGGTCTTCGTCGGCGCCGTTTCGGGCGAAGGCATGCGCTCCTTTGAAGTCCTGCGCGCGGCGGGCGGCGTCTTCTTCCTTTGCCGGCGCGGAAACGGATCCGGCGCCCCTCCCACCTGGGCGATCTCGACCGACGGAAAGCCGCTTCGCCGCCTGTTCCTCGATTTCGTCACGCCGCCGGAGACCTGGAGGGACTGCCTGCTCGTGGACGACGACTTCGGGCGCCGGCAGCCGTTCTCCATCCCGCCCGGCGGCGACACGTTCGAACCGCTGTTTCCGTCGGGGCTCGTCCTCGTGGACGGCGCGGCGCTCCTGGCGGACGACGCCGGCGCCATCGCCCGGCTCGCGGAAGGAAAATCCCCGGAAGTCGGCCGCGCGCTGGCGGCCGCCGCGCTCTCCATCGACCCGGAAAACCCCGACATCCTCGCCCTCCGCCTCCGGCTCTCCCCCCCCTTGGCGGACGCCGACCCGGTCGCTGCTTCCCTGTTCCGCGTCGACGCCTGGCGCGCCCTCGACGCCTACCCGCCCTTCGACCCCCGGCGCGACGCGGCCATCACCGTCATCGAAGCCGCCCTCAAGGACACCCTGCCGCTTCCGCTCAAGGACAACGACAATTTCGGCGCCTGGTCGCAGGAGCAGCGGCTGTTCAATGCGCTGGCGCGGATCCGCAAAAACCCGGCGGACCGCGAAGCGATCGCGGCGATCGGCGATTCGGGGCTGCGCGCCGCCGCCGAGTTCCTCCCGCCGGCGGCGGGCGACGTTTTCGCGGCCGTCGCGCGGCTCCGCTGCGGCGATTCCGGCGCCCTGGAAGCGGTGATCGCGGAGCTGGGCCGGACGGACGGGCCGGCGCGCATGGAAGCGGCTGAAGTCCTCGCGTGGCGCCCGGAACCGGCCGCGATTGACGCACTGCGTCAACACCTCGGCGACAAGGAACCCGTGCGGGTCCGGCTCTCGGCCACGCTGGCCGTCGGCGCTTCGGACCCCGTCGCGCTGGACGTCCTCGAACGATACGGGATCCCTTCCGACGCGAACGCCGTGTTCCTCCGCTCCGCTTCCATTCTCCTCGCCGCGGGCAGGCCGAAGGCGCTCGACGCGCTGGCGAACCCGCAGAATGCGAGCCGCTCCGCCGGTGCCTGGGATTCGCCGCTGTCGATGCTGGGTGCGTCGTCGAACCCGGCAGCGGCCGACCGCCTTGAGGCGCTGATCCTGTCGAAAAACGAGGTGGCTTCTTCCGCGGCCCAGGCCCTGATGAAGACGGACCGCCCCCGGGCGCAGCGGGCCCTGGCCAAGGCGCTGGAGGCGATGACCCCGCAGGACAACAACGAGCGGTTCTTCCTGCAGCTCCTGACCGCCTCGGAGGTTCCCGCGTCAGCGCCCCTCATCGCCGAGAAGGCACTCGCCCACCTCCAGTCCCCCGACGACGTCTCCTGGCCCGCGCTCCAGTACATCATCGCCGAGGCGTGGGACGCGATGGGACGCGGCGCAGAAGCGCGCAAGAAGGTGGAGCTCTACAGTGAGGTCTTCCCCGACACCACCGAGATGAACAACAACACGGCGTGGTTCCTGAGCATCGGCCGCACCCCGCAGATGTCCGACGGCAACGCGGCGATGCCCCACGCGGTCCGCGCCGTGGCGGGAGAACCATGGAATCCCGCGTACTGGGACACGCTGGGCGAGGCCTGCCGGGTCGCCCACCACAACGAAGCGGCCGTCCTGGTCGCCGGTTTCGCCCTGTCGATTTCGCCCCTCGACGGCGAGGCGGACGCCGAGCCGTACTACCAGAAGCAGCTAGCGAAAGCGGTGCTCCAGCGCCAGGCCGAAGGCGCAACCAGTCAGTAGCGGAAAACCCTCGCGAGGAGCCGCTCCCCGATCTCCCCATGCGGGAGAAGAGCAGGGAGCGCGAAGGCGAGGCCGGGGCGGAGTGAGCGAAGCGAACGGAGGTCCGGACGCGCCGCAGCACTCCCTGCTCTTCTTCCGCATAGCGGCGTCCGGATTTGAACCGGAGACCGAGGGCTTATGAGTCCCTTGCTCTACCAGCTGAGCTACGCCGCTTTGAAGGCGCATAAGATAGGAAGAGACCGCCACGCGGTCAAGCGCAGGGAACCGGCGGCTTCGCGGGCTGCATCACTTTCCATTGCCCCGCAAGCGGCTCCCTGCGAAAACCCACTCCACTCAACGCTCCCCTTCTCCCCTCCCGAGGGCCCTTCCATGAAAGTTAATTACCTCATCGTCTGCGACGGCGCCCTCCGCACCGCCGGGAAGCTCAACATCCTCGGCGTCTTCAATGTCGTCAACGTCCGCAAACTCCCCACCCAGCACCCGTTCATCGCGCTCGTCGCCGAACTCAACGCCGAACCCGGCGAGCACGAGTTCTTCTTCCAGTTCAAGGGCACCGGTGGCGAAGACCTCGCGCCGGCGACGCCGAAGGGCAAGTTCAAGGTCGGGGACGTCGGTCTCGGCGAAGTCGTCGCGGAACTGCGCAACTT
>JAIOPR010000208.1 GCA_021413805.1 Planctomycetota bacterium
GTTGTTCGGGTTGAGCCAGATGCCGGAGGCGTTGTTCTGGTCCTGGGCATGGAAGAGGATCCCGGCGTTGTTTGCGTTGGTGATATCGACCTCGACCGTGTACGCGCCTTCGAGGACCTCGTTGAACTGGATCGAGTCGTAGTTGCCGGAGGGCTGCTCCGTCAGCTTGCCGTCCGTGACCGTCCACGGCGAAGGACCGAACTTCGTCCAACTGGAGAGGTCGTCCGAGTCGAAGGAATCGCCGAGCGTCCGGCCCGACATCGTCACGCGCAGCGTCTTGATCGCTTCGGTCGGGATCTTGAGAAACCCGTAGCCGGTATCGACCTCGATCGGCCCGATCTCATCGATCCAACCTTTGAACGCGCCGTCCGAGGCGGTCACGGTGTCGAGCTCTTCCTTCTTCACGTTTCCCCAGACGATGTTGCGCAGGTCCTTCAGCACAAACTTCAGCACGCCGTGCCGGGTCTTCAGCGAAATCGAGCTGAACCCCTTGAACGTGCCCTTGATCAGCGAGCCGTTCGTGAGCTTGATCTCGCACCGCGGTTCCCCGCCATCCTTCGGCTCCTCGGAAACGCCGCGAAGCCCGCACGCCAGCGCCAGCACCAGCCCGACCGCGACCTTGCGCATGGATCTCTCCTTTTCCCGTTTCAACACCGCGCGGGCTGATGCCCAGCGCGCAATTTTTCCCGCAATCCGTCGTAGGCCCGCTGAAGCAGGCCCTCAATGGCCGGTTCCGTCGTTTCGAGCGCCTCCGCGATCTCCCGGTTCGAGCGGTCCTCGAATCGCCGCAAGAGAAGCGCCATACGCTGGTTAGGCGGAAGCGCCTGCACCGCCGCGGCCACGGCTTCCGACTGCTCCTGCCGCGCCAGCGCCGCTTCCGCCGACTCCCCCGCCGCCGGCCGCGAATCCAGCGATTCCGCCAGCCGCGGCCGCGAACGGCGCTTCCAGTTCAGGCACGCATTCGTCGTCACGCGGTACAGCCACGTGGCAAACTTCGCCTCCGGCCGCCACTTCGGCGCCGCCGTCCACGCCGCCAGGAACACGTCCTGCGCCAGGTCCTCCGCCTCGGCCCGCGACCCGGTGAACCGGTACGCCAGCCCCGCGATCTTTCGCTGGTGCCGGCGCACAAGGACTTCGAACGCGTCCTGCCGTCCGCGCGCTGACAGGGCGACCAGGTCTTCGTCGGGGAGGTCGTTCACACCCGGTTGGACGCAAATGGCGGCCGCGGGTTCGGAAGGATGCGCGAAAGTGGACAAATGGAGAAAGTGGCGGTCCGATTTCCAGAGCCTGCGGATAATTGCTAAGGTCCCGCACGAATCGCTCGTGGCCCAAACCCTGATCCGTCTCCCGGAGGTCCTTGCGTGAAACTGCGCGACCACTCCTGTCTCCGCCCGATATCCCGGATTGGTGCGGGCCTCTTCCTCCTCCTCACGGCCTGCGACAACGCCAAGCCGCGCCCGGCGGACCCGAGATCCCCGGAAGCGATCGTGGCGATGGTGGAGGCGGCGCACGGGCCCGCAGCGCTCGAATCGCTGGCGTACGACGCCTTCAGCCGCATCAGCGAGAACGACGCGGACCGGACCCGCGCGGCGGAAGCGGCGCTTCTGCAGAAACTCGATCTGCGGAAATTCGAACACGGGTATTTCCTGGCGGTGCTGGCGGGGATTCCCTCGACAGAATCGGATTCGCCGAAAGTGGAAGAGGCGCTGATGGCGCTGGAGTGGCCGGCGATTCCCGCGGCGTGGAGCGCGGCGGAGTGCCGGGCCGCCTTTGATACGTCGCTTCGCAACGGAAGCACGGAGCCATTTCCACCGGGGCTGGGGTCGGCGCGGCGCAGGCTGGCGGCACGGCTCTGGCCGGCGGTTTCGAAAGACCCTGGGATGCAGGAGCGGCTGGCCCGGGCGAATCGCACCCCGTTGAAAGCGCTCGTGGCCGCGCTCACCGCCGGATTCGACCTGCGGGTGCGCGTCGTCGCGGATGGAACGCCCGAACTCCCCGAGTACGGGGCGGGGAACGACGTCACGGGCCACCCGATCACGGCGATGGGGACCTCTGGGATCCCCGCTCGCGTCGAACGCACCCTGGCACGCCTCGCCTCCGAGGCCTTCGGGAAACTCGAACTCGGCTTCGCGCCTGAAGGCGGGCACGATTTCACCGGCACCCCGGCGGTGCTCGAAGCGCACTACGAGGTCAAGGTGCTGCGCAAGCTGTACGAAATGTTCGCGGGCCACGCCTACGCGATCCGCCTGACCGCCCGGGTCACACTGCGGGTCGGCGACCAGGAATGGAGCAGCGCGGAAGCCAGCTACGAGGCCGACGAAAAAGTCGAGTTCGACATGAACTCGAAGACCCTCGCCGAGGCAATTCTCGACAACGCCCTCGACAAACTCTTCCAGGACCTGCTCGCGGCGCTTCTCAAGGAGCAATAATCCCGGCCGGCCTCAATACTTGTCCGGGATAAACATTTCCTTCGGCACCGGGTTCCGGTGGTAGTCCTCGCGGTGCTCCCGCGTCGGCAGGTCCAGCGGCGTGTGCGGGACCTCCTTGTATTTCACCTGGCTCAGCAGGTGATGAATGCAGTTCAGCCGCGCCCGCTTCTTGTCGTTCGCCTGCACCACCCACCACGGCGCCTCCGGGATGTGCGTCCGCTCGAACATCACCTCTTTCGCCTTCGTGTAGTCCTCCCACCGCCGCCGCGACTCCAGGTCCATCTTGCTCAACTTCCACTGCTTCATCGGGTCCATCGTCCGGCACATGAACCGGAACTCCTGCTCCTCGTCGCTGATCGAGAACCAGTACTTGATCAGCTGGATCCCCGAGCGCACCAGCATCTTCTCGAACTCCGGCACCGACCGGAAAAACTCTTCAAGCTCGGCTGCCGTGCAGAAGTTCATCACGCGCTCTACCCCGGGGCGGTTGTACCAGCTGCGGTCGAAGAGCACCATTTCGCCCGCGGCGGGGAGATGGCTGACGAATCGCTGGAAATACCACTGGGTGCGTTCACGGTCGTTGGGGGCGGGAAGCGCGGCCACGCGGAGGGCGCGGGGGTTGAGGCGCTGGGTGATGCGCTTGATGAGGCCGCCCTTGCCGGCGGCGTCGCGTCCCTCAAACACGATCACGAGCTTGTGCCCGGTGGCCACGATCCAGTCCTGCATCTTGATGAGCTCGGACTGGAGGCGGAACAGCTCCTTGAAATACCGGCGGCGAAGCGTCCGCTCGGCGTCGGAGATGCCTTTCGCCGGGATGTCGCCGGGTTCGTAGTCCTCGGTCTCGAGCTCGAGCTCTTCGTCGAAATCGTCAACAAGGTCGCGGTGGATGCGGCGGAACGTGCTGCGGTCCTTGTCGCCTTCTTTGGCACTCATGTCTTGTCCCTCGTTGGGCGGTAGTCCGTCCCTGCAAGGGGGGGATTCTAGCGGGACTTTGTTAAGGGAATTTTAAAATCAGGTTAGGACCGCTTCAGATCAGGCGTGATGCGCTTGCGCTTCCGTCGCCCGCTCGTCCTTGATGAACCCGATCTTCCGGTTCAGCCAGAGGATCGCGTAAAACGCGCGGACGCGCATCCGGTCGAGAAATCCCATCTCGGAGTTCCCGGCGAGGAGTTCGATGACCGCATCGACCATGCCGAGGATGTTGTTCGGGTTCAGGAAGACCTGGCTGAACCCCGGGGAATAGTAGGCGTCGATCATGCGGAAGTGGGTCTTGAGCCAGTGGCTCATCCGCGACTGGTACGCCTTCATCGACGACGCACAGACCGGCCCCCCGCCCTTGATGCGTTCCGCCAGGAGGCGCGCCGCGTGCTCCCCGGAACGCATCGCCAGCATCACCCCCGTCGAGAAAATCGGGTCCAGGAAAGCCGCCGCGTCCCCGACCAGCGTGTAACCCGGGCCGAGAAACCGCGACGCCGAGTAGCTGTAGTTCCGCGCGACGTGCACTCCCCCGTCCATCGCCGCTCCCCCCAGCCGCTGCTTCACATACGGCGTCCGCTCGATCATCCGCTTCACGAATTCCTCCGGCGCCGAATCCTCCTCCTTCCAGTCCGCCAGGTTCCCCACGACGCCGACGCTCATGAGGTCGTTGCGAAGCGGGATGAGCCAGAACCAGCCGCCGTTGGAGAGGACAATGTCGACGTTCCCGGCCTGGCGGCCCGGGCGGCGGGAAGCGCCGCGGAAGCGTGTAAAGACGGCGAGCTTGCGGTAGGAGTCGTGGGGGACGCGCAGCTTGAGGCGGTGGGCGACGACGGAGCTCTGGCCGCTCGCATCGATGATCCAGCGGGCCTCGATGGTCGATTCAGCGCCGGCGGCGTCGCGGACCCGGACGCGGCACGGTTTGTCCTCGGCGGGCTCGACGTCCACCACGGTGGTCTGCTCGCGGACCTCCGCGCCTTTCGACCGGGCGTGGTCGAGGAGGAGCTGGTCGAACCGGTCGCGCTCGACTTCCCACGCGATGCGGTACGGGTCCTCGGTGCCCTGGGAGAAGTCGAACGCCTTCTCCGTGGTGCCGTCGCTGGACACAAACTGCGCGCCATATTTCATCGTGAAACCTTCGCCCCCGAGCACCTGGTTCAGGTCGAGCCGGTCGTACAGGTGACGGGAGAGCGGCAGGAGCGACTCGCCGATGTGAAAACGCGGAAACTTTTCGCGCTCGAGGATCACGCACTTGAGCCCGGCGCGGGCGAGGACGTAGCCCGCGGTTGAGCCGCCGGGCCCGCCGCCGATGATCGCAGCGTCATACATGGGTGAGGACTCCCGCGGCGGTCATCGCTGCGCCGGCGAATCGACGGCAATCTTCTGCGCTTCCGCGGACAGATCCTTCAGCACTTTTTCCGCCTCTTCCGGCTTGAATCCCCAGGGCCCCTGCTTCCCTGCGTAGGCGACCTTGCCGTCGCCACCGATCACGAACATCCGGTCCGGGAACCCGCAGTACAGGTTGTCCACGCTGTTCTCCATCGTGTCCACGGCGCACGGCATCGTCAGGTCCTGGGATTCGCAGCACTGCTTCGCCCGCGACTGCCGCGCGGCCCAATCGGCCGGCTGGTCGTAGACGATCCCCTCGCTCTCGTTCTCCGGGACCTGCCAGCCGTCGGCGGTGTGGACGTCCTGGATGTACACGAAGAGAAACGACACGGTGTCCTTGTACTTCTGGAACATGGCCTCGACGTCGCCGGACCGGCAACGGAACGGTGGTCACGAGAAGCTGGCGAGAATGAGGACCAGCGGGCGCCCCGCCTGGAAATCGCTTCGGGTGATCGCCGTCGTCCCGTCCATGGTCGTGACGGTGAAATCGGGAGCAGCGTCTCCGACGGACGGGACCCGGCGCATCCCGAGGTGCTTGACGTAGTCCCAGGTCTTCGGCCGGTCTTCCTTCGGGCCCAATTCCATCTTCAGGAAGAATGCCGTGGACGGCTCGAAGAGCCTGCAGCCGGAGGCAAGGCCGGCCAGGAGGACCAGGGCGAGCACTCTGCGGAAGCGGAGTGTCATTTGGCCCCCACGGGTTCGGGAAGGGCGGAGGGCATCGGGATGTGCCCGACCTCTCGCCGCTCGCGGTTCATGAGGACCCGGATGATCGGCGTCGCGATGAACGTTCTGACGATCGCCATGATCACGAGCATGGTGAACATGGGCTTGGGAAGAACGCCCAGGTCGTAACCGATGTTGAGGGCGATCAGTTCCATGAGCGCGCGGGTGTTCATGCAGACACCGATCGTCGCGGCGCTTCGGTTGGTCTCCCCCATCAATCGCGCCGCGACGTAGGCCCCGCCGAACTTGGTGGCGAAGGCGATGCCGCAGACCAGCGCGCAGGTCACGACGCCGTTCCAGCCGTGAAGGCTTCCGATTTCCGTCCGGAGTCCCGTGTAGGCGAAGAAGATCGGCAGGAAGAACGTCCAGACGAGCGGGCTGACGCGGAGTTTCCACTCGTTCACGAACCGGCGGTCGTCGTGGAGGGCGACGCCGATGACAAACCCGCCGATGATGGCGAAAATTCCGAGGTTGGAGGTGATGGCGGCAGAAGCGAAGAGGACGATGAGCATCCAGGCGATGGCGGGGACGCGGAGGCCGTCGTTTTTCTGGAGATTCTGCGCGATGGCCCGCTTGAGGTTGGGACGCACGAGCAGGAAGACCACGGCGGCGTAGATCGCGAGCCCTACGAGCCTGGGCAGGACCCATCTCCAGGGGGCCACACCGGCGACGTGCGAGGTCTCGGCTTTCACCAGGACCGAAATCACGCCGAGCACGAGCCACCCGGCGACGTCGTCAATCGCCGCCGCGCCGATCGTCAGCGCCGCGGTGCGGGTGTGGGACAGGCCGAGCTCCATGAAGATACGGCCGAGAATCGGGATTGCCGTGATGGACATCGCGACGGCGAAGAAGAGGCGGAATCCGAAGAGCGAAGGCCGCGGCTCTGCGAACTGGTGCCAGAAGTACGGGGCCGCGAGATACCCGCACAGGAACGGCAGGAAAAGCCCGACGACGCTGATCACGAAAATCGGCTTGCGATCCTTGCCGAGGTGCGATTTGAACTCGAACTCGAGCCCGATCTGGAACATGAGGAGGACGAGCCCAACCTGGGCGAGCCCGACGAAAATCGTGCGCGTGGACGGGTGGAACAGTTCCGCCATGAACCCCGGGAAAAGCGCGCTGAGCAGGCTGGGCCCGAGCACGATCCCGGCGAGGATTTCCCCCGAGACGTCCGTCTGCGCGAAGAACCGACGCGAGACCCAGGTCACGACACGGGTCACCACCAGGATCGCGAGCAGCTGGTACAGCAGGTGAAGGACGATTTCCTCGGCCCCGGCCCCGACTGCGGATCCGGCATGGGCGGTGGCATCGGCGAGAAGCAGGTTCATGGGCGGGATCAGACCTCCTGGGTTTGGCGGGCACGCGCACCGGGCGCCGCGACGGGATTTGGGACGTCGATCGGCAGCGCCGCCGCCGCTTCGAAAGGCTCCGCAGCGGGCATCGGCATCGAGGACTTCATCGGCCGCGGAGGAAACACGTACGTCCACAGGTTTGCGAGCTCGGCGCGGAACCAGAATCGCAGGCCCTTCATGAACATCTGGACCGTCATGATTCCCAGTGAGAATCCGATGAGCCGCGGATGGCGTCCGTTGTTCCGGTTGCCGTAGATCCCGAGCTTCCGCTTGCGCTTCGCGATCGAGATCAACCGGCGCTGGTAGAAGCCGATCAGGTGGACGGCGTACTGTCCGCCGACCCCGTAGAACGGCGGGTTCAGGAGACCTCGACTGCCGACCTTCTTGTAGAGGGGCCAGACGGCGACGAAGTAATACAGGGCGGTGTCCAGAAGGAAGGCCGCCGTCATCGTGTCGTAGTCGCCCATCAGGTAGTACTTGTCGCGGTAGACCGTCGCGAAAAAGCCGCGGAAGAAGCGCGAGTAGCCCTCGTTGTGCGCCTTGAGAAGTTTCCCGAATTCCATGGGGTCCGGTTTCATCCGGCTCTTGCCGATGAGTTCGAGCGTCCAGGAAACCGAGAACGCCATCTGGTCGAGGCCGGGGCTGTAGAACGGGTCGAGGAACCCCGCGGCATCGCCGACGAGGGACCAGCCCTTCCCCGCGTTCCTGTCCACGAGGTACGGGAGGTTCCCGAACATGCGGAGGTCGTCGGGAATGAGCGTGGCGCGCTCGACCATTTCCCGGGTGAGCGGGTTTCCCTGGATGAACCAGTTCAGCTTTTCCTCGGCGGTGGTGCCCGGCGGCTGGACGAGGCGGCGGTCCCAGACGGCGCCAATGGAGGTCTCGCCTCCCTGGAGCGGGATGAACCACATCCAGTAGCCGTAGCCCGTGAAGTGATTAGTCGCGAGGCGTCGGCAGGCGACTGACCCGCGGGACCAGGCCGAATCCGGATCGACGCCACCGGCCTCCACGCTGTCGAGATCCTTCACGCCTTTGTAACGCGCCCACACGGATGACGTCGGGTGCTCTTCGAGCGGGCGCAGCCAGCCGCGCTTCCGCGCAAGAATCGCAGCCCGGCCACTGGCGTCCACGACCCAGGGCGTGCGGACTTCGATCGTCTGGCCGTCACGCTCCACGACGACGACATTTTCGGATTCGCCAGTTTCCTCCGCGAGGCGGACCTCGAGGACCTTCGCGGGGCGCCAGAGATCGGCGCCCTCCCGAGCGGCCAGCGCGAGCACGTGTTCGTCGAACTTGGCCCGGTCGAGCTGGAAACTCGGGAGGCGAACAAGCTGGTAAGGGCCAACTTCGCTGGCAGACCGGAGGTCGGTGGCGTCGCCGTTGTGAAACCAGTACCGGAAGGCCTGTTTTGGAAGCTGCTCGCGCGAGAGGTAGTCGTAGAGTTTGAGGACGCGGGTGAGGAAGTAAGAAGAGACCTCGACGGTGGATTCGCCGACTTTCCAGTCGAACGCGGGATCGCGTTCGATGACGAGGATTCGAAGTTCGGGGTGACGACGACGAAGGAGAAGCGCGGTGGAGGCTCCCGCGATGGCCCCGCCGATGACGACGGCATCGTACCGATTAATCATCGTCTTTTACCTATCTAATCATTGATCTTCTTCAATCTTCAATGCGCAACAATACATATATGCGGGGTTTAGCGCGCATTTTTTAATATCACATCGTATTACTATTGATAGTTAATCGTCTTTTCCTATACCTAGACGCCTAGGGGGAAGCGTCAGCTCGCGCACTTCTGAGCCTATTCGGCCTCGCCGGGGACGCTTCCCCACACGCTCGGGTCGAGAATACGATCGACCGACCCGGCCCTTCGCCCACATTCGGGGGCGACGCTAGTGCAGGACAACGTCCCAATCCCCGCCCTTGGACAGGACCCAGGTCTTCCCGGTCGCCGTGTCGATCTTGAACACGAGGTTGGTGTCCCGGTTCACGCCGTTGTGCAGGCGGTAACGACCCTCGGTCTCACCCTTGGCATCGCCGTCATCCGCCCACGCGCGGGCGACGACAATCCCCAGCACGAGCACGGCAACGGCCACCATCAGCTTCTTCGCATTCATGGCGCTTCTCCTGCGCCCCCTGTCCGCAACCATTGTGCCTGATCGGAACCCTCGCGGAGCATCCGATTTCGCCCTACTTCCCCTTCCCCGCCGCCGCCACTTCCCACACCAGCACGTTGTAATTCCCCCCTCCGGTCGCGAGCAGTTTCCCGTCCGGCGAAATCGCGACGGAGTAGACGCGGGAACCGTGGCCCTCGATGGTGAAGCGCGCTTCGCCCGTCGTCGCGTCCCAGACGCGCAGGGTTTTGTCGGTGCTGCCGGAAGCGATGAATTTTCCGTCGGCGCTGAAAACCGCTTTCGTCGCCATGCGTTCGTGGCCGGCGAGGAGGCGCTCGCGCTCGCCGGTGGCTGCGGTCCAGATCCCGACGGCGCCGTCGCGCCCCGCGGACACGAGCCGCGTACCGTCGGGCGACCAGGCGACGTGGTTCGTGCCGCCCTCGTGGCCTTTCAGGGTGCGAAGAGCCTTTCCGGCGGGGAGTTCCCACAGGCGGACAGTTCCGTCGAGGCTGGCGGAAGCCAGCGTCTTGCCGTCGGGCGCGAACGCAACGGACATCACGAGAGCCTCGTGCGCCTCGAGCGACGCCTGCTCCTTCCCCGTTGCCGCATCCCACAGCTTGATCGACTTGTCCGCGGCGCCCGAAGCGATCGTCTTGCCGTCCGGCGAGAACGCCGCCGTGTAGACGTAGCCGACGTGCCCTTTCATCACCCGCACTTCCTTGCCCGTCGCGGTGGTCCACAGCCGCACCGTGCCGTCCGCGCTCGCCGTGACGATCGTTTTCTCGTCAGGCGAAAATGCCGCGGCGTAAACCCAGTTCGAGTGCCCGACGAACGCGCGGACTTCCTTCCCCGTCGCCACCGTCCAGAGGTGCGCGCGGCCGTCTTCGCTTCCCGAGAGCAGCAACTTCCCGTCCTTCGAAAAGGCGACGCTGTCCACGGCGCAATCCGAAGTAGTCGCCGCGCGGCCCATGCGGGCGACGGCGCCGGCGGGAAGCGGGTCGCCGTTGGCGTCCTTCTTCGGTTCCTGGCCGAAGGAAACGGCGGCGAGCATCAGGAGGATCAGGAGGGGCACGGCCCCATCATAGCCACGGCGCGCTGGATTCCCCTCCGTACCCGGCCCTATGATGCCGGCGCAACAACGGTGAAGGAGCGCGCGCTGCCACTTCGATACGAGATCCGGATTCATCCTCTTCGGCCCCAGGGCGCGGCCATGGTCCCGATCCGCGATATCACCGTGGCCGTCGTCATCTCGGACGGCGAGGGGCACGGGCATGTCGATGTGCTCGTGGCAGGCATGGAAAGCAGGATTCGCGATCTGTTCGAGCAGCCGAGGGAAGTCAAAGATGCCTTCGGCAAGATCCTCCGGGTCCTGAAACCATGGACTCACGAATCCATGAAATACCTCCTGGGCGACGGGCTGCATCGGGAAGGGCTGATGGGAGAAAGGGCGGACGGGCCATGAAGAAGCTCGAATTCATCGACTCGCTCGCAGCGTTCGCTAAAACCTACGACGCGGGCGGCTACTTCTGGAGCCTCTTCACGCGTCCGGGAGACGGCGAGATCACGGCCGGGGAGATTGCGTTGCGCACGGGACGCGTCACGGCGGACCCGGTGGCATTCCTGCAACTTGAGATGCACCTTGACGGGCTCCGGCCGGCCGAGCGAGACGATGCGCTTCGGATGCTGGACAAGAAAATGAGAGCGCGGCGCGAGAAAGCGCTGCCGGTGAGGACGACTCCCGCACGATTCGCGCTGGAGGTCGCGCCCCTCAAGACCGCGATCCTCACCGGCGTCGTGGAGTTGCTGGTAGACCCCCCGGGATTTTGCGCAGGATTCTCCATGCTCGCTCCCATCTACACGCCGAGCCCGGCCTGGGTCCCCGCGGGCGGAAGATTCGCCGTGTGGAGACTGTGCGAACGCCCCGGCAGCGGCGCCGAATCGGTCCTCGTCGCCTCGGAGGGAGTCCGGAAGGCTCTTCCCGAAGGACGGATCCGTGTGGGCGGGATGGCGTTGAAAGCAAAGTCAAAGCAGGATGGCCGGGTCGAGAAGTGCCTCCTGGCGCACGGTTA
>JAIOPR010000209.1 GCA_021413805.1 Planctomycetota bacterium
CAACCCGCTCTTCTCAATCTTCTTGATCGTCGTCTCAAAGTCATATTCGACGCGCCGGTACCGGACCACGCGCTTCTCCGGGTCCCACAGGATGTAGCACGAGCGGTTGTCGCCATCGCGCGGCTGGCCGATGCTCCCGACATTCACGAGCAGCTTGCGCTCGCCCTGCAGGTACTCGTTGTCCACGTCCTGCGGCGAGAGGAACAGGTAGTCCTGTGTGAAGATCCCCGGGATGTGCGTGTGCCCGCAGAACGCGATCTGCGGCACCACGTCCATCAGCTCGTCGATGAAGGCCTCGTTGTACGCGTCCATCGGCACGACGTACTGGTTCGTGGGGTCGAGGGGCGAAGCGTGCACGAAGAGCGCCTTGTCCTCGGTGAGCTGCGCGGGCATCGAGTTCAGGTACTTCCAGAAAGTCAGGTTCTCCTCGCTCGGGAACTCCGGCGCGGTGAGCTGCTCCTTCGTCCACTCGACCGCCTTCTTCGCCTTCGGGTTGAACCCGATCGCGCCCTGCATGACGGCCTGTTCGTGGTTGCCGAGGAGATTGAAGCGGAATTCCTTCATGGCGATGCCGAGGCACTCGCGCGGGTTCGGGCCGTAGCCGATGACGTCGCCGAGGCACAGGATCTCGGTCACGCCCTGGGCACGGATGTCCTTCAGCGCGGAATCAAGCGCTTCGAGGTTCGCGTGGATGTCGGAGACAATGGCGATCACCGGATCGCACCCCCGTACGGAAGGCCGAAGATCGGGCTGTTCGAAATGGAGACCTCCGCCACCCGCACCGTGCCCCGCGCTACTTGAGTGTGGCCGGGAGCTGATTGAAACTGAGCAGCGGTTCCCCGTTCGGATCCAGGGCCCCGTTCTTTTCCGGCCAGACGACCCGGATCGCTTCCTTGTCGCCGCACGCCACTTCGCACAGCTTGCAAGCCACGCACGCCTTGGGCTTCGAGAGCCACGAAACGGTGAAGAAGTGCCCCGCGTCCTGGCCGGGCCGCATCGAGAGGCAGTCGAACGGGCAGATGTTGACGCAGGCTTCGCAACCGGTGCAGTTCTCCTCGAGCACGACGGCAAGCGGGCGGTACTTGGCCTGCTTGATCATGAACGTCTGCTGGCCGAACTGGTCGTAGATGACGTCCACAGGGCAGTAGGAGCCGCACACCCCGCAGTCGATGCACAGCTCCGGGTCGATGTAGTGCATCTTCTTCGTGGAGCCCGTAATGGCCTCCGTCGGGCAGCGCTTCGCGCAGACCGTGCACCCGATGCAACCCTCGCGGATCGTGTACCCACCCATGGCCAGGTCTCCTGTCGTTTCCGGTGAATCGTCGAGCGAGCATCCTAGTCCCGGGCGGGCGGAAGCGTCCAGCGCAAAGTAGGTATCGGCGCGGGAGGGCGCCGGGCGGGACAGGTTTCGATTTGCGGCGACGCTTCGCCCTGCTAGATTGTCCGCCCCGCAGGTTGGGGTCGAGGCGAGGCGGAGGACCGGTCGCGGCGCGCATGCCGTTTCCCGGTTCCCTGTCTCGCCTCGGGGAGAGGTGGCAGAGTGGCCTATCGCGACGGCTTGCTAAGCCGTTGTACGGGTTATGCCTGTACCCAGGGTTCGAATCCCTGCCTCTCCGTCGCCGAAGCGGGCCCGGTCGATGGGCCGCTTCGGCGCGCGCTTCACGTAAAGTGGACATTGGCCCGCGGCTGACACGGCGCGCGCCTTCGCGGGGCGCCTCCGCGGCTTCGTCAGGGTTGCGACGCTCCCCGCGCTTCATAAAAAAAGGCCGAGGCGTTTGTCGCCCCGGCCTTGGATAACCGACTGATTTCTTCTACCGCAACCGCTCCATGACCTCGTCCAGCACGGATTTCGGCGGGCGCGTCAGGCTCTGG
>JAIOPR010000210.1 GCA_021413805.1 Planctomycetota bacterium
AGTGATCTCCGATGACGGGAAGTTCCACACGCCGGCCGAGTTGAACATGGAGTACACGTTCGAGAAGGGAAAGAAGGAGCTGATCAACGTGGGAAGCGAGGGGCAGCCGCGCGACGGCGACCCGCGCAGTTGTTATGTGACGATCGAGGGAGAGCAGTTGAAGTATCACCGTGTGGAGTACGACTGGAAAAAGACCGCCGACAAAATCCGCGGGATTCCGGCGATCGACCCCAGGATGGGGGACCGGCTCGGGCTCGGAAGGTAAAGGGCTCCCGCCACATTCGAGGCAAGTGATGATGCGCGTTCAGATCGCTGTCAAGCACATGGACATCAGTGAGCAGATGAAGGACTACGCCGAAGAACGCGCGGCGAAGCTGGAGCATTATTTCGACCGGATCACGAGCATGCAGGTGACTCTCAACCGCGACGGGAACCTCTTCAGCGCCGAAATGATCTGCGGCGGCGCCCGGGGCATCCAGCTCGTGGCCCACGAGAAGAAAAAGGACGTCTTCGCGGCCCTCGACCTGGTCACGGACAAGATGGAGCGCCAGTTGACCAAGCTGAAAGAGAAGATCAAGGGGCACCACGTGAAGAACAGCCCGAAGACCACCGGTCGGGCAGCAAAGTCCGCGGAAGACTAGCCCGGCCGGAACATCGCAGGGTCGTGAGGGGCGGGATCGGCGGCCGCAAAATCGCCGTGCAGGGGAGAGGTGGAAGGCCATGAAGCTGACAGATCTGGTGTCCCGGGAATCGGTCGTGGGTGACATTCTTTCGACCGACAAGAAAGGCGCCCTGCGGGAACTCGTCGAGGCTCTTCGCGTGGCGAGAAAGCCCGCGGGTTTCAAGACGACAGAGGTCCTGGGTGCCCTCATGAAGCGCGAGAAGATGGGCACGACGGGGATGGGAGGCGGAGTCGCGCTTCCCCATGCCAAGGTTGAGAAGATCAGCGCGCTGTACGGCGCGCTGGGACGATCGAAAGCGGGAGTGGATTTCGGCGCGGTGGACGGGGAGAAGGTGCACCTGATTTTCATGCTCGTTTCTCCGCCCGTCGAGGCAGACGAGCACCTGGCGGTGTTGAAGAGAGTGAGTGCGGGGATCCGGCTGCCGAACATGTCGAAGTTCCTGCGTGCGGCGAAGGATTCGAAAGCGATCTGGGACCTGCTTCGAGAGATGGACCAGTCGGTGGGAGCGTGAGCGTGGCCGAAAAAACAGTAACGATCCAGAACCGTCACGGGCTGCACGTGCGGCCGGCGACGCAGCTTGCCGAGCTGGCGGGCAAGTTCAAGAGTCCCGTGACGATCGTGAAGGACGGGCAGGAAGTGTCGGCGCGGAGCATCATCGAGTTGCTGACGCTCGCCGCGGCGCATGGCACGGAACTGCGGATCAAGGCCGAGGGCCCTGACGCGGCTGAGGCGGTCGATGCGATCCAGAAACTGATCGACGGCCGGTTCGGCCTGGAATAGGGCCGTGAGCGGAGCGGAAAAGGCGCGATGCAGATCCTGAAAGGGACGCCGGTCAGCCCGGGAATCGTGATCGGGGAGGCTTTCCTCCTCGATCTCGAGGAGTACCGCATGCCCCGGCGGGCGGTCGTCCCCGAGCACATCGAGGCCGAAGTCGCACGCTTCCAGTCAGCCATCGACAAGGTCGTCGCGGAGATCACGGAGGACGTCAAGCGCCTGGCGGCGGCGATGCCCGAGGACGACCTTCACAAGATTTTCGAGGGCCACATCGCGATCGCGCAGGATCTGGTTGTCTCGGTGATCGACTCGATCCGCAAGTACCGCTTCACTCCCGAACACGCGGTTTCAAAGAAGATCCGGACGATCGTGAAGCAATTGACCTCGCGCGACGACCCGGGCGGGTTTGCGGCGCGGATCGTGGCGGATTTCACGGACGTGGAGAAGCGGCTGCTGCGCGCGCTTTTCGGGCAGCGCGAGCAGTCGCACAACGGGGTGCACCAGAAGTCGGTGATTTTCGCGCGGGACCTGACGCCGTCGCAGACGATCTCGCTGGACCGCAGCAAGATCCTGGGCTTCGTGACGGAGGGCGGCGGGCGGACGAGCCACACGGCCATCCTGGCCCGGGCGCAGGGAATCCCGGCGGTGGTCGGGATCGAGAACGTGACCCGCGACGTGAGCGGCGGGGACATGGTGATCGTGGACGGAACGAAGGGAATCGTCATCGTCGAGCCGGACGAAGAGACGCTTCGGAAGTACCGGACGCTGGAAAAGAACTTCATCCAGTTCGAGCGGCGGACCGCGGAAGAAATGCGGACGCAGCCATCGGAGACCCGCGACGGAATCGCGGTGTCGCTTCTGGCGAACATCGAGCTCGCGGAAGAGGCGGAGAACGCGAAGGACTACGGCGCAGGCGGCATCGGGCTGTTCCGCACGGAGTTCCTCTACACCGACCCGCGCAATCCGCCGGGGGAAAAGCAGCAGTTCGACGCCTACGTCAGCGTGCTCAAGGCATTCCCCGGCCGGCCCGTGACGATTCGCGCGCTCGACATCGGCGCGGACAAGGACCTCATCGGCGGGACCGCGCCGGAACGCAACCCGTTTCTCGGCTGCCGCGGCATCCGCCTCCTCTTCGACCGCATGGACCTCTTCCGCACCCAGCTTCGCGCCATCCTGCGCGCAAGTTCGTTCGGGAAACTGCGCCTGATGTTCCCGATGGTTTCGACCGTGGAAGAAATCAAGCAGGCCAAGGCGATCGTGGCGGATGTGCGTGAAGAGCTGGACGGCGAAGGGAAGACGTTCGACCCGGAGATGCCGATCGGGATCATGATCGAGGTGCCGAGCGCGGCGATTGCGGCGGACATCCTGTGCACTGAAGCGGACTTCCTGTCGATCGGGACGAACGATCTCGTGCAGTACGTGATGGCGGTAGACCGGATGAACGAGAAGATCAGCTCGCTGTACCAGCCGGCGAACCCGGCGGTGCTGCGGCTGCTGCGGAGCGTGATCGACGCCGGCGCGCGAGCCGAGCGCCCTGTCTCGATGTGCGGTGAAATGTCGGGAGACCCGCTCTTTACCGCGCTGCTGCTCGGGTTCGGGTTGAGGAGCTTCAGCGCCGTGCCGAGCGCTCTTCCCGAAGTCAAAAAGGTGCTGCGCTCGGTGACGGTTCCGGAAGCGAAGCAGATCGCGCAGGACGCGCTGGCCCTGACGGACGCGCACCAGGTCACGGAATTCCTGACGGAGAAAACGAAGCGAATCATCCCGGAACTCTTCTAGAATCGGGTGTTAGAGACGGGGGACCCAAGGAGGGATCGATGAAAAAGGTGCTGATTGCCGCGTTTGCAGCGGCGTTGCTCGCGCCGGTCGCGGCGGAAACGATCCGCATGCGGGACGGGACATACCATTCGGGGGAGGTTGTCTCTTCCGATGACGAAATCGTGCGCATCCGGTTTGCCGAGAACGGGCTTGAGCTGGACCTGAAATGGGACCAGCTCGCCGGCGGCGAAGCCCAGCGGCTGAAGGCGCGGTCCGCGATGGAGAAGGCGTCTCGATTCCTGATGGCCGGCGAAGTCATCTACACGACCCGGAACGAGACGCTGGAAGGGATCGTGCTGGAGGAGAACGCGGACAAGCTCAAGATGAAGACGGCGAAGGGGACGAAAGACGTGAACATCAAGTCGATTGCGCGGCGCGAGAAGACGCAGATCAACGCGCTTTCGGTGTACACGCCGGACGAGCTGTACGCTTCGAAGTCGCCGCTCTACAAGCTCGACACGGCTTCCGGGAACTTCGACCTGGGCGACCTCTGCCTCGCGATCAGCCTTTTCGCGAAGGCGAAAGAGCACTTCGCCAAAACCCTGGAGCTGGACGCGACCTGGAAGTCGCGGGTCGATCCGCGGATGGCGAAAGCGGAGGCGGGGATCCGGGAGGCTGAAGCGGCGGCGATGATGAAGGAGGCGGAGGAATTGACGGCGAAGGACAAGCTGGAGGAGGCGGTGGCGAAGTACAAGGAGATCGTGGAGAAGTATCCGGGCACGGCGGCGGCGACGAAGGCGGCCGAGCTGGCGAACAAGGGTGAAGGGAACGTGACGGCGCTGAAGTCGGAGCAGAAGAAGGAAGCGGACAAGAAAAGGGCGAAGGCGTACTACGACGAGATGAAATCGCTGGTGGGCAAGGCGGTGGCGGCGAAGCTGACGTTCCAGCAGTTGAAGGACTACGTCGAGAAGACGATGACGGGGGAGATTCTCGACAAGCTGGCGGAGCGCGAGAAAGCGGACCGGAAGCAGTTTGAAGCGGACTGGAGATCGCGCGAGCTGGACGACTGGAAGCAGGCGAGCTATGGAGAAGGCTCGTGGATGATGGAGCCGGACCAGCTGGCGATCGAGAAATCGACGAACCTGGACGACATCCGCAACAAGAACAAGAACGCGCAGCTGATCACCGATCTCAAGGCGGCGGCGGCGGCCGAGCGGAAGCTCGTGGACGCGTGGTGGACGAAGCAGACGACGACCGTGAAGATCAACTGGCTGAGCGCGTATGCGGCCGAGAAGACGATGCTGACCAAGCCCCCGGACCACGCCCCGTGTTCGAAATGCGCGGGAAAGGGAATCCTGGGCGCCACGGCGCTGTGCATGCGGTGCCTGGGGATCGGGCAGGACCGGGTGATTTCCTACAAATAGCGGACAGTGCGGGGCCGGGCCGACGACGCCCGGCTCCGCGTGTTTCCGGGGGGCGGGCGCACCGTGAAGTGCCAGGGCTGTGGAGCCGAAAACCTGCCGACGGCACGTTTCTGCGGCGGCTGCGGAGGCGGGCTTGCTGCCGCGGGGCCGGCGAACGCCTGTCCGCGTTGCCGCGCGCCGAACCCGCCGGGGTGCAAATTCTGCAACCAGTGCGGGACGCGGCTGGGCACGGCGGCCTATGAAGACGAGGGCAAAGAGCGCCGCATCGTCACGGTGCTTTTTGCAGACGTCAGCGGCTTCACCTCGCTCGCGGAGCGGCTCGACCCCGAGGAAGTAGAAGAACGGATCCGCGCCTGCTGGGCCCGGCTGACCCCCGTGATCGAGAAGCACGGCGGCTACGTGGATAAATACATCGGCGACGCCGTCATGGTGCTCTTCGGCGCCCCGACCGCCCACGAGGACGACCCCGAGCGCGCCGTGCGCTGCGCCATCGCCCTTCACCACGCCCTGCGCGACGACCGCCTTCGCCTCAGGATCGGCGTGCACACCGGGGAAGCCATCGTCGGCTCCGTGTCCGACCGAGGCGAGAAGGACTACACCGCGATGGGCGACACCGTGAACATCGCGAGCCGGCTCCACACCCACACACTGCCGGGCCGCACCGTGATCAGCGCCGCGACGCAGCGCCTGGTGGACGGCAAATTCGCAGTCCGCGCCCTCGATCCGCTTCATGTGAAAGGCAAAACCGACCCGATCGCGGCGTTCGACGTCGCGGGCCCGGCGCCGAGGATCAACCCGGGCGCCGGGGTCGGAACGCCGTTCGTCGGCCGCGCCACGGAACTCGCACGGTTGGATTCGGCCCTGGAGAAAGCCCGCACCTCCCAGGTCCTGACGGCGATCGGCATCTGCGGCTCACCCGGGGTCGGGAAGGCGCGCCTCGTCGCCGAGTGGCAGGCCCGCGCCGAAAAATCCCGGCCCGATGCGGTTTTTCTCTCGGGGGAAGCGGTCCCATACGGCGGCGAGCCGTGCCGGGCCGTTCGCGCGGCGATCCTCGGGCGGTACGGAGTTGACGCCGAGCCGGGAGCGCTCATGCAGGCCATCGCCGACGACCTCGCCGCCGGCGGCGACCGCAGCCCCGAACTCTCCTCAGGGTTCATCGGCCGCCTCTTCGGCATCGACACCGGCACGCGCGTCCGCCACCTCGATCCCCGCGATGTCCGCGCCGCCGCGTTCGCGGCGCTTCGAAACCTCCTCATCGGCCTCTCGAAACGCGGGCCCGTGGTGCTCGTGCTAAGCGAGCTGCAGTGGGCCGACTCCGGAACGATGGATTTCGTCGAGAACCTGCTGAAGTCGCCGCCGGCGGCGCCCGTCGTGCTCGTGGTGATCGCACGGCCGGAGGCGTTCCGCGAGCGGCCTTCGCTCGGCGAGCTGGACCGGGTGGATCTCCTGCCCCACTCGCCCGAGGAAACGTCACTGCTGATCCGAGCCATCCTCGGGGGCCGCGGCGTGCCGACCGAGCTCGAAGAATTGCTCCATCACCGCTCGGAAGGAAATGCGTTCTACCTCGAGGAGATGATCCGGAACCTCGTGGAAGACGGCGCGCTCGCGGAGGACCAGGACGTGGAGATCGACGGGGAGGGCCTGTCCCTCAGCCCTGCTCGCACCCTCCGGCTCGCGCGCCCGCTGGAAGAAGTCCGGCTTCCCCACACCGTCCAGGGCGTCGTCACCGCTCGCATCGATGCGCTTCCCGAAGATGCCCGCAAAGTCCTCAAGGCGGCGGCCGTCGCGGGGCGTACGTTTTCACGGTCGATCCTGGAACGCGTCCTGGGCCGTGGCGTGGACGAAGCGCTGCAGGAGCTGGTGCGGCGAGAACTCATCCACGAGCGCCAGGCGGCGACGGCAGGCGACCGGGAATTCGCGTTCGCGCATGCCCTGATTCCCGAGGTCGCCTACCGCGAAATTCTCAAGCGCAACCGGAAGGCGCTTCATCGCGGCATCGCCGAAGCGCTCGAGGAAAAGCTCGGCTCGCGCCGCCCGCTCGATCGGCTTGCGGCGGCCGCGAACCACTACGAGCAGGCTGAGGTCCGCGACCGGGCGGTTGCGCTCTTTCTCGAGGCCGCCGACAGGGCGCGGCAGATTTACGCGAACCAGGAAGCCCTGTCCTGCTACGCCCGCGTCCTCGCCATGGAGGAACGCCCGGAGGCGCTTCGCGGCCGCGCCGACGTCCTGATC
>JAIOPR010000211.1 GCA_021413805.1 Planctomycetota bacterium
CTGGAGAACAAAGGAGGAGAGCTCAAGGGCTTTGGGCGTGCATGCGGTCGGCCCTTTCACTTGATCGAAGGCACGCACCGGGTCTCATACCTTTGCCGCATGCTTGAGCTCGCCCTGGTGTCTCCCACGAAGTCGCATGAAGTTGTCGTGGTCAGCGTCGGCGCGGCGACTCGTCGTTCCTAGCGGTCGGAATCGAAGCACCGACCTGGATCGCCGCGACCCACCGAGCGAGGGCGCGTAGGACAGGAGGACCTGGCAAGGACTTGATTCTGCTCTCCCGGAAATGGTCGAATGTAGGGGTCGCTGGTGGCAGCCGGCGCTCCCGATTTTTCAGGTTGAGCCCTTGCTTCGAGGCTGCCGATGGCGAGAGGGATATCCAATGCGACCCGAGTTCTCGTATCGCGGATGTGCGAGCTGTGGGAATCGCGTTTCGGGCCAGCCCGCATCGTCCCGACCGTGCGGCAATTCTTCTACTGCCTCGCGGTCGAGGAACTGGTGGAGAAGAGCGATAAGGGCTACTCGACCGTGCAGCGCGCGCTTGCCCGGGCGCGGGAGCGCGGGGACTTCCCGTGGGACGGCGTGCGAGACAACCTACGCGAGCTCCGTACCGTGAGCACGTGGCAGGACCTCCCCGAGTACCTGGGGACCGCGCGATCGGCCTACCGGCTGGACAAGTGGGCGCTTCAGCCACGACGGGTCGAGGTCTGGATCGAGAAGGACACGCTCGCCGCCGCGGTCGAGCCGATCGCCCGAGAGTATGAAGTCCCCCTCCTGGTGGACCGCGGGTACCTGTCGGTGAGCGCGAAGAAGGAGGCTAGCCGACGGATAGACGGCAGACCCTTCGTGATCATCTACGTCGGGGACCTCGACCCATCGGGCGTGAACATGGCCGAGGAGGCGGAGGCGTGGGTGCGCGCGGCGGCAGGCGCGGGTACCGAGCTAGAGCTGGACCGAATCGCCGTCGTGGAGGCGGACCTGTCGAATCCCGCGGTCCCGAGACTTCCCGTCAACGGGAACGACTCGCGGACGAAGGACTACCTCAGGAGATTCGGCAACGAGGTCATCGAGGTCGAGGCGCTCGCCCCCGAGGAGCTGCAAGAGCGCGTCCGCAGGGCCATCGAGCGGCACCGCGACGCGGAGGCGTGGGACCAGGCCGTCGCCAGGGAGAGCGATGAACGCGCGGACCTGAGGCGAAGGCTCGCCGAATGAGGAGAGAACACCTGTGAAGCGTCCTGGATGCACCGGGGACGGTCCCGTCGTTCGGGGACATCATTTCGTGATGATTCGCGGGCGGACCAGGGTCCGGGTCGGCCTTGAGGCGATGTGGACGGAGCACGGCCCCGGGGTCGAGGTGCTGGCGGCGGTCGAGGTGATCCCGTTCCTCCCCGATCCTTTCGGGGTGGAGGTCCGAGTGACGGGGCTGGAAGGGTGGATCCTCGGGTCCCCAGTCGAGGAGGAGGCAGCGGTCGCCCGGCAGGTCGTGGCTTGGGCTAAGGGGACGGGAATGATGTGCTTCTGCCGGGAAAAGTGGCGAAGCATGGGGCGCCCCCTCGACGGGCCTGGCTGGATCGCGGCCCTCAGACAGGAGAGCTGGCGAAGAACGGGATACTGGCCAAGGACTTGATCCTGGCACCCCGGGAATGGTGGAATCTATAGGTCGCGGGTGGCAGCCCGTGCTCCCGTCCTTCTACGTCGAGCCCTTTCTACGAGGCTGCCCATGAACACATCGCAGGTGCTCTCGTGACCCCCCGCGGCGCAGACGTCCTCAGAGTCGTTCGCCAGTTCATCTCGGAGAAGGGCCGCTCGCCGAGCATCTCGGAAGTGGGTGCTATCCTCGGCATCGGCAGGGTGACCGCTTACAAGCACCTGAGGCGGCTGGAGGCGGAGGAGCTGGTCTGGCGGACCCCGGGGCGGAAGCGCAGCGTCGTCCCCATTGAGCCGCGGCAAGAGGGGCCGCTCGACGATCTGCTCGGGAGGGCGATGGTGGCGATCGCGATGGAAATCGAGGCCGCGCTGGTGGGTAGGGTGGACGTCGAACGCATCAGCCAGGTCGGCCGGACAGCGAAGGAGTACGCCAAGATGTGGATCGGTGAAACTCTTCGGCGGGCCGCGTTCGCTCAATCGGAGCCTCTACCAAGTTGCCCGGATGTTGTGCCGTCCCCCCCGATGGCGGCTGCGTCCACGCCCCCCATTCCGGTGTAAAAAGGAGCCTCCCCCTGCTACCGCTTCAGGCCCCGTCGCTGCCGTGGACGCCCGCCGAGGTGCGAACCCTGATGGACCAGTGCGGATTCACCTGGCGCGAGCGGTGCGTCTTGGAAGCCCTCATCCTCCTCGCCCGCCCTGACGGCCGGGTTTACCACGGGAACGTCAAGCTGGCGGCTCTGGCAAGCGAGGTGGGGCCGGCCATTGCGGTCGCCATGGGCTACCGGCGCCGGCGGCTCACCGCCCGACTTGACCTGCCGTACTTTTGTAGGCTGCTCGCGTACTTGTACAGGCTCGGGCTCGTCGACCGTTTCTGGCCGCGGCTCAGCGCCAAGGGGCGGTGGCACCGGGTCCTGCGGATCGTGCCCGAAGCGCTGCTCGTGTACGCCGCGTGGGGGCAGTCCCGCGGGCGGCGCTGGCGCTCCCGCGATGGGAGGCTCCCCGATGCCCCGGAGCCGCGGAACCGCAAGTTCAAGGAAGGGAGGGGGAAGGACCCGTCGAATGGCCGGGAGCACAAGTACACCGACGGCAACTGGAGGTATATGCACGGGCCGGAGTGGGGATGCCTATCGGGAACGTAGTGAACTCCTCGACGTTCAAGGATCAGGGGCCGCCTGGGGTTACAGCTCTAGGGAATTCGCTGGTGCGGCTAGTAATCCTCGGGACGGAGAACGGTCGTGCAGGAACGATCCCACTCCGTGATGATCCAAAGCGTCGTGTCACCGGTGCCGTGAGTGCTCATGAGCATTCCAAGGCCACTCTTCAGTGCTCGATTATTGCGGGCCGTGTCCTCCCGGTCCCGGTTGTGCCAGAACCCGCGCTCATGCAGAGAGAGCAGGACCTCAATGTGGATCCCCTTCTGCGTCGCGCGGCAGAGCGCGCCAAGGGTGGCGACGATGCTCCCGAGCTCAAAACGAGGTCGAAGTCGCAGACTCGATCTCTTGAAAGGGACCAGGCCGAACTGGCGCAGCTGATCGTGGTTCATGATGGAATGATAGACGCCAGAAGTCCGTGGAAAACACTTTGGACCGCCACGACAAGAAGCCGCAGACAAGCAGGTCAATGCCCGCCATTATTCCTTATGAGAATGGTCCTTCCAGAAAGCGAAAGGAGGTCTCCCCTGAGAAACTCGCCCGCAAGGCCCCGGGTCGCCCGCCCGGACCGCAAGGCCCTCCCGGAGGTCGCGTCGCATTCTGCGGCCCTCGTCGCCGTGCCGAACGGCCCCGAGACGCGGCTGGCCCCCGCGAAGGGCGCGGCGTCCCCGCGCGACCGGCACCCCGCGGCCGTGTACCTGGCCCGGTTGGCGCAGGGGTCGAGGCGGACGATGCGGGGAGCGCTCGACTTGATCGCCGGGATCCTGTCCAGCGGGACGGCGGACGCCATCACGCTGCCGTGGGCTCAGGTGAGGTACCAGCACGCGGCCGCGGTGCGCGCGGCGCTGGCGGAGCGCTTCGCTCCCGCGACGTGCAACAAGGCGCTTGCCGCCCTGCGCGGGGTCTTGCGCGAAGCCTGGCGGCTCGGGTTGATGACCGCCGAGGACCGGGAGCGGGCGAGCGACCTCCCGGCGGTGCGCGGCTCGCGCCTTCCGCGCGGCCGGGCGCTGAGCGCCGGCGAGATTCGAGCGCTGTTCGCGGACTGCGCCGAAGACCCGAGCCGGTCGGCGGTCCGGGACGCGGCGCTCCTCGCGATCCTGTACTCGACGGGGCTGCGCAGGAGCGAGGCGGCGGCGCTCGACCTCGCCGACTTCACGTCCTCGACGGGCGAGCTCAGGATTCGCGCGGGCAAAGGCCGGAAGGAGCGGCTCGCGTTCGCCTCGAACGGCGGCAAGGAAGCGCTGGAAGCGTGGCTTGCCGTCCGGGGAGACGCCGCGGGTGCGCTGTTCTGCCCCGTCGGCAAGGGGAAGGCCGGCCGGATCGTGTATCGCCCGATGTCCTCGCAGGCGATCTACTACGTCATGAAGAGACGCGGCGCTCGCGCAGGGGTCGGCGCCTTCAGCCCGCATGATCTGCGCCGGAGCTTCGTCTCCGACTTGCTGGACGCCGGCGCGGACATCTCGACCGTGCAGGCGCTTGCCGCTCACGCCAACGTAACCACGACCGCCCGCTACGACCGCCGACCCGACATCGTGAGGCGGAGGGCTGCGAGCCTGCTGCACGTGCCCTTCGTCGCCCGGAAGTCCGGCGAGGAGAACTAGGCCTCCCGGTCGGTATTGGGAGTCACGGTCTGGTTCCTCCCGAAGCCTGCTCTCCGGACTTTCGGGCGAAGCTAGTCCTTCCCATTTGTCCAGGTGAGGGCATCAAACTTCTCTCCTGAGAACATCTCCTTCAACACGTCGTTCGGCGCGACTCGCGGCGCGGGGCCCATCGGGTTCCTGCTCGCGGCGGCGGCAATGGTCGCGCTCGTCGCTTCTAGCCTGATCGGCGTCGCTGTCCGGTTGACGCAGTTTCTCCGAATTGTGAAGCGCAGCGGACCGGGCCGCGGGTGACGCAGGAATCCCTGCGCGTGGAACATGGGCACCTTCGGTCCCTGTGTGAGAGTCTCGCCGGCCTCCGCCCTAACGACGCAGGAGTCCTCATCGTTCCGAGCCTTCCATCCAGCGGTCTCGACGGCGAAGATCTTGAACTCGGAGTCCTCTGGAACAGCTTCAACGGAAACGGACGCGACAGGCTCTCGGAATACGGCGGCGTTCGGCGTCCAGAGGTGGAGGTCAAATCGAATCCGAACGCTCGGGTCATTTTCTCTCTTGAAGTTGCACTCGTGAGCCTCGAAGCAGCGCACTTCTACTCGCAGCTCCTCGGGGTCGGCGACCGGCGGCTCTCCGCCTTGCCGTTCCGCGTACATCTCGTCCAAGTCGACACGACTTGCGGGGTGCTGGCCGGACGTCTTCCTGACCAAGATTAGATTCTCTCGCCCACCGTAGGACCTCAGCACATGCGGTCGTTCTCTTGAGGCTGGAATCTCGATGACCATCAGTGCTTTACCGTCGACGACAACTTCGCGCACTTCGAGCTCGAACGGTGGCGATGCAGCGCCGCGGACGGCCTTGTGCAGCTTTTCCGAGTCCCCAAGGCAGTCCCTGATCCTCGTGGAGGTCACATCGCCAGTCTCCTGGCCCAAACCGACGATCATGATGCCGTCGCCTCCGCGGGTATTCGCGATCGCGGCCGCGCTAGCGACGAGCTTTTCGATGTCCGTGAATCGGGACTTCATCTCCACCTTGTTGTTTTCTGGGTGGCCGCCGTTCCGAATTTCCTCCTGAAGCGCCTTCATGTACTCCGGTGTGATTCCCAAGCGTCCTCCTTAGAATCCGACGAGTTTCTCATCCAGAGCCGGGAACATCAGAACCGACGTCGAGGGGAAGTATCGCCAAAACTTGCGTCCCCTCATCGTCCCGAGGATGTTGGACCCCTCCCGTCGCACCACGCGATCCCCTCGCACCTCGATTAGGCGGCGCCAAAACATGACGCTCCGGATTGAGGTTCCATCGAGCAGGCGGCGAATCTCATTCACGCCCTGAGCGAAGGGAGAGTCGTCGAAGGAGAGCACGCGATCGACCCGGCTCGGCGGGAAGCCAAGATCCTCCTCTCCGGCCCTTTTGCAAAGGTCGTAGTCTTCCATTGTGATGATCTCAGCTCTCTGGAAGTGCGCGCCTTCGACGAGGTGGTAGATGGGCGAGACATCTACCAGGAGGACCCCGTGGTCGTACTGGGCCTCACGGAACTTGGGTTTCTTCTCCGTGATCGCGGCATGAACGTGGGAGAAATAGGTCGCGACATCGTGACCGGGGCCGATCTTGCCAGTGGGAGCCTTGGTCGTGGCCTCGCAGGGAAATCTGTCGTTGTTGCGGCTGATGAAGAAGTCCGGCGCCGGCTTCAACCCGGCTTTGATGAAATCAACGCTGAAGCCTTTCCCGGCAAAGTGGGCGGCCGCGGAAAAGGTGAACCCGTGGGACCGGAGGCGACGCGCCCCGTCTTCGGTTCGGCGGTCTGCCCCGGCGAGCTCCCGAAGCTCGAAGTCGTAGACCGGTGACCTGAAGCTGCGGAGCTTCCACAACGAGTACCCGAGCCAGCCCCACCGAAAGATGGCCTCCACGGTTTTCGAGGCCTTGTCCGTTGGGACCTCGATCCCCTTCTCGACGTAATTTGCCTGGATGTACTTCACCGCGTTGCCGAGCAGGACGACTCGCTCGGCTAGGGGGGACATCGGGGAGACCCGTTGGAGCTCCTGGTACAGATAAGCCGCGCCGAGTTCGTACCCTGAGCAAGTCGAATCGCCAGTCCAACTCTGGGGATCGTCCATCTTCTCGAAGGGCGGCGAGTCGGCCTGCAAGATGGGTCCTTGCGCCCAAATGCCCGTCGGTCTCCTGCGCATGCTTCTCTCCAGCAAATGGCTGCTGCCCGGTTCAATCGCTTGTAGCGCGCCTTGGTTCACGGCGTCCGACTACGAGAACGAATTCCTCCGATCGCGCAAACCGATGCCGCCTGGTTGTTCCTACGTGGCGCCGAAGCGGTCGCACATACTCCATCTTCAGGCTGGCGCCGAGCAACTTGACGCGGGCGGTCGAGCCCGACGGCGTGGACTCTTTGGCCGAGGATGCAGGCCCGTGGGGTGCCGAAGACGATCTACTACCTGTCGGACGCGCGGAGGGACCAACTGCGACCGTTGAATGTCCTCGGGTCCGAGAAAGAGCGGCCGCCGCAGGGTAGAAAGTACGGTCAGGACTGTGGATGTTTCTACTCCGCTCCGCCGCAGGAAACCTGTTCAGGGTGAGGGTGCAGGCCGAGCCGAGTGGCGA
>JAIOPR010000287.1 GCA_021413805.1 Planctomycetota bacterium
TGTCCCAACCGTCGGGCCAGCGCGACCCCGAGCATCAGTGCAGAAGCCAGCGCCAGGAGGCCTGTGGGGATCTGGCTGAGCGGAATTGGACTTCCCCCTTGGAATACCGGCCGGATCCGCCCTGCTGGCACCGCGCCCACAGTCGCATAGGCCCGGCTGAACAGGGACCCCGCACCGGACTGCTCGAGGACGTCTTCGCGGTACCGCATCAGCGAGGCCACCCCCGGGGTGACTCCCCCGGACGCCGCCGTCGCGAGGTAGCACTTCTTGCGGCCATGGTGCGTCGAGCCCGTGCGAACGCCGAACTCGAAATCATCGGCGATGCGGAACGACTGGGCGACGCTGAAGGGCCCGGTGGCGCCGTCGGCGTCGGTGTACTGGATTCGCCAGAAGTAGACGGTGTCGCGGAGGAGGCTGATACCCATCGTGAGGTCCAGGCACCGCGAGTCCTTGGGAATGATCGGCGAGAGGCCCATGGACCCTGAGTCGAAATCCAGGGTCAGGAAGGTCGGGTCCGTCGTGACCTGGAAGCGGTAGGCGATCGCATTGTCGATGGAATTCCCGTCGCGGTAGATCGCGCTGAAATGTGGGCTTTCATCCATGAGCGGGTCGACAAATCCGCTTCTCCCGGACTGCGCGCCGTTCGCGCCCTCGTTCACGAAAAGTGTGTCGGGAGCCAGAGGGGGCAGGGCGGGTTCGATGGTGAAGGTGGTGAAAGCCGAGTAGGGCCCGTAGCTGTTGGCCCCGTCAACCGCAAGCTCCCGCCAATGGTAGGTTCCCGGCGGGAGCCCGGGCGCGTAAGTGTCGAAGGACCCGTCTGTGACGGTGGTGGCAACCATGACGTTGGCTGCGTCGTAGATCTCGTCAATGTAGAACCAGACTGCGCCTGCCCCGCAGGAAGAAGTGTCCACGGCGTCCGTCCAGTCGAGCGCGAGTGGGATTCCGAGGCCTCCCACGATCGTCGAGCCGTCCAAGGGCGTCAGGTTGGTCGGCGCCGCAGGCGGGTTCGGGTCGCTGCAGACCTGCAGGTTGTCGATGAAGATCCCGCTGTAGGCGTTGTCCAGTCCGCCGCCGGCACCCAAGGCCGTCGTGAAGCTGAAATCGATCGAGATCGTGGAGAATCCGGGGGTGAAAAAACCGAGAATAGCGGCGTCGAATCCCACCCGCCGAAAGGTTCCCATCGGCCCGGAATTGAAATAGTAGGAGAGTCCCGCGGGTGACGTGTTATCGCCAAAGTCGACGGTGACGAAATCCCCCAAATCAGTCGTGACCGTGACTGAAAAGTGGTCGCGCGTGTTGTCCTGTGACAGGTAGAAATCGGTCTCCATGTTCAGGTCGAAGCTGACATAAGCCGCGCCGCCCAGCGCCGTGACATCGATTACAGGGCTCGTCGCGACGCCTTTGTTGGCGCCCTTCGCGATGTCCTCTTCGAAATTGATCCCGTCGTTGTAGTTCAGCGAGCCCGCGCTGCCGCCGGACGTCGGGCCGTCCAACCCCGCTCCACCTGACCCGTTGCCCACCTTCGTGATCGCCGGGTCAGCGTCCACGGCCCAGCCGACTCCTTCCGAGCTCGAATTCGAGATCGTCCATCCCGCCGGGAGCCCGCTGTCGAAATTCTCCGTGTACGGCGCGGTCACCCCCTGTGCCGAGGCGCTCACGGCGACCAGCAGGATCATGGCCGCGCCCAGCCTCGTCACGGTCCACATCAGTTACTCCCGATCGGTGAGATGAATACCCTGCAACTCGTGCCTGACGCCCTCCCGACCAGGCTCAGGAAGTCCCTGAGCGGCGATTTGCAGCCGTGCATTTCCCCGCACGCAAGACCTGGGTCCGCCCTAGTCCACGTCAATCCCCTCGCACCCCGTCACCCCGCGGTTCCCGTACGGCCCATTCCTCACCATCACGACCGGATCCGCCGGGTCCTCCACAACCTCGGGATACTCGTGGACCGTCCCCTTGAAATTCTTGAACACCAGCTTCCCATCGTCCCAGCTCTCCACGTAATTCGGGACCATCGGGATCTTCCCGCCGCCGCCGGGAGCGTCGATCACGTAGTGCGGGATCGCAATCCCGCTGATCCACCCCCGCAACCCCTTCATGATCTCCAGCCCCTTCTCCACCGTCGTCCGGAAATGGTTCGTCCCCTTCGTGATGTCGGCCTGGTAGAGGTAGTACGGCCGGCAGCGCGCCATCAGCAGCCCCTTGAACAGCTTCGCAAGCGCCTCGACGTTGTCGTTCACGCCTTTCAGCAGCACCGTCTGGTTCATCAGCGGGAATCCCGCGTCCGCCATCCGGTTCAGGCTCGCGATCGCCTCGGGCGTCAGTTCGTCCGGGTGGTCGAAATGCACCATCATCCAGATCGGGTTGTAGGGTTTCAGCCGCGCCACCAGCTCGGGGGTGATCCTCTGGGGAAGCGCGCTCGGGATGCGCGTCCCGATGCGGATGATCTCGACGTGCGGGATCTCGCGCAGGTTCCGGATGATGTCCACCAGGGGATCGTCTTTCAGCATCATCGGGTCCCCGCCCGACAGCACCACGTCGCGGATCTCCGTATGCGCCCGGATGTAGTCGTAAGCGCGCTGCAGCTGCGCCCGGGAGATGCTCTCCGGGTCGCTCACTTTCCTCTTCCGCGTGCAGTAGCGGCAGTAAAACGCGCACTGGTGCGCCACATAGAACAGCACGCGGTCCGGGTAGCGGTGCACCAGCCCTGGCACCGGGCTCTGCGCCTCCTCGTTCAGCGGGTCGTCGAACCCGAAGGTGTCCTCGAGCTCGCGCTCGTCCGGCGCCACCTGCTTCATCAGGTGCTCCGGGTTCCCCTTCGACTTCATCAGGTCCATCCAGTACTTGTTCACGCGAAGCTGGAACACGTCGTCCACGCGCTTCGCCACAAGGGGATCCTGGTCCGGGAATTCTTCAACCCACTGCTTCGCGTTGTTGATTCCCTCCGCGAGAAGTCGCTGCCATTCTTCCACGACGTGCTCCTAATAAGAGAAGTACTTTCCGAGGATGATTTTGTCGTCCCCGGCGATGTAGTAGTCACGGAGCCGCGCAAGCACTTCGTAGTTGAGGACGCGGTAGAAGGCGAGCGTGCCTTCGTACCCCGTCCGCGAGGAGGTTTCGACCAGAAGCGACCGCCCGCCGGCGTCCCTGACCCTCTCCTCGCAGTGCTCCACGAGCAACCTTCCGATTCCGCGACCGCGGCCCTGGGGGTCCACCGCGACCCAGTAAAGGTCCCAGGTGCCGTCGCTCATGCTGGCCAGTCCCCAACACGCGTAGCCCAGGACGGCCTCGCCGTCCGCGGCCACGATGAGTTCGTAGTCCGTCTGTCCCGGCACGAGGCCGGCGTCCACGACTTCCAGCGCGACGGCGATCTCCGCGGCGTTGAAATTTCCAGCGCCGTGGAGCAGCCGTTCGATGGCCGGCCGGTCAGCGGCGTGAAGGTCGCGAAGAACGACGGTCGACAGCACGGGAGCTCCTTCGCCAGGCCCAGAGGGCGAGGCGTTCCACGAGTCCCTCCCACGTCCAGCCGTGGGCGCACGCAGCGCGCGCGAGACCGGCGTCGGGGGAGAGGTCGGGATTGGGATTGATTTCGAGGATGAACGGCTTTCCGGTGGCATCGGTACGGATGTCGATCCGGGCCACGTCGCGGCACCCGGCGACCAGGAAGGCGCGGACCGCCAGGCGCTGAAGGCGCGCGGCCGAAGGTCCCTGGATCTTCGCCGGGCAGATCGGCACCGTCGCCCGGTACTCGACCGATTCCGGTACCCATTTCGCGTCGTACGACACAAACCTCGGCTTGCCCGCGGGCATCGCGCTGAAATCGATTTCGGAAATGGGAAGCGCCGCGGGGCGCGGCCCGGCGACGGCGATGTTGAATTCGCGGCCCTCGAGGAACTCCTCGACGATCGCGGGCTGCTGGTACGTCTCGATGATCGACATGACCTGCTCGCGCAGCTGTGCCTCGTCACGCACGATCGACCGGTCCGTCAGGCCGATCGAAGCGTCCTCGCGCAGGCACTTCACGATCAGCGGGAAACGCAGCCCGTCGGCAGACTCGGGCGCTTCCATCACGCGGCCCTGCGGAACCGGGAGTCCCCACTCGCTGAGCAGGACCTTGGTCCGCTCCTTGTCGAGCGCGAGGTCGATCGAGCCCGCCGGGCACCCGGTGTACGCCACGCCGCTCGCCTCGAGTTCCCGCGCGACCGCCGCCTCGGCGGACGAATCGCCCTCCAGTCCCTCGACGAGATTGAAAACCACGTCCGGCTCCGCCTTCGCCACCAGGCGCTTCGCCGCCCCCGGCCGCGTCACGGGCAGCGGCACCGTTTCGTAGCCCCGCTTCGTCAGCGCGCGCCCGACCGCTTCCACGGTCCCGCGGATGTCGTCGTGCGTCGGCGCTTCTCCCGGGTGACACTCCAGCGTCGCATCGAACGCGAGCGCGATCCGCCGCGGCTTCACAGGAGGCTCCGTTATCGAAGAGAAAAGTGAGCGGGCGGGGCGACCCAGCCTGCGCCGGAGCCGAGGCCCAGGCGCGAGCAGGCCGAATCGAGGACGCGCCGGATGAGCGCGTTGTAAGACAACCCTGCCGCTCGGGCCGCTTTGGGGAAGCACGAGTTCTGTTCGGGCTGCGGAAGAATTCCCGGGAGGGGATTGACCTCGATCACCTGGGGGTGACCGGAGGCGTCGCACCGGACGTCGATGCGGGCCCAGTCGCGGATCCGGAGCGCGTCCCACGCGCGCAGGCACACCGACCCGATTTCAGAAGCGAGTTCGGGGTCCATCGTCGCGGGGCAGTCGAAGATTTCCAGCGGTTTGTCGCTCGTGTCCCACACCCATTTGGCCTCGTAGGAGTAAATCGGGTGGGCGCCGGGCGGCAGGGAGTTGAAGCGGATTTCCACGGTCGGGAGGAGGCGGAGGGTGGAGCCGTTGCCGATCATGGCGACGGTGAACTCGCGCCCGGGGAGGAATTCCTCGACGATCGCGGGCTCGCGGTAGAGGCCGAGCACGCGGCTGATTTCGCGGCCGAGCTCCTCCTCGTCCTTGACGACGGAGGAATTGACGATGCCCTTGGACGACCCCTCGGAGAGCGGCTTGACGATCATGGGGAACTTGAGAAGCGGCTTGCCGTGGGAGGGCAGGGCGCCTTTGCGGGCGAGGATTCGCTGGAAGTCGTCGGCGTTTTCAACGACGCGGAACTGGGGGTTCGGGACGCCGTGGGCGGTCAGGACTTCCTTGGTGCGGGACTTGTCGAGGCAGAGGGCAAGCGTGACAGGATCGCTTCCCGTGTACGGGATGCGGAGCATCTCGAGCATGGCGGGAATCTGGGCTTCACGTGCGGCGCCCCAGGTTCCCTCGGCGACGTTGAAGACGATGTCGGGGCGCTCGGCGCGGAACTTTTCGTAAGCGTCCTCGTCGGCCTCGATCAGGACGACCTGGTGGAATTCGGCGAGGGCCGCGCGGATGGCATCGACGGTTTCCTGGTCATCGCATTCGGCGTAGAAATCGGGCGGCAGCGGGGTAGCGGCCGCGAGGGCCGAATCGTCCTTCTTGAGGTTAAAAGCGAGAGCGACCTTCATCGAGCCATCCCCCCTGACCCCCGGTGGGTCAAACCCCTCTAAATGCAGGGTGCCGTTCCCGCGGCGCCCCGGTCACCCCCTACATTTTGGGGGGTGCCTCGTCCCCATCACAGCCGCTAGTATAGCGTGCGGATCCGTACGATCAAGGGGGGGCGCTTAAATTTCCCCTAACCTGTCGCCCGCAAGGGGCGTTATTTAGCGGGTTCCAGGGCGATGCTTCCCGGCGACCCTGTTTTGTTTTTGATAACCCTGTTTTTATTTTTCGGGGCATGCAAATAAAAACATCCGTATCGCGCCGTTCCGGGCACAAAAAAACGGGGCGGCTTCTCGGCCGCCCCGCGCTGGATCGTTCCTTTGAACCCTTACTTCGGCTGCTCCGGCTGTTGCGGCTGCTTGGCCCACCACTCACGCCACTTTTTCTTCGTATCTTCCTTCTTCTCCCCGTCGAACGGCCCGTTGTCCTCGCCCGTGATCCGCGTCAGCGCCATGATCGCAATCTGGTCGTAGCTCCAGCCGCTCCGCGTCTCCGGCGCCGACTGCTCCAGCATCTTCACGATCTCTGACTCCGCCGACACGCTCTTCACTTTTCCCAGCGCTTCACACGCCGCCGCGGGAAGCAATCCCCCGCGGAACGTCTCTTTGGTCTCCTTCGCCTTCAGCATCTCCAGCAGCTTCGCCTCCGCTTTCTTCACGCGAAGATTCCCCAGCGCCCGCGCCGCCTCGTACTTCACGTCCAGGCTCTTCGAGTCCAGCGCTGCGATCAGCTTGTCGGCAACCGACGCATCGCCCAGCTTGCCGAGGGCACGGGCGGCGGCGGCGGCGACGGGCTCTCCCGTGCGCTCTTCGATCAGGTCTTCCAGCATGCCCGCAAGGTCGGCCGCGGCGGCGGAATCGTGGATCTCGCCGAGGATCTCGCAGGCAAAGAAGCGCACGGCCCCGCGGGTGTCCTTGAGCGCGGCGCGAAGCGCAGGCACGTAGGGGCGCCCGACTTCGCGAAGCTCGTCCTGCGCCGGGATCGACACGGCGGGGTCGTCGGAGATGGCTTTGTCGAGAAGGGCCTTGCCTTCCTTGTCCCAGTCAACCTCGGGGGCCTGGGCGCACGAGAAGCCCGCGGCGAAGATGAGAAGGGCGATCGGCATCAGTCGCATGAATTCGGCTCCGTAATTGCGGTGGAAAATGGGGCGAGGAGTCTATGCCCGGCGGGTGGGCGTGTCAAACCGTAACCTCCCCGCGCCCAACCCGACCCCAGAAAGGCGTTTGACCCCACCTCCCCTCCTTCCTTATCATCGATGCTCGCCCGGGGGGGCGTATTGGAGCCTTGCCATGAAGACATTCGCCTCCGTCATCCTCGGTCTCGCCCTCGCGCTTTCCGCTTCCGCGGAAATGCTGCAGAAGAAGAGCGGGACGTTCGTCGAGGGAGAGATTCTCGACATCACCGAAAAGGGCGTCCGCATCAAGCTGATTGAGGGCGGAGAAGCCACGATCGCGTTCGAGGACCTGGACCCGTTCACGGTGTACAAGATCCGGGACAAGCGGTTGAAGGGGTTGGGCAAGGAGGATGCCGGGGCGCGGTTTGCGCTGGGCCGGTACGCGATGGAAAACGGGCTGTACGACGTCGGCCGGCACGACCTGGACGAGGCGGTGAAAGCGGACGCGAGCCTGAAGAGCGAGGCGGACAAGGTTGTCGCGGAAGTTGAGGACAAGGACAGCGCGAAGCTGTACCAGGACGGCGCGGCCTGCATGAAGGCGCAGGATTATTCGGGCGCGCTGATGAAATTCCAGACGCTGGTCGATTTCTTCCCGGCGTCGAAGTTCGTCGAAGAGGCGAAGAAGGCGCTGGCGAGCGCGACGGCGGAGATCGAGAAGGAGAACGCGAAGAAGAAGGAGCTGCTGGACGCGTTGACGAAGAAGAAGGGCGACGCGAAGGCGGCGAAGGCGGAGGACGGGGTAAAGGGCAAGCTCGACGCGGCGGTCAAGGCGTACGAGGACGCGAAGAAAATGAACGGCGACGGGCTCGAGGCGGAGGGGAACACGAGCGTGTCGAAGGCGGACAAGAACTGGCGCGCGGCGGAGTCGGCGTTGTTCAGCGCGAAGGACCTGATCATCGAGGTTGCAGGCGCGACGAAGGATGTCGATACGCTGGGCGCCGCGAAGAAGCTCGAATCGGACTGCGACGCGCTGCTCGTGGTCATCTACGGGAACCTGGGCCACCTCTGGGCGGTGGAGCGGTACTACAAGGAATCGACGAAGTGGCTGAACCGGGCGCTGGCGATGGACCCGACGAACCATTTCGCGACGGAGATCAAGCTGCTGGTCGCAGGGCAGCAGATCCGGCGTTCGTACTCGCCGGAGCGCGACCGGTAGCGGGCGAAATAAAAATATCGGTGTAAAGCGCGAAGGGGGCCACCGCCCCCTTCGTCCGTTCATGGGGAGGAACACCAAGTTGATCAGGATTCCGAGGATCGCCGCCGCGCTTCTGCTCGCCGCCGCGGCCGCCCGGGCCGGGGACGTCAAGGTGGTGCTTCAGCACCAGTCCACGGCGGGCCCTTCCGTCAGCGCCACCGTCATGCAGGGGACGGAGTGGCTGGAGAAACCCGCGGAGAAGCTGCTGAAGATCCCGAAGTTCAAGGGGACGCCGCGGTACGGGGAGATTGTGCTGGCTGCGGGGACGGACAAGTCGTTCGCGGTGGTGCTGGACGATGCGGCGCCCGGGGAGTCGCTCCTTTATGTGGACGCGAACAACAACGAGGACCTGACCGACGACGGGGAACCGGCGAAGGAGTACTCGAAAGAAGCGACGTCGCTGGGGAAGTACTGGAAGCTGCAGGTGGAGCACGGCAAGAAGGTGACGGAGTACCAGATGTACGTCTACTACTACGCCGCGAACGCGAAGAGCTTCAGTGTGTACAGCACGATGGACTGGTGGGAGGGGACGGCGACGCTGGCGGGGCAGCAGGTGAAGTTCGCGATTGTGGACCAGAACAACGACGGGTGCTTTGACGACCTGGAGCACCTGGCGCTGGTGATCGACTACAACGGGGACGGCAAGTACGACGGGGCGCGGGACTCGAACGAGTTCTGCGCGGGGAAGGAACCGTTCGCGGCGGCCGATAAGGGGTGGGTGCTGAAGTCGGTGAGCGAAGCGGGGGACGAGGTGGTGATCGCGGAGAGCGCGGAGGCGGTCACGGTGCGGCCGCCGCTGGGGCCGGGGTCGCCGGCGCTGGAGTTCACGGGGACGGACAAGGACGGTAACGAGGTCGCGCTGTCTTCGTTCATGGGGAAGGTGGTGCTGCTGGACTTCTGGTCCTACGCGACGGGCGACGTCGGGCTCGCGCTCGACCAGCACAAGAAGATCTACGACGCGTACAAGGACAAGGGGTACGTGATCCTGGGTGTGAACATCGACTCGGACAAGGACAAGGCGAAGGAATTCGCCGAGACGCACGCGATGGACTGGCCGATCGTCTATGACGGCGAGATGCTGGGTGGGGAGATTGCGAAGCTGTACCGGCTGTGGACGTATCCGCGGCTGTACCTGATCGACGCGGACGGTGTGATCCGCGACAACAACATCTACGTCACAACGCTGGAGAAGGCCGTCGGCGAGATGCTTTCGGACGCCGACGCGGAGCCGCTGACGGTGGCCAAGCCGGCGGACCTGGCGGGGTTTCTGCCGAAGGTGGAAAAGGGGGATTGGTGGCTCGTGTTCCACCAGCGCCGCGCGGACATCGATGCGGGCGAATTCCTCCTCTACCTGGTGATGGAGGCCTCGGCCGAGCGCCTCGGCATCGTCGTGACCTCGACCTCCGGGTGGACCTTCGCCCTCGGCGTGGACCGCGCGACCTGGAACGTCGTCCGCGTCCAGCCGACGTTCACCGACTGGGACCAGAAGGCCGAACGCATCCGGATCGCCCCCGAGAAAGACCGAGCCGTGGATATCCAGGGGGCGCCCTCGCTCGCCGTGATGCGCCAGTACCCGAACTTCGATATTCTCTTCCATTCGTTCCCCTCAGCAGGCCCCGGCACCATGACCGCGCTGACGGAGCAGGCGACGGCGGTGACGCAGGCCGAGTCCGCGCCGCTCGAGTGCCAGGCTTTCATCGATGCGAACGGGCGGCTCGTGGCGAAGTACAAAGGCGTGCTCGACAAGCACGTCTGCCGCGTCAAGCAGACCTGGGAACAGGGCCTGCCGTTTCCGCGCCGCATCACCTATTCGAATTCGATTTCCGGCTCCCGCGGCGTGCTGATGCTGGTGCGTTCCGGGAAGCGGCTGGGGCTGGCGTTCCCGGCGCAGCCGGTGACGCACCGCATCTGCGGGATGGACAGCCAGGTCAGCGACCCGCCCGTCTCCCGTTGTCCTTCCCGCAACCTGATCGGCGAGGACGTGGTCGCCGCGGCGTGCGCGAAGCTGGCGCCCGGCAAGCCGAGTACGCCGCTGGACGTGAAGGGCGAGGGGTACTGGAAACGCGGCGACATCATGAAGGTGTACTGGCAGGTGCGCTCGATCCCGAAAGTGCTGTCCGGGCCCAAGCCGGCGCAGGCGGAAAAGACGGTGGAAATCCCCGTCAGCGGGACGTTCATCATCGAGTGCGTGGACCTGCGGCGCGTCGGCGACGAGGACCTCGTGTTCCTGCAGGCCTTCGGCGACGACACGCGCGACCACTCCTACGACACGGCCTACGCCGGGCAGCAGGGACAGCAGGGACGCACGATCGCGGACCTGCTCTCCGGCACAGGGCCCGTCGTCTTCTCCAACCCCGAGTACTGGAGCGATCCCGACCCCAAGAAGGCGAAATGGGACCGCGTCTCGTTCCTCCGCTCCCGCCGCTACTACGGCGGCTACAACTTCTCCTACGTCTACGCCAACGCCAAGGTCGCCACCAACTGGGTCATCGCTCTTCGACGCGACGACCTCTCCCTCCGCGCCGCCTACGGTTTCCACCTCGACGCCAATTTCCGCGCCGGTGAATTCGGCGTCGTCGCCGACCAGTTCAAGCAGGGCCCCGCCTTCGTCCGGCAATCGCTTCAGCTCGTCCGCCCCCAGGACTGGCTCCTGATGCAGGCGTTTGCGGGGCTGAAGAGCGGCGGGGCGAAGGGGAACGTGCTGAACCTTTCCCCGAAGCCCGAGGGGTTCTTTCGGTACGAGATGTTGAAGGACGAAGAAGCGGTGACGCAGCTGGTGAAGAACGACAAGTTCTTCACGGCGTTTGCGGATCTGCTGGCGAAGCGGTCGCCGCCGCCGGACGTGAAGGCAGGGAAGAAGATTCGGCAGGCGAAGGTATCGCTGACGGAGCAGGACGTGGCGAAGCTGGAGAGCGGTTTCGCGAACGGGGACTACTCGGGGGTCGTCGGCCGGCTGCTGGCGGGGCCGCCGAAGCGCGACCTGGTTGTATTCCGGACGACCAACGGGCCGGGGTTGTGGGTTTACCACGGCTTCGAGGGGACGTTCTCGTGGTGGCGCGAGTCGCTGGTGCTGAACTGGAAGGAGGGGTACCTGGCGCGGCTCCGGATGTACATACCCCTGCCACCCAAGCCAGGATGCTGAGACGGCACCGGGGATGAGCTTCTGGTAGAAGCTCCCACGCCGTCGAAACCGCCCCCGCCGGTTCCTGGTGGACCGAAGCCCGATGGCGGCAAAGTCACGCCGCCGCCCCCGCCGGACGACGGGGGGGCTGAAGTGCCGGTGGACTCCGGCAAGTAGGTCCTGCGACACGAACGGCCCGGAGGCGCCAGGCGCCCCGGGCCGATTTTTTCGGGTCGGACGGCCGCCCGCTTCAGCGGATATACTGCCGCTTCATCGGGGAAGGGATCAGTCGGGAGGCGGCTCGTGGTGCAGGTGGAGGGTCCGGTCCGCCGCACCGCCCCGCGGGTCGCGGTCGCTGCGGCCATTCTCGCGGGCGTCGGGGCAGCCGCAATCCTGCTCAGGGGACGCCTGCGCCCGCCCGTGGAGTTCCTTCCCCGGCCCGTCGTGTTCGTCACCGACATCGTCAAGTCCGAGGACGGCTACGACCTCGCGAACCCCTCGATCAAGGGGACGTTCGTGAAAGGGCTGAAGGGGCGAGACTGGGCGGCGGTGGCCGCTTCGCTGACCGACGATTTTCGTGCCCGTTTTCCGGGGCCGGGGGACGGGCGGGAAGTACCGGACGGGGCGATCGGGCTGCGCGAGTATCGCGATGCGGCCTTCGCGGAGACGGACCGGGCGGGCTTCGTCAAGGTCCTCCAGGAACATGTCGAGTCCTGGTCCGCGGTGGAGCGCACGACGTGGCGGCCCTTTGAATTCCTCTTCGATCCTTCCGGGAAGTCCGCGTTCGCCAGCATTCATTTCCAGGTGGCCGGCGTGCGGCCGGACGGGACGCGCGCGGACCTGAACGGGATCATCCGGGCCGGGATGGTGAGCGACGACGGCAAGGCGTGGAAGCTGCGCCGGGTGGAGTGGGTGGAGGGGTGCCGGGAGGACGGGAAGCGTGCGCCGTGGGCCGACGTGACGGAGGCGTGCGGGCTGACGTTCAACGAGAGCGAGGAGATCCGGAAGCTGCGGCAGGAGATGATCAACGACCGGGGAGTCGTGAACCTGGGCGGGCTGACGGTGTGCGACTGGAACGGGGACGGCTTCTGGGACGTCCTGGCGACGCGGGTGAACGACAAGGCGGATCTGTTCCTGAACGACGGGAAGGGCGGTTTCGTGCGCGGGGAGTCGCCGGCGAAGTCCGGTGCGGAGGTGGGGTTCAGTTTCCTGCGCGTGGACCTGGACAACGACGGGGTGGACGAGCTGGTGGACAGCCAGGTGCTGGAGTACGAGGGGAACAAGGCGTATCTCGGGATCTACACGCAGAAGGACGGCCAGTGGGTCCTGCACCCGAGGGCGTTGTCGGCGAAGCTCGCACCGGGAATCCGCGGAGTCGCGCCGCACGGGATCGTGCCGGCGGACATCGACGGCGACGGCTTTCTCGACCTCTTCTTCTGCAACTACTCCCAGGCCGAGTCGAACGGGAAGAGCTTCAACCGCGTGGCGGCGTACGACGGGATGGACAACTGGCTTTTCATGAACCACGGTGCGCTGAACTTCACCGAGGAGTCCGACGAGCGCGGGATCACGGGGACGCAGTTCACGTACGTCTCGAAATTCTGGGACTTTGACGGCGATGGCGACCTGGACCTGTTCGAGACCAACGATTTCGGCCCGAACCATCTCTGGGTCAACGACGGCCATGCGCGCTTCAAGGATGCGAAGGACCACCTGTTCGACGCCGACTCGAACTACACGATGGGGATGACGATCGCGGACTGGGACAACACGGGCGAGTGGACGGTCTACATTTCGAACATGTATTCGCACGCCGGAAACCGGATCGTGCCGCTTTCGAAGGAGATTTCGCCGGAAATGAAGAGGCTGGGGATGGTGCTGGCGCAGGGGAACCAGATGTACGAGCGGCACGGCGGCGTGTGGACGGAGGACGCGGTGGGGCGGGGGACGAACTGGGCGGACTGGGCGTGGGGGTGCGTGTTCTTCGATGCGGACAACGACACGGACAAGGACCTGTTCGTGGCGAACGGCTACACGACGAACTCGGACCCGAAGGCCCCGGACTTCTGAACGCATTTCTGGCGACAGGTTGTCGCGGATGCGAAGGCGATCGAGAAGAAAGAGAAGCCGAAGGTGGAGAACGAGAAGGTGGTCTCCGACTTCCGCGGGTCGTGGAGCGGCTACGAGCGGGACTGCCTGTTCCACAACCCGGATGGCCCGGCGCCGCGTTTCTACAACTGCGGCTACGTTTACGGCCTCGATTTCGACGACGACGGGCGCTGCGCCTGCCCGGTGGATGTCGACGGGGACGGCGACCTCGACATGGTCTGCCTGTCGCTGCAGGGGCTGCGCCTGATGGAAAACACCTCGCCGCCGCGGCATTTTGCACGGGTCAGGCTCCGGGCGACGAAGTCCCAGCCGCTGGCGCTCAACGCCATCGTCAAGGTCACCGCGGGCGGTGTCGTGCAGCAGGATTACGTCCGCGTCATTGAGGGCTTCATGACGCAGGTCCCCGCGGATCTCCATTTCGGGCTCGCCGACGCCCGCGAAATCGACTCGATCGAGGTCACCTGGCCCTACGGCGGCACTTCCCAGAAATTTTCCGGCCTGCCCGCGGACCGCCTCATCGAAATCGTCGAGGGCGCTTCCCAACCCCGGATCTCAGAGCTGCCGCGCTGGCCCGACGCCACCCGCCCGCGACTCAAGCCGGCGTTTTCGTACGAGGTCGCGGCGAAGCGGCTCGAGGGCGGGGAAGGACCGCTGGCGTCGAAGGGCAAGCCGGCGGTCGTCAATTTCTGGGCGCCGACCTGCGCGCCGTGCAAACAGGAGGTGCCGCTTCTCGTCGCCGCGGCCGGCACGTTCGGGACCGAAGTCCAGTTCGCCGGCGTGAGCACCGAGGTGTCGGACGTGGATTCGGTGAAAGCGTCGTCGTCGGCTTTCGGTATGGAATATCCGCAGTTCCTCGCGAACGACGCGCTGATCAAGAGCTTCTTCGGCGCGGGAGGGCAGTTCATCACACCCTCCACGTTCGTGTTCGACGCCGCCGGGCGCCTCCGCCGCGTTTTTCAGCGTCCGCTGGCCACGGGTGAACTCGAGGCGCTTCTCGCCTCCCTCCGCGACGAAGGCGTCTCAGGGGCGGACCTCGAGCGGCGAGGCACGCGGCTCGTGGAGCAGGATCGCTTCCAGGACGGGCTGGCCGTCCTGCAGCAGGCGGCGGCGTTGCTCCCGAAGCGCGGACTGATCCACTACCACATGGGGATCGCGCACTTCCGGCTGGGCCAGCTCAACGAGGCCCGGCGCGAGTTCCAGCTGGCGGTGGAATACGAGCCGGAGTTCGCGCGGTCGCACGTCAACCTGGCGGAGGTTTTCCGGAAGCTGCGCCAGTTTGATGCGTCGATGGGGGAGTACCGTGAAGCGATCCGGATCCGGGGCGACGAATACGAAACGTGCTGGGGGCTGGGCGATGCGGCCGCGAGCGCGGGGCAGGATGCGGTGGCGGTGGAAGCGTTCGACCGGGCGATCCCGCTGGACCCGAAGCCGGTGGGAGCGCTTCGCGCAAAGGCGATCGTGCTGGGCCGGATGGGGCGGAAGGCGGAACAGGCGGCGACGTTGAAAAAACTACTGGAGTTGGTGCCCGGGGACGCCGACGCTGCGCGGATGCTGGAGGGACTGCGATGAGCGTGCGAAGAGGGGGGATGGTCGTGGCGGGTGTCGCCGCGTTCCTGCTGGTTCTGGGGCTGGTGATCCTGGAAAAACGCCGGCAGGGCCGCGAGCCCGCGGGTCCGTTCCTGGAAAGGCCGCGCGCGTTCGTGAAGGACGTCGATGCCTCCGAGGCCGCGTACGACATCGCGAATCCCTCGGTCAAGAAGGCGTTCCTGAAAGGGCTGAAGGAGCGCGACTGGGCGAAGGTGCGGTCCGCGCTGGCGCCGGGGTTTGTCGGCCGATTCCCCGCCGTGGGAGCCGGGAGAATCGTCCCGGATCCTTCCGTGGGCATCCGTGAAATCGGGAATGAGAACCTTCCGGATCTCGGCGCCGACGCTTTTGTCCAGGTGCTGCGCGCCCACGTCGAGCCGTGGTCGGTCGTCGAGCGCACGATGTGGCGGCCGTGGGAATTCCTCCTCGACCCGGACGGCAAATCCGCGTTCGTCTCGCTTCATTTTGAGGTCGGTGGCCGCCGTCCCGACGGCGCGCGCTCCGATCTCTACGGGACGCTGCGCGGGCGCCTTGTTTCGGCCGACGGGAAGTCGTGGCAGATTCACCGGCTCGAGTGGATCGAGGGAACGCGGGTGGACGCGACCCGTGGCCCCTGGGAAGACATCACCGACGCGACCGGGCTGCATTTCAATGAGTCGGAAGCGGCCCACAAGCTGCGCCAGTCGATGGTCAACGACCGCGGCGTCACGAACTCGGGCGGGCTGGTCGTCACCGACTGGAACGGCGACGGTTTCCCGGACATCCTCGCGAACGTCCAGGGCGGGCTGGTCGCGCTTTTCGTGAACGACGGGAAGGGCGGTTTCGTGCGCGGGAAGACGCCGGACATCGCGCCGGACGAGGTGGGGTATGCGTACCTTTCGGTGGACCTGGACGGCGACGGGGTGGAAGAACTCGTCAGCGGCCAGATCACGACCGCGGAGGGCGGCAAGGCGTCGGCCCCGGTCTACCGGCGGCGCGGCGACGGCTGGGAGTGCCTGCCCCACGCGCTGGAGATGGACGTCCCTGAATCGCTTCACGACATCAATGTCATGGGAGTCGTCCCCGGGGATTTCGACGAGGACGGCGACCTCGACCTCGTCTACTGCTGCTACAGCTCGCGCGATTCCAAGCTCTTCCAGTTCAACCGCGTCGAGTCCTACGACGGCGCCGACAACTACCTGTTCGTCAACCAGGGCGGGCTGCGCTTCACGGAGGAGTCGGACAAGCGCGGGATCACGGGGACGCAGTACACGTATGTTGCGAAGTGGTGGGACTTCGATTTTGACGGGGACCTGGACCTGTTCGAGGGGAACGATTACGGGCCGAACCACCTGTGGGTGAACGACGGGAAGGGGCAGTTCAAGGACGCGAAGGACCACATTTTCGACGCGGACACGAACTACACGATGGGGGTGACGCTCGCGGACTGGGAGAACGACGGGGTGTGGGGGATGTACATCTCGAACATGTACAGCCATGCGGGGAACCGGGTGTTCCTGCTGGCGGGCGGGATCACGGAGTCGATGCGGCGGCTGGGGCTGCTGCTGGCGCAGGGGAACCAGTTTTACGAGTGTGACCCGAAGACGCGCCAGTGGCGGGAGACGTCGGTCGCGCGGAAGGTGAACTGGGCGGATTGGGCGTGGGGGTGCGTGTTCTTCGACATCGACAACGACATGGACAAGGACCTGTTTGTCGCGAACGGCTACACGACGAACACGGACCCGAACGCGCCCGACTACTGAACGCATTTCTGGCGGCAGGTGGCCGCTGATGCGAGGAAGATGGAGACGAAGAAAGACGAGGCCAACCACGAGGCGGCGGTGGACTCCACGTTTATCGGGTCGTGGAGCGGGTACGAGCGGGATTTCCTTTTCTACAACACGGACGGGCCCTCGCCGACGCTTCCCAATGTCGCCTACCTCTTCGGCGTCGATTTCGACGACGACGGCCGAGCCGCGTGCCCGGTGGACATCGACGGCGACGGGGACCTCGACCTGGTGGAGCAGTCGCTCCAGGGGCTCAAGGTCATCGAGAACACTTCGCCCCCGCGCCATTTCCTGCGGCTGCGGCTGGAGGGAAATCACGGCGTGGCGGACGCCTTGAACGCGATGGTCAAGGTGGTCGCCGGCGGCGCGACCCAGCAGGACTACGCGAAGCTGACCGACGGCTTCGACACCCAGGTCCCGTTCGAGATGCACTTCGGCCTCGGGGACGCCACCCGCGTTGACCAGGTGATCGTGACGTGGCCGGGCGGTGAGCAGCAGGTCTGCGTGGACCTCCCGGCCGACAAGCTCGTCACGATCCGGCGCGGGCGCGAGAAATTCGAAGCGCGCGACCTGCCGCGCTGGCCGGAGGCGTCGCGTCCCGCGGCGAAACCCGAGTTCTCGTACGGGATCGTGGCGAAGCGCCTGGACGGCACGGAGGGCCCGCTGGCCGCAACCGGGAAGCCCGCGGTCGTCAATTTCTGGGCTCCGAGCTGCGCGCCCTGCAAGCAGGAACTGCCGCTGATCGTGGCCGCCGCGGCCGCTTCCGGCGAAGCGGTCCAGTTCGCGGGTGTCAGCACGGATGTGGGCGACACCGAGGCCGTCAAGTCCGCCGCTTCGGCATTCGGGATGAATTACCCGCAGTTCCTCGCCAACGACGCGCTCATCCGCAGCTTCTTCGGACCCGCCGGCAAGTTCATCACACCTTCAACGTTCGTCTTTGACTCCTCCGGCCGCCTGCGCCGCGTCTTCCAGCGCCCCCTCGCCGCCGGCGAACTCGAGGCTCTCCTGGATTCGCTGCGCGAGGAGCCCCTGGGCGCCGCCGAACTCGACCATCGCGGCGCGCGCGAACACGAACTCGGCCACGACGCGCAAGCGGTGGAGTGGCTGAAGAAGGCGCTGGCGGCCAACCCGGACCGCGGCCTGACGAACTACCACATGGGGCTGGCCCTCCTGTCGCTCAACCGCCCGGACGAAGGCCTGGTTTACCTTCGCCGCGCCACGGAGCTCGACCCGACCTACTGGAGTGCCTGGTTCAACCTCGGCGCGGCGCTTCATAATAAGGGCGAATTCCAGGCCGCCGTGGATGCCTACCAGAACGCCCTCAAGTACCATGGGGGAGACGCGGTCGTCCTTCTCAACATGGGCAGTTCCGCCGCGCGAGCCAACCAGGCCGCCCTGGCCTTCGATTGTTTCGAGCGGGCCGTCAAGATCGAGCCCGGCAACGCGATCGCCTGGGGCATGAAAGGCGAACTTCACTTTCTCCTGGGCCAGATTCCGCCCGCCCGGGAGTGCTTCACGAAGGCGCTGGCGATTGACCCGAACGAGAGCCGGTCGAGGGCGTACACGAAGGAACTCGAGAAGCTCGACAAGGAGAAGAAGTGAACCCGAAGCCCATTGTCGTCCCGCCGCCGAGACCGGTGAAGATCCCGTGGATGCTGCCGGTTGCGGCCTGCACGCTGATCGCGGTCGTGGGGATGATGATCTACCTGAAGAACATGGCCGACCAGCTCCGGACGGCCGAGCAGCCGCTGGTGCGCCCCGAAAAGGGGAAATTCGTGACGGACCTGGTCGTTTCCGAAAACACGCACGACGAGGCGATGAAAGCGGTGAAGGGGACTTTCCTGAAAGGTCTGCGGGAGCGCGACTGGGCGATGGTGGCTTCGGGGATGGCGGACGGTTTCACGGCGCACTTTCCCGGCCCGCAGGAGGGCGTGCTTGTCCCCGACGCGCTGGTGACGATCCGGCAGTATTCGGACAAGCGGGTGCGGGTGCTGGACAAGGAAGCGTTCATCAAGGTGATGAAGGCGCAGATCGGCCCGTGGGCTGCGGTGGAGCGCGCCGTCTGGCGCGCGTTCGAGTTTCTGCTGGACCCGGGCGGCAAGCGGGCCTTCGTGAGCGCACATTTCCAGCTCGCGGGGCGGCGCCCCGACGGCGGCCGCGCTGACTTGCAGGGCGTGATCGAGGCCCGCGTCGTCCAGGTGGACAACACCTGGAAAGTGAAGCAGTTCCAGCTGAAGGAAGGCTGGCTCGCCGAGGCGGACTTCCGCCCGTTCAGCGACGTCACTGACCAGGTCGGGCTTTCGTTCAACGAATCGGAAGAGCGCACGAAAGTCCTGGAGGGGCTGATCGACGACCGCGGAATCGTGACTCTCGGCGGCCTCACGGTCGCCGATTTCAACCGCGACGGATTCCCCGATGTCCTCGCTTCGGCCGCGCACAACGACGCGATCATTTTCATGAACGACGGCAAGGGCGGGTTCCAGCGGCAGCCGGTCACCACGAACCCGGCGGAATGCGGGTACTGCTGGCTGTACGTCGATCTCGACCACGACGGCGTGGAGGAGCTGGTAAGCAGCCAGATCCTCCGGTACGAGGGCGACAAGGCGTACGGCGCGATCTACAAGCGCAAGGGCGACGCGTGGGAACTCCAGCCCGATGCCCTCGTTTTCCCGATCAAGCCGGGCGAACGCGACATCTCCGTCCAGGGAATCGTCCCGTACGACATCGACGGGAACGGCGAGCTCGACCTTTTCTTCTGCGTTTACAGCAACCGCAATTCCAAAGGCTCCAGGTACAACCGCCTCGCGGCCTTCGACGGCGCCGACAATTACCTGATGATGAACAAGGGGCACCTGGTTTTCAGCGAAGAGTCCGATGCCCGCGGCCTGACCGGGACCCAATACACCTATGTCGCCAAGTTCTGGGATTTCGATTTCGACGGCGACGCCGACCTTCTCGAGTGCAACGACTTCGGGCCGAACCACCTCTGGGTGAACGACGGAAAGGGGCACTTCACCGACTCCCCCAAGGACAATGTCTTCAACAAGGACTCGCACTACACGATGGGCGTGACCATCGCCGACTACGACAACACGGGCGACTGGTCCGTGAACCTCTCCGACATGTACAGCCATGCCGGGAACCGGATCGTGCCGCTCATGACGGGCGTCAACGACGAAACGCGGCGGCGAAGCGCCGTCGTCGCGGCGGGAAACCAGTTCTATGAATACAGCCGGCAGGGCCGGCAGTGGACGGAGCGCGGAGTCGAGCGCGGCGTGAACTGGGCGGACTGGGCGTGGGGGTCCGTTTTCTGGGATCCCGACAACGACGGCGACAGGGACATCTTTGTCGCCAACGGGTTCACCACCAACAAGGACAAGAACGCTCCCGACTACTGAACGCATTTCTGGCGGCAGGTCGCCGCCGACGCGAAAGCGCTGGAACGGTCCGAGGAGGTCTTGACGGAGAAACCCGAAGCGGAACAGAAATTCCGCGGCTCCTGGAGTGGTTACGAGCGGGACTGTGAGTTTCACAACCCGGACGGGAAATCCACGCGCTTCTTCAACACGGCGTACCTGTTCGGCCTCGACTTCGACGACGACGGCCGCGCGGTCTGCCCGGTTGATTTCGACGGCGACGGCGACCTCGATCTCGTCTGCCTCTCGCTCCAGGGCCTCCGCGTGATGGAGAACCTCCTCCCGCAGAAACACTTCGCGCGATTCCGCCTCACCGCCACGAACTCGAACCCGCTCGCGCTTAATGCGGTTGTCAAGGTCACGGCCGGGGGGGTGACTCACCAGGACTACGTCAAGATCACCGACGGCTTCATGACCCAGGTCCCGCGAGAACTCCATTTCGGGCTGGGGAACGCCGAGAAGATCGACCAGGTCATCGTGCAGTGGCCCGGCGCCGCGCCCCAGCGCTTCCTCGGTGTGCCGGTTGACAAGCTCATCGAGTTGACGGAAGGCCGGGAAGAATTCAGCGCCATCGAAATCCCGTACTGGCCGGGCGACTCGCGGCCCAAGAGCCTTCCCCCGTTTTCATTCGACACCGTCGTCACGAAAGTCGGCGGCGGCGAAGGCCCGCTCGCTGCGAAAGGGCGCCCGGCGGTCGTGAATTTCTGGTCCCCTTCGTGCGCGCCCTGCAAAGAGGAACTCCCGCAGCTCGTGGCGCTCGCGAAAGCCCGGGGCGAAACCGTTCAGTTCGCCGGGGTCAGCGCCGAAACGAAGGACCTCGACTCCGTCAAGGCCACCCTCGCGTCCTTCGCCGTCCCGTACCCCCAGTTCCTCGCAAACGACGCGTTCGTGAAGGGCTTCTTCGGCGGCGACGCCGGGGCGATCCTGCCGTCCACGTTCGTCTTCGACGCCGGCGGGCGGCTGCGCCGCGTCTTTCACCGCGCGATCACAACCGAGGAACTGTCCGCACTGCTCGATTCCCTCAAGGAAGAATCCGCCTCCGCCGCCGACATCGAGGCGCGCGGCGCCGCCCTCATGGGCCACGGAGATTTCGAAACCGCCGCCGAGTGGCTCCGCAAGTCCATCCAGGCCGACCCCAACCGCGCTTCCGCGCACAATCATCTCGGCGCCGCATGCAGCGGGATGGCGGAACGGATCGAAGCGGGCTCCGGCCCGGCGGCTTCGCAGGAGGAGGAAGCACGTCGCCGCCGCGAGGCTATTCCGAAATGGGACGAGTCCATCGCACATCTCAAGCGGGCCGTGGAGCTGGAGCCGGACTACGCGGAAGCGCAGTACAACCTCGGCGTCGCCTACCAGCGCACCGGCCGGCACGAAGCCGCCATCGGACCGCTTCAGGCATCGATCAAGGCCGGCGGCGACTCGTACGACGCGTGGTACACGCTCGGGATGGCGGCAGGCGGGGCGAAGCAGAATGCGCTGGCGGGTGAAGCGTTCGACCGGGCGCTGGCGATTGCGCCGAAGAAAACGGAGGCGTGGATCGGGAAGGCGCTGTGGATGAGGCAGATCGGGCGCCCGGATGAGGCGAAGAAATGCCTGCAGAAGGCGCTGGAGATCGAGCCGGGGAACGGGGAAGCGCGGAGCATGCTGGAGGGGATGAACGGGAAATAAGGGGCCGAGTCTGTCCTGTGCTCGAATGACCCGAGGGCGAGCGAAAATCCCGCGGGTCGGGCGGAGTCGGCCCGCCAGGGAGTACCGCTCAAATATCATCACCGGGCCGACGCAGCGCGACCCGCGGGATTTTCGCTCGCGCTCTGATATACTTCTCCCCCCCATGAAAAAGTTCTGGGTCGAGACGTTCGGGTGCCAGATGAACAAGCTCGACAGCGAGCAGTTCTCGGGCGAGCTCACGCTTAACGGCTACACGCCCGCGACGTCCCAGGACGACGCCGATGTCATCCTCTTCAATACGTGCAGCGTCCGCGAGCACGCCGAGCAGAAAGTTTATTCGCGGGGCGGTATCCTGAAGCACCGGAAGGCGAAGGAGCCGGGGCTGGTCATCGGGATCCTGGGGTGCATGGCGCAGCAGGAGCGGGAGAAGATCCTGGACCACCTGCCGCATGTGGACCTCGTGGCGGGGCCGGACCAGTACAAGAACCTCCCGGCGCTCATTGAGGAGGCGCGGGCTTCCAGCGAAGCCGTCCTCGCGACGCGCCACACGGCGTTCATCCCGAAATTCGACCGGCTCGCCGCGCCGCGCGAGAACCCGTGGCAGGCGTTCATCCTCGCGATGAAAGGCTGCGACGAGATGTGCTCATACTGCGTCGTGCCGCGGACGCGGGGGAGGGAGATTTCGAAACCGATTCCAGAGATCGTCGAGGAGGCGAAAGTCCTCGTCGGCAACGGCGTGCTCGAGATCACGCTGCTTGGCCAGAACATCACGGCCTACGGCGAAAAGGAAGGCAAGGAGCTGGCGGACCTCGTGGAGGCCGTCGCGGCCATCCCGGGGCTCAAGCGCCTTCGGTTCGTCACGAGCCACCCGCACCACGCCACGCGCCGCCTGTTCCGCGACCTCCACACCCTCCCGAACGTCATGCCCCAGATCCACATGCCCGCCCAGAGCGGAAGCGACCGGCTGCTGGCGATGATGAAGCGGACGTACACGTGCGCCGAGTACCTCGACATCGTCGCGATGGCGCGCGAAGAGTGCCCCGGGATCGAGATCGCGAGCGACTTCATCGTCGGCTTCCCGACCGAGACCGACGAGGACTTCGCGAAAACTGTCGCGCTCGTCGAGAAAGTGCGCTTCGGGTATTCGTTCATCTTCCAGTACTCGCCGCGCCCCGGCACGACGGCGATCCGCGACCTGGCGGACGACGTGCCGTCCGCCGTGAAGCTCCGCCGCAACCATGAGCTGCTCGCGCTTCAGGAGAAAATCCAGCTCGAGAAGAACACCGACCGGGTCGGCGCGACGGTCGAGGTGCTGGTGGAGGGGCGAAGCGACCGCAACGCGGAGCGGTGGGTCGGGCGCGGCCCGGACAACCGGATCGTGGTATTCGAGGGCGACGGGGATTTCGCGGGCAAGGTCATCCCGGTGCGCATCGGCCGGGCGACGGCGCTGACGCTTTACGGCGACCGGGTCGGTGAGCCGGCTCCCGTCCATGCCTGAACCCGCCGACCTGATGCGTCGCGCGCTCGAACTGGCCCGGAAGGGTGCGCCGGCCGCGTTCCCGAACCCGCTCGTGGGCTGCGTGATCGCGCGATCCGGGGAAGTCGTCGGCGAGGGCGCGCACCTCGAATTCGGCGGGCCGCACGCCGAGCCGCACGCCCTCGCGGCCGCCGGCGAACGCGCGAAGGGCGCGACGGCCTACGACACGCTCGAGCCCTGCACGCACCACGGCAAGACGCCGCCGTGCACCGACGCGCTCATCAAGGCCGGCGTCGCCCGCGTCGTCTTCGCCACCGCCGACACCAACCCCGCCACCGCCGGCAAGGCGCGCGCCCTCCT
>JAIOPR010000288.1 GCA_021413805.1 Planctomycetota bacterium
CCACCGCCCGTCCCGCTTCACGAAATCAATCGGCGACCTTTTGCCGTCCCGGTTCTCGAAAGACCCGCGCGCCGTGTCGCCCGTGACGCGGATTTCCTTGAGAGTGGCGCCCGAGAACTGTGAAGCGCTTCCCGGCCGCCCATGCTTTTCGAGGAACGACATCAGGTCGCCGAAAAGCATGGCCTTGTTTTCGACGTGCGCGAACATTCTGCGGGCGGCGGCCTTGATTTCCTGTTTGTCGGCGGCGGCGAATTCAGAGGGGTCGGTGCCGCGGATGCGGTGCTTCGCGCCGAGGGCGTCGAATTCTGCTTTCAGGGCGTCGTCGGTACTGGCGGAGACGCCTGCCGCGAAGGCCATGGTCATGAGGAGCATGTCCACCGAAGCCTCGTCCGTGAAGGCCATGAAGCCGCCCCAGTCTTTCTTGTCCGCCGCGGACATGGCGGTGGCAAAGGCTTCCTCGGGCGTGGCTCCCCCGGTGGCCGCGGCGGGTGGGCGCGCTGTCCTGACAAGGTCAGGCGGGTGCCAAAATTTCGCAGCGACAAACGCACCCCCGAGGCCGATGACGGCGGCCGTGGCGAGGATGACCGGGCTGACGGTGCGGCGTCCCACGGGCGCATCGTGGCCTGCCGGGCGGGAAATGTGAAATCCAAATCGCGCGGCGGCCGTTAGGAAAGCGTGACCGCTTCTCCCTGCCCGCACTTGCCGCCCGGAATGCACGTCCTGGCCGACCGCGCGACGCCGGCCCAGGCGGCGCTGGTCGCGAAGTCGGAGCGGTGCGTCATCGACGAAGCGACGCTCGCGGCGACCGGCGTTCCCGTCGGTGGCCAGCTCCGCATCGGCCGCTCGCCGCGTGACCTGGCGATGTTCACCGTGGCCGGCACCGAGCCACGCCAGGGTTGCCACCCGTTCGTGCGGATGAATGTCGAAGGACTGGAGCGGATGGGCGCCACGGCCGCGGTGCCGGCGCGCATCGAGGCATTCGGGCCGCACCCGACGATCAAGGAGATGTCGGCGCCCGGGGAGAGCGAGTTCATCGAGCGCCTCACGGACGACGGCGCCCCCACTTTCCTCGCCGCGCTTGCCCCCCACGGCGGCCTCATCGAGCGCTTCACCTCCGAACAGGCCGAACACATGCTCAAGGCCCTCCCCGGCCGGTGCACCGCGTGGCGTTGCAAGGGGTGGAGCATGGGCGGCGGGGCGCTGAAGCGCTGGCACATCACCTCGACGGACATCAGCGACGCGTCGTTCCCCGGGCTGGCGTCGATTTCGAAGCGCGGGTTCCGGTACGCCGTCGCCTTCCACGGTTACTCGATCCCCCGCATCCTCGTCGGCGGCGGCGCCCCGCGGGCTCTTCGCGAAGAAATCCGAGTCGCCATCGAAAAAGCTCTTCGCGGTTCCGGGATGACGGCCGCGCTCGGCACGGAAGGCCTCCAGTTTTCCGGCGGCAGCCCGAAAAATGTCGTGAACCGCCTCACGGCCGACGGCGCCGGCGGCATCCAGATCGAGCAGCCGCTCGATGCGCGGACGCGGCACTGGCGCGAAATCGCCGAAGCGGTCGCTGGCGTGTTCGCGAAAAAAAGCTGAGGATGCGCGGCCGTTGAACCCTTCGCGCGACAACGACGGCGAGTTCGGCGTCCCTTTCCCGGGGCGCACGGTGCCCCGCGAACAATGGACGAAAACGGGATTCCGCGACCCGGGAACTCCGTTCGACTGGAAAGGTATTTTCGGGCGCGAGGCGCCGCGGGTCGTGGACCTCGGGTGCGGCAATGGGCGCTACCTGATCGGGTCCGCGGTCGCCAGGCCGGACCGCGACCACGTCGGGATCGACGTCGTGCAGGTCGCCATCGACTACGGGGCCCAGCGCGCCAACCGGCGGGCGCTCAGGAATGTCCGCTTCGTCGTCGGCGACGCCGTGACGTGGATGTATGAGCGCTTCGCCCCCGATGCGCTCGACGAAGTCCACATCTACCACCCGCAGCCGTACTACGAGCCGGGCGAGGCAGGGAAGCGCCTGCTGACGCCGGAATTCCTGGAGCGGACGTGGACGGTTCTGCGCCCGGGAGGGCTGCTGGTGCTCCAGACGGACAACAAGTCCTACTGGAAATATCTGCTGGCGGCGGTGCAGAAGTTCTTCGAGCCGGAACTCATCCGGGGACCGTGGCCCGACGCGCCGCTCGGCCGGACGCGGCGCGAAATCCAGGCACACCACAAAGGGCTCGCGGTGTGGCGGATGCAGGCCGTGCGCCGCGAGGTCCCGCTCGCCGTCGCGATCCCGCCGCCCGATTTCGACGCGAACCGGCCGCAGTTTCGGCGAAGGGGCGGCAAATAGGCGGGTGCACGGCAGGAATTGCACTCGTTGCGGAGGGGGGACTTGACTCGAGGAATGGCCTCGAAAAGGCAAACTCAAAACCGCGAAACGCAAAACCAAACGCCAAAGGCAAAACGGAGAAAAAACTTACGGATAGCGCCACACGGCAAGCCATTCGACGAACTACCCGACTTGTCGTTTGCAGTTTGTCGTTCGCTTGAGGGTTCTCCTTTTTGTCTTTGCCGTTTCCCTCTCGGCCACCCTGTACTACCGGCCATCCACGCCAAGGTGGCCCCCGGCGCCCGGACGGTTATCGTGGCCGCATCACTTCACGAACGGAGCCCCCGATGCGCCCTTTCATCCTCGCCCTCCTCCTCGTCTCCATCGCCGGCGCCGACGCGCTGGACGACGCCCTCGCGAAGGCCGGCATCGAGCGCAAAGACCTCGGCTGGCGCCCCCGCGGCTACTGGAACCGCTTCCCCGAAGACATCCCTTACAAGCTGCGCCATTGTGACGACTGCCTCGCCGAGCCCCTTTCGATCGTGAACGTGGCGCGGACGCTCGGGAATTCGGAGCGGACGCTGCTCGACCCGGAAGCGCTCGCCAAGCCCGCCGAGAAATCCGACGGCTCGCTCTACAAGGCCGCGTTCGCGCTGGGCGTGGAGCGCAAGATCGGGAGCTTTCGAGGCTATTCCGCAAACCTGACGGCGAAGGACACGGACATCGTGGAAGCGCTTCTGGCCGTCCAGGAGGACGCGGGGCGGCCGGTGAAGATGGTGACGTTCGGACAGGAGTCGCCGTACCCCGCGTACCGCAAGGACCTGGAGGCCGCCGCGGCGGCGATCCCGGCCGCGGCGCGACCGATTCTCGGGCGGCTCGTGCTGAACGCCCTCGACGCGCACCATTGGGCTGCCCTCGCGCTTCGAAACGTCCCGCTCGAAAAACGCGCAGCGGTCTGCGCCCGGCTGGACCTCGGCGTGGAAAACACCGACGCGCTCGATTACGAGCCGGCGGTGGACGACGTCGCCCGCGCCTGGGATGAGCCGTCGATGTGGTACGCGGGGCTGAAATCGGTTGAGGCGCTCGACGAAGCCCGCCTCGCGCTCGCGAAACTCCCCGCCGCCGGCGCGTTTGCTTTCGACTGGAAGACGCCCTACGGCTGGGTCCGGGTGCGGGGAAGCGGCGACGACGTCATCGACGCTTCCGAGTCCTTCGTCCTCGTGGACCTGGGCGGCAAGGACACCTGGCGCGGCCCGGCGGGCGCCAATGACGCACTGCGTCAAATCGCCCTCGCGCTCGACCTGGCGGGGGACGACACCTACGAGGCCGAAGGGCCGGCGCAGGGAGCCGGGCTGTGCGGGATCGGCGTGCTCGTGGACGCGGCCGGGAACGACACCTACCGCTCGGGGGAGTGCTCCCAGGGATTCGGCCAGCTCGGGATGGGCGTGCTCGCCGACCTCTCTGGCAAGGACTCGTATTTCGTGAAATACCAGGGTCAGGGCGCCGCGATCCTCGGTGTCGGGGAGCTGCTCGAAGTCGAAGGGGATGACACCTACACGCTCTGGTGCCACGGGCAGGGCTACGGCGCCGTCGGCGGCGTCGGGGTCCTCGCGGACCGCGCCGGGAACGACGCGTACCTCGCCGTCCGCGACCCCGCCGTCACGGAGCGCGCTTCGTATCACAGCGAGCTCAAGGTCTCCGTCTCGGAAGCGCAGGGATGCGGCATGGGCCGGCGCGGCGACGGCGCCGACGGCCACTCGTGGGCCGGCGGGCTCGGCGCGCTCCTCGACGCTTCAGGGAACGACACGTACACCGCGGGGAACTGGTGCATGGGGACCGGCTACTGGTTCGGGACCGGTGTGCTCTGGGACGGCGGAGGGAACGACGAATACCGCGGCGGGGTCTGGTCGGAAGCGACCGGGGCGCACTTCTGCATCGGCGCGTTCGTGGACGAAGCGGGGGACGACAAGCACATCGCGACGGACGCGGCCGTGAATGCCATCGGGTTCGCGCACGACTTCACGGTGGCGATCTTCGTCGATGCCGCCGGCAATGACGTCTACGAGTCGGCGAGCGGCCCCGGGACGTCGATTAACCGCTCCGTCGCCATGCTCCTCGACCTCGGCGGCGACGATTCCTACACGATGGCCGCCACCAATCGCCCCGGGATGGCCGTCTTCGACGAGAAATTCCGCGACCGCACCGGCGGCTCGACCTATTTCGCCGACGCTTCCTCGCTCGGGCTTTTCCTCGACGTCGGCGGCACCGACAGGTACTCCCCGGAACGCGGGAACAACTCCACCTGGCTCGACGCTCCCGATTCGCCGAACCCCTCCGTCCGCAACTGGTCGGTCGGCGTCTATCGCGCCGACGGGACCGTGACCCTCGACCCGATTCCCGAAAAGCGGCCCCGGTAGTTTACGCCTCGAAATGGCCCGCATACGATGAGCCCATGACTGCCCCGGACCCGTTCGAATGGACCGTTGCCGCGCTTAAAAACCATCTCGACGCCGGCGAAGACCTCTTCGTCCTCGATGTCCGCAACCGCGAAGAATTCGCCGCGGGCCGGGTCGAAGGGCGGACCGCTCCGCCTACGCTGAACATCCCGTATTTCGAAATTCTCGAGGCTGGCGGCGCGGACGATCTCGTGGAAGCGGTGAAGATCTACGCCGGGCGCGACCTCGCGGACAAGCTGCCGCGTGGCAAGCCGATCGTGACCGTGTGCGCCAGGGGCGGAACCTCGGCGATTGTGGCCGAAGGTCTGCGAGCCGCAGGATTTCCTGCCGTGAACGTCGCCGGGGGAACGCAGGCGTGGGGCAGCCTTTACACGTCTCTCGCGCTGGTCAACTCGCCCGCCCTCAAGGTCTGGCAGGTGGCACGGCCTGCGCGTGGCTGCCTGAGCTACCTCGTCGCGTGCCACGGGGATGCCCTCGTGATTGACCCCCTGCGGCACACAGATTGGTATGTTTCGTTTGCGCGCAGATACGGGCTGCTGATCCGATCCGTCCTCGACACCCACGCCCACGCCGACCACCTGAGCGGAGGACCGGCGCTGGCGAAGGCCGTCGGCGCTACCTACCACCTCCACCCTTACGACGCCATTCACCCGATTGACGTCCTCCCCGCCACGATTTCCTACGAGCCGCTTCGGGACCGCCAGATTTTCAACGTCGGCACCTCGCGCCTCGAAGTCCTGCACATCCCCGGTCACACCCTCGGGAACACCGCGTTCCTCCTCGACGGAAAATACCTCTTCAGCGGCGACAGCCTGTTCGTCGGCTCAATCGCCCGCCCCGATCTCGGCGGCCACGCCGAAGCCTGGACGCCGCTTCATCACGACTCCCTCCGGCGTCTCATGGCGCTTCCGGACGACACGCTCGTCCTTCCCGGGCATGCGGCGAGCCCGGGGGAAGCGGGGGCGGACGGTGTCTTCGGGGGGCGCCTGGGGGGCCTCAAGCGCTCGAACGAGGGATTGAGGAAGGCCGCGGGGAGCGGGAAGGAATTCCTCGCGTACATCCTGGCGAGCCTGCCGGAGTTCCCGCCGCAGTATGTCGAGATCAAGCGGGCGAATCTCGGGTTGATCGAGCCGGATGAGGACCGTGCGGGTGAGCTGGAGCTCGGGAAGAATGTCTGCGCGCTGGAATCGCGCTGCGCAAAATAGGGAGGTGGACATGGACGCACCGAAGGCCGACGCGACGCTCGACGCCCGGGGGATGGCCTGCCCGATGCCGATCCTGAAAGCCCGGCAAGAGCTCGGGAAACTCACGCCAGGGCAAATCCTGAAAGTCGTCGCGACCGACCGCGGGTCGATCAAGGACTTCCAGGGCTGGGCCAGCACTTCCAAACAGCTCGCGCTCGTTTCACAGGTCACGGAGCAGGAGAACGGCAAGGACATCTACGTGCACTTCCTGGAGAAGAAAGCGTGAGCGACCCCGCCCTCGAGGAAAAAATCGCGGCGCTCGAGAAGAAAGTCGCCGACCTCGAATCGCGCGTCCCCGAGGACCGCGTGACGCTCGTGGTCTTCTCCGGCGAACTCGACCGCGTCCTCGCCGCGTTCGTCATCGCCACCGGCGCCGCCGCCATGGGGCAGCAGGTCTCGATGTTCTTCACGTTCTGGGGCATCAACTCCGTGCGCCGCAGGACGCTCTACTCGGGGAAGCGCCTCACCGAGAAGATGATGGCCTTCATGGCGCCCGGCAGTTCCCGCAAGCTTCCCGTCTCCCAGATGAATTACTTCGGCATCGGCGCGAAAATGCTGCGCGGCATGATGAAGAACAACAATGTCGCTTCGCTCGAGGACCTGATGGCCCTCGGCAAAGAACTCGGCATTCGCATGATCGCCTGCACCATGTCCCGCGACGTGATGGGCATCCGCGACGCGGAGTTGTTCGAGGGCATGGACGCGGGCGGCGTCGGCGCTTTCCTCGGCGACGCGCTGCGGTCCCGGGTGACGCTGTTTATCTGAAGGGTCCTTCGGAAGGTCGGTGGTTCACAAGCCCCGCCGTCTGTGGCACTCTGGTGCGCATGAAACGCCTCATCGTCATCGTCCTTCTGCTCGGCGCGGCCGGCGCCGGGGGGTGGTACTGGTGGAAGCGGAGCGCGACGGCGGCGCCCACGTACCGGATGGCGAAGATCGAGAAGGGCGACCTGCTGGTCGCGGTGACGGCGACGGGGACGATCCAGCCGGTGAACCAGGTGCAGGTGGGGACGCAGGTGAGCGGGACGATCCAGACGCTCGGCGCGGACTGGAATTCGTCGGTGACGACGAAGACGATCCTCGCTCAGCTCGACCCCGCGCCGTTCCAGGCGCGCGTTGACCAGGACCAGGCGAACCTCTCGCGCGCCGAGGCGGACATCGAGCGCGTCCAGGCCGGGCTGACGCGGGCCGAGGCCGACCTCAAGCGCGCCCAGGAGCTTTCGAAGCAGAACCTGATCCCGGCCAGCGACCTCGACGCGGCCGTCGCGACGCGCAACGGGCTCATCGCCCAGATGAAAGTTGCCAAGGCGGTCGTCGAACAGGGGAAGGCCACCCTCCGGGTTTCCCAGGTCAACCTGCAATACACCACGATCAATTCGCCCATCGACGGCATCGTCATCTCGCGCAGCGTGGACGTCGGCCAGACCGTCGCCGCTTCCTTCTCCGCCCCCGTCCTGTTCCTCATCGCCGAAAGCCTCAAGAAAATCCAGGTGCAGGCGAGTGTCGCCGAAGCGGACATCGGCCGCATCTTCGTGGACCAGGACGCCACTTTCACCGTCGACGCCTACCGCGAACGCCGCTTCAAGGCGAAAGTCACGCAGATCCGCCTCCAGCCCACGACCGTCCAGAACGTCGTCACCTACACGGT
>JAIOPR010000289.1 GCA_021413805.1 Planctomycetota bacterium
GGTGAAGGCGAAGGCCCAGACGGTGGAGAAGATGACCGCGCCGCACTGGACGAGGAAGAAATGGAAATTGCCGCGGAGGAGGCCGTCCACGCCGCCGGTCTCGGCGGGGTTCCAGGCGGTCGAGGCGAAGATGCCGAGGAGGATGATGCCGATGAAGCCACCGACGCCGTGGACGCCCCAGACGTCGAGGGCATCGTCCCAGCCGAGCTTGTTCTTGAGGGCGACCGCGTAGAAGCAGACGACGCCCGAGATGATCCCGATGAGCGCGGCCGTCCCCGGCGAAACGTACCCGGCGGCCGGCGTGATCGTCGCCAACCCGGCGACGGCGCCCGTGAGCAGCCCCAGGAATTTCGGCTTCTTCGTTGTGTACCAGTCGATCGCCAGCCACGTGATCGCCGCAAACGACCCCGAAATGTCCGTGTTCAGGAACGCGATCGCCGTGATCGAATCCACACGGAATTCGCTTCCCGCGTTGAACCCGTACCACCCGAACCACAGCATCCCCGTGCCGAGCGCGACCAGCGGGATGCTGTGAAGCCCCTTGTCCGCGATGCTTCGCTTCCCGACATACAGCACCGACGCCAGCGCCGCGATCCCGGCGATGTTGTGCACGACGATCCCGCCGGCGAAGTCCTTCACACCCCACTGCGCCATGATCCCGCCGCCCCAGATCATGTGGACGAAGGGGAAGTAGACGAAGAGGAGCCAGCCGGTGAGGAAGAGCAGGTACGCCTTGAACGTGACGCGGTTGGCGAAGGCGCCGGTGATCAGGGCGGGCGTGATGATCGCGAACATCATCTGGTAGGCGCAGAAGACGATCATCGGGATCGTTTCGTTGGGCGAGGGCGTCGAGAGCGTCATGCCCTTCAGGAAGATCCAGTCGAAATTCCCGATGATCCCGGCGATGTCGGTGCCGTGGGCTTTGTCGCCACTGAAGCACATCGAGAACCCGCAGATGTACCAGATCACGGTGGTCCAGCCCATGGACACGAAGCTCTGCATCATGATGGTGAGGACGTTCTTCCGGCTGACCAGCCCGCCGTAGAAAAACGCCAGCCCCGGCGTCATCAGCATGACGAGGCTGCAGCACAGGAGCATGAAACCCGTGTTCCCGGTGTCCAGGTGCGGCATGGCGTTCCCTCGAAATGGAGGCGAGCCCGATTGACCCTGAAGACGGTAGTCAATCGCCCCTTTCGCAAAAATGCCACCAATTGGGGGGCAGGGGAGGCCACCACGACTCGCCGTTACTTTTTCACCCCGGCCACTTCCTCGAGAAACTCCTTCAATTCCTGATTCCGGAAATCGCGCCCCACGCCACCGCCGCCGATCTGGATGAGGAGCCCGTCGCTCGTCGAGCGGATGATCGCCTGGTGCTTCTCCTTCCCGTCGTCGAGGCTCAAAAGCGTGTCCCATCCACCCTTGGGATGGTTGGGGGCGGCGTGATTCGAAGCGCTGAGGAGCTCGACGAGCCGGCGGATCTTTGCGCGGTCCGTGACGCGGACGGTCTGCTGAACCAGGTCACCGTAGGCGGGCTGACCGAGCACCGGCCCGATCTCGAACGCGACGATCCGGTCGGCGTCGGCGTTGCGGATCGCGGCGACCGCGGCGGAAGGGCCGAAGACGAGCGGCCAGCCGGTGAGCACGAAAAGAAAAACTCCGGCGAGCACGAAGAACCAGGCCGCGGGCCGCGCCCCCGGCTTCTTCTCGCGAAATGCGGCGGCACCCGCGGCGATGACCACGAGGCTGATCCAGAACAGCGGGTGGACGGCGTGCAGGAACATTACCGCTTCTCCTTGAGCAATTCGTCCACGAGCGGCGCCCACTCCGATGTCTGCAGGCGTCCGATTTCAGTTTCGTCGAAGAGCGTGGAGCCCGAGGGAAGCCGGATGACCCAGAATTCGCCCGGCACGTCCGAGTCGCGGCCGACCCGGTACAGGTACGGCTCGCCGCGGAACTCGAACGCGACGGTCACGGGGTCGAGCGGGTGGCTGTGGTGGGCGGAGATGTTCTTGAGGTCTCGCAGAAGCGCGATGACACGGGCCCCCGCCGCAGGGTCGTCGATCGGGTGCGTCGTTGCCCCGCGAGCCAGCGTGACGTGCGACACCTCCGCAGGAATCACGGCGCGCAGCTCGTTCCGGAGGTGCGAGTTGTCCCAGCCCTTGAGCGCCATCATGCCGACGATCCCCGCGGCGCCCATGCCCCAGGTGAAGAACTGGAACGGCCCGGGCGAACGGCGCCCCTGGCTCTTGCTGCGCACGGTCGAGATCGCGAACAGCACCAGCCCCACGAGGGTGACCGGCAGGAACCACAGCACGTTGTGGGGTTGGTAGAGCGCGAGCATGGAAGTGGTCTCAATGGACGGGTGATCCCGTTCCATGATCGCAAAGCCTGTGCCGCGCGAGAACAGTGGCGGCGCGTCCTTCCCGCCGCGGCGCGGCCAGACCTGCACGAGGACGTGCGGCGCTCTATTTCGCGCCCAGGAAAATCACGTCCTTCAATTCGACTTTCGCGTCCTTCAGGATCTTCACCACCTGTTCGAGCATCGCCGACTCCTTGTCCTTGAATTTCAGCGTCAGGTCGGCGAGCCCGTCCTTGCGCGTTTCGACCGCGGCAGAATCAAATCCCTTCAGTTCCGCAAGCGCCTTGTCCAGCCGCGCCTTGTCTTCGGCGGGGATGGCGGCGGTGCGGAAGACGACCGACGCGTCCACAGGAAGCACCTTCTCGTTCAGTTTGTACTCGGTGCCCATGCTCGCGCCCATGTCCTTCGTCGCCGCCGCGAGGGCTTCTTTCACTTTCGAAAGTTCGAGGACCGCGTCTTTCTTCAGCGTCAGGATCGCCCACTTGGCGTCGCCTTTCGATTCCCAGGCGATGCTCGCCACGCCCGGAATCGGCCTGATCGCATCCTCGACAGCCGTGTCGCAGCAGCCGGCGAGGACGCCGGTCACGGGGAGCTTCACGACGCGCGAGGCCTTGTCGTCCGCGGAGGCCGCGAGCCCGAAAGCGAGAGCCACAACCAACGCGCAGTTCAGGAACGGGATCTTCATGGGTCTCTCCGGGGAGTGGCAGGGGATAGCATTAAAACGCCCGGGGCTGCCCCGTCATTCCTGCTTTGCAAGAATCGCCCGAAGCGCCGCCACTGCCTCTTCGTCCTCCCCGTCCTGCATCGTCCGCGGGTCGAGCAGCACGCGGCCCTTCTGCACCCGCGCAAACACCGGCGGCTCGCCGCGGCGCAGCCTGACGATGAGCGTGTCGGCACCGACCGAGCCCGGGTCCACCGCGACGACCTTCGTCTTGAGGTTCTGGCCGGGAGTCGATCCCCCGCCGATCTGCGACTCCTCGTCCCAGACTTCCGCGTCGATCTTCGCCTTCACGAGAGCCCGCGCCATCACCGTCGCGCGCTTCTCCAGTTCCTGGACGCCGGCTTTCATCATTCGCAGCGTCGGGATGTTCTCCTCGACCGTGTCCGGGTTCAGGTACAGCCGAAGCGTCGCTTCCAGCGCCACGAGTTGCAGCTTGTCGGGACGCACCGCGCGGAAAAGCGGGTGGCGGCGGCAGAGCGCCACCGGGTCGGCCTTGCCCGCGATCAACCCCGCTTGCGGCCCGCCCAGCAGCTTGTCCCCCGAGATGCACGCGATGTCCGCGCCTTGCGCAATGGAAGCGGCGATCATGGGTTCAGGGGCGATCCCGTAGCGCGCGACGTCGAGCAGCGCGCCACTCCCGATGTCGTCCATCACGCGGATGCCGTGCTTTTTCGCCAGCTCGACAAGCTCTTCCAGCGACGGTTCCTCGACAAACCCCACCACCGCGAAATTCGAACGGTGCACGCGCAGGAGAAGCGCGGTTTCCGGGGTGATGGCCTTCTCGTAGTCCGCGATGCGCGTCTTGTTCGTGGTGCCGACCTCGACCATTTTACAGCCGGACATCTTCATCACATCCGGCACGCGGAACGCGCCGCCGATCTCGACCAACTGGCCGCGCGAAACGATGACTTCCTTGCCGGCGGCCAGCGCCGCCAACGCGAGCATCGTCGCGGCCGCGTTGTTGTTCACGACCGTCGCGGCCGGCGCGCCGGTGAGGCGCTCCACCAGCTTCGCGACGTGCCTCTCGCGGTGCGCCCGCTCCGCCGTCTCCAGGTCCACTTCGAGCAGGTTGTACCCGCGGTTCTCCGCGACCAGCGCTTCCAGCGCCGCCTTCGGCATCACCGCGCGCCCCAGCCCCGTGTGCAGGATGATCCCGGTCGCGTTGATCACGCGGCGCAACCCGGGTTTCGAAGATCCCGCCAGCACCGCCGCGGCGCGCGAAAGTATGGCCGGCGCCGAGACCGAATCCTCTGTCATCCCGTTCTCGCCTGCTTTGATTTTCTCACGCAGCCCGTCGATCACGCCGCGAACGGCCTCCGTCACCAGTTCGCGCCCATGCGCCGTCGCCAGCGCCGCCGCTTCCTTGGATTCAAGGATCGCGTTCACTTGTGGCAGCTTTCGGAGAAGGGACATCGCCCGAGATTAAATCATACCCCCGAGCGACTTGGGGAGAGGGATCGGTTAGAGCGGCTCCACGATCTTCTTCTCCCAATCCGGCGTGGCCTCACCGTAGGACTCTTTGAAGCGCTCCTTGAGTTTCTCGAATTCATGCCTGTACTGGGCGCGGGCCAGATCCCCCTGTTCCATTTCAGAGAGGGAACGGAAACAGCGGGCAGCGAAAAGCAGGGCGACCTTGTGGTCCTCGTCCTGCTCCCCCTGAGCCGGGACATACAGTGTCACGGTACGGAGAAAGCAGATGAGAGCCTCCTTCAGGTCATCCGCGGACTTCGCGTTCTTCTTGAGCCTGCATTCGCCAAGGCCGTTCCACGCGCGGCGAAGCGCTGCCACTTGGCTCGCCGTCGCGCCGTCCACGACCTTGCGAAGGGTGGCCTCCGCCTTTTCCGTTTGTCCCTGGGCCAGTTCGCACATGCCAATCCCGGTCTGCGCCTTCCAGGAAATCCGTAGGGTCCGATGGGTCGTCAGTCCCGAGTAAAGCGCAAGCGCTTTCAGCGGCTGGCCCTCACGTTCGAAGATTCGCGCGTCCTCGAGTTTCAGGTCACCGAGGATCTCGTCGCCGAGGCTGAGTTCCTTCGCCTGGGCACTCCATTTGGCTATCGCCTGGTGCGCTTCTTCCCACAGCGGGGGATTTTCCGAGGTCAGGCATGACACCAGGCCCGCGATGGATTCGCGGAAGTAAAAGGTGTCGGCCCTGGCGGCGAAAAGACTGCGGTACGCCTCTGCTCCCGCGGCGAACTGAAGAGCGCGCCGACAGCATTCCGCCGCCATGAACTCGCACTCTTGCGCCAGCACGCCCCGTGTTCCTTTCGCCTTCGCGGCCGCCCCAAAACTTTCGGCCGCTTCAGCGAACTGTCCCGCGGCGAGTTGCTTGCGCCCGGCGGCCATGGACGCGGGAATCGATGTCGGATCCCAGTCGATGCCCGCGACCTGGTCGACCGGATACGCAGCGGTCACATCGACGATGTTCACGGAAATCTGGTGGCAGGTTGCCTTCAGGACTTCGCCCTTGATATCCCGGCCTTTCAGAAGCCGAAGGGTGTCCACGTATTGGGCGTCAACCTGCACCTGGGTTCCAAACAGGATCAGTCCGGCAAGCAGGAAACGCATGAGGTCCTCCGCGAAGCGTGAGCGAGTGTCACTGGGTGAGTCGAGTAATCTTGTTCCAGCCTGCTCATCACAACGGTGGGGGAGAGGACGAGTTCAACCATTTCCTGCCGCTGCAGTGAGCGTCGTCCGGCGCCGCGCGGCGCCCGCCCTTAACCGTAACCTTACCCTTAGCCTTAACCTGTCGTTCGCCGTTTGAACTTGCGGGACACGAGTGAGGGTTAGCGAAAAGGGAATGGTTAAGGTTAAGGGAAACGGCGGGGCTAAACGGTCGTGTTCACCTTCGGCGGCTGCGACTCGGTCTTCGTCGCCGCGTATTCATCGTCTTCAAACGCTTCGTCGTCCCCAAACAGCTCGACCGGCTTGTAGCCCGGCAGTTTCGACTTCTCAATCTCTTCCGCGAACGCCTTCAGGATCGCACCGGCCAAAGCTTCGCGCCCCGCGGCGTGGATTGGGTGCGCCACGTCGGCGTACAGTTTCTGTCTCCCGTCCTCGATCACGATCTTCCGCTTCGCCGGCAGCCGCCCGCCGCAGTCGTTGCAGAAACTGGCGCGCAGGTGGTTCTTGCCGCCGCATTTCGGGCACCGGTCCGTGAGCTTTCGCGACGGCATCGCCACGAACGGCCCGCGCGTGCCGTCGATGATCTTGATGTCGCGGACGACGACGGCGGCCTGAAGCGTGATCGAGCAGAACGCGCGCAGCTTGTCATTGGGCCGGCTGACGAGCTTGATGCGGACTTCGGTGATCTGCATGGTGTCTCTCCCTGCCCACAATTCCCCGATCAACGCGTCATCGCGCGCTCGACGCCGGGATCAGGCGGCCAAGGGAGGACAGCTCCGGGTCCGTCGCGAGCTTCTCCGCGGCCGTGCGGGATGAAACGGGCATGTAGACCGTCGATCCGCTCCCGGTCACCCTGGCACCGGAAGGCCCGATCCGCTGGGCGGCAGCGAGAACGCGCACCAGGCGCGGTTCTGCGGCCAACGCAGCAGGTTCGAGGCGATTGAAGAGCCCTCCCTCAAGGGCAGTCGGTTCCCCGGCGGGGAGCCGACTGAGGAGGAGTGTAGGAACGCGGCGCGGGGCCTTCAAGTCGAATGTGAAGAGGCGGTAGACGTCGGCGGTGAGGGTGGGGAAAGGGGGGGCGAGGAGCAGGAAGTGAAGCGGCGGGTGGGGAGGGAGGGGAGCGACGATTTCGCCGCGGCCGGTGCAGAGGGCGGTGCGGCCCTCGAGGAAGAAATTCACGTCGGAGCCGAGGCGGGCGGCGAGGGCGTGGAGTGAGGGGAGCGGGAGCGAAAGGTTCCAGAGGCGGTCGAGGGCGAGGAGGGTCGCGGCGGCGTCGGCGGAACCGCCGCCGAGCCCGGCGCCGGAAGGGACGCGCTTTTCGAGGATGATCCGTGCACCCGCCGATGTTTTAATTTCGGAGGCAACGAGCCGCGCCGCCTTCATCACGATGTTGTCCTCGCCGGCCGGCGCGCCGTCGCCGCGCACTTCGAGCGAGAGCGCCGGAGCCGGTTCAAACGTCAAGTTGTCGCCGAGGTCGATTTCGTGAAACACCGATTCCAGTTCGTGGTACCCGTCGGCGCGCTTCCCCGTGATTTCAAGGAAGAGATTGAGCTTGGAGGTGGCGCGAACCGTGACGCCGCGCGAATCGCCGGTCAGGAGCATGCGCGAAGGCTAGTCGTTTCGCGCAGAATTGGAATTTGATAATTGGAAATTGAAAATTGAAAATTCGTACGTTTTGCCGTTACTCCACGATCACATTATCAATCAGTCGCGTCTTCCCGAACCGCGCGGCCACTGCGAAGACCGTCTTTCCCGACACATCGTTCACGTCCTCGAGCGTGTCCGGGTGGACGATCGCGATGTAGTCGATCTTCGCGCTCTTCGCCGTCCCGATGATCCGCTTGATCTCCGCGTGCAGCTTCTTCACGTTCTTCTCGCCCCCGGCCACCAGCTCCTGGGCGCGCACGAGGGCCTGGTGAAGGACGAGCGCCTCGATCCGGTGCTTGGGGCCCAGGTACGCGTTCCGGCTCGACATCGCCAGGCCGTCCGCCTCGCGCACGATCGGGCACACGTGGATTTTCGCTTCCAGGTTCAGGTCCGTGACCATCCGCTGGATCACCACGGACTGCTGGTAGTCCTTCTGGCCGAAATAGGCGTGCGTCGGCCGCACGATGTTCAGCAGTTTCAGCACGACCGTCAGCACGCCGCGGAAATGCCCGGGGCGGTGCTCGCCGCACATCTTCTCCGTCAGCTTGTCCTGGTCCGCCCACGTCACGAAACCGCGCGGGTACATCTCGGCGACGCTCGGCGCGAACACCACGTCGACAACCGCTTCACGCGCCACCTTGACGTCGCCGCCCAGGTCGCGCGGGTATTCGTCGTAGTCCTCGCCGGGGGCGAACTGAAGCGGGTTGACGAAGACGGAGACGACGGTGAGGACGTTGCCGGCGGCCTTGGAGAGTTTCATGAGGGAGATGTGGCCCGCATGAAGGGCTCCCATGGTGGGGACGAAGCCGACGGGCTCGCCCTTGCGCCAGAGGGGCTGGAGGATCTTGTGCAGCTCGGCGATGGTGTGGACGACCTTGGGCATGCGGTGAGGCTCCCTTTCCCCGACCCTGTGCGATAAATGAACGCTCTAGCGGCGGATTTTGGCAAGCAAATCGAGAACCCGGCCGCGGCCCGGGATGCGGAGCCCGGGGGCGATCTCGGCCAGCGGCTCGAGGACGAAGGCGCGGCGGTGGAGTTCGGGGTGGGGAAGAATGAGGTGGGCGGACCGGCGTTTCGAGGTCCCGTGGGTGAGGAGGTCGAGGTCGATGCAGCGCGGGCCCCTGGGGACGTCGCGGATCCGGCCGAGCGCCGCCTCGATGCCGAGCAGGGCGCCGAGGAGTTCCTCCGGCGAGAGCGTCGTCTCGAGCAGGACGGCGGCGTTGAGGAAGCGCGGCTGCGGCGGGCCGACGGGTTCGGTCTCAATGAATCGCGAAAGGGCAGCGAGCCGGGTGCCGGGAAGGCGGGCGAGGGCGCGGATCGCGGCGTTGAGATTTGCGCGGCGGCGGCCGAGGTTGGAGCCGAGGCCGATCGCCGCGACCGACACTAGTCTTCCCCCGGTGCCCGCGAAGGTTTCTTCTCGGGCGTCGGCGTTCCGCCGGGGGCGATCACGGGCTGCGGCTTGCGGAAGAACCACATCACCGGCCCCGACAGGGCGTAGCCGCAGAACCCTAGCGTGATCGTGACTTCCGGGTCGATTGCCGCCATCAGCGCCACGAGCACGACTTCGGCCATCCGGGCAAACCGGTGGTGGCCGCGGAGGAGTTTGTTCACGAGGTGCGTGTAGCGCAGGTTGCTGATCATCGCGATCCCGCTTCCCAGCACCGCGAACGGCAGCAGGATCACCACGGCGTCCGCGAGGCGCGTGTCGGCGAGATGGGTTCGAAGCAGAACGAGCGAGACGACAACCCCGGCGGCCGCGGGCGACGGCAACCCCCGGAACGACATGTGCGCTTCTTCGTCGAGCGTCGTTTCCACGTTGAACCGCGCGAGCCGCAGCACGGCGCACGCCGCGTAAACCGCGCAGATCGCAATCGCCACCTTGCGGGGCACGATCCCCGGGAACGCGTCGATCGTCACGTACGCCAGGAACGCCGGCGCCAGCCCGAACGAGACGGCGTCGCAGAGCGAGTCCAGCTCGGCGCCGAACTTCGAAGCGCTTCCCGTCATCCGCGCAACGCGGCCATCGAGGGCGTCGAAGACCATGGCGATGATGACCATCCAGGCGCCGAGTTCGAAGTAGTGGCTGGCATCGGCGGCGTGCTTGAGGGCGCCCTCGACCATGCTGCGGGAAGCGAAGACGACGGCGGCGAACCCGCAGACGATGTTGCCGAGCGTGACAAGCGTCGGGAGGAGCCCGATGTGCTTGAGGCGCTTGACCTTGAATCGGCGGGTCGGGCTCTTCACTTATTTGAGTCTCCCGAGGATGGTTTTCGCGCCGTAAACGGTGTCGCCGACCTTGATCGCGATTGAGCCCACGCGGTCTTTGGGGATGTAGAGCTCGGTGCGCGATCCGAACTTGATCATGCCGAAGCGTTCGCCCTTGGCCAGTTTGTCGCCGGGTTTGGCGGTGCAGATGATGCGGCGGGCGAGGAATCCGGCGACCTGGCGCACCAGCATTTTAACATTTCTGGAGTCGTCGTGGAGGCCGATCGCGTTGGACTCGTTTTTGGGGCCGGAGTCGGGGTGGCGGGCGTCGAGGAAGAGGCCGGGGGAGTGCTGGAGGTAGCCGACGGTGCCGGGCCAGGGGGTGCGGTTGACGTGGCAGTTGAAGACGGAGAGGAAGATGCCGATGCGGACGGCGGGGCCGTGGATGTACGTGGATTCCTCGACGTCGGTGATTTCGGTGACGCGGCCGTCGGCGGGGGAAACGAAGGCGTCGGGGTCGGGGGGCACGGTCCGGTTGAAATCGCGGAAAAACGACATGACGAAGAGGAAAAACAGGAACGGGGCGGGGGAGGCGGGCGGGTAGAGGAACCAGATGCCGGCGCCGAGGGCGGCGCAGAGGAGGAAGGCGAGAAACATCTCGCGAAGTCCGTGACGGGCAAAAGGCAAGGGCACCTCCCGGCCGATAGACGGAGATAGCCGCCCGTCCCGCGCCCGGTTTCGGGGGTGGGGCGGGCGGCGGACCTCAGGAAGGTAAGCCGAACAAGCGGGACGCGCAACGTCCGGAGAAATGCGAGAATGGCGACGATCCGACCGACCGACGCGAAAAAGCTGCTCGACCTGGGCTCGTGGGGGTTCTGGGCGCTCGTGGTGCTCGGCCTCTCGGGATTCCTGGCGACGACCAGCGTGGCCGCGTGGACCAAGAACTCCAGGCTCCATACCAGGGTCGCCGAGCTCGACGCGGACATCGCGGCGCGCACTTCGGCGAACCTGGCGATGGAAGGCGAAAAGCGAGCCCTGACCGACGATCCCGCCTTCGTCGAGCGCGTCGTCCGGACGCAGTTCAAGCGGCTTGGCCCTGACGAGTGGGTGATCGACATGAGGAAACCGAAACAGTGAACCCGTCCCTGAACCCGGGAGAAGTCGAAGCGCTTCTCAAGGCGGTCGAGAGCGGTGCGATTTCGCCGGGCAGCGACACGATCACGACGATCGCCTACGATTTCAAGCGGCCGGAGCGGGTTTCGAAGGAGCAGATCCGGGCGCTGGCCAATCTTCACGAGGTTTTCGCGCGGTCGTTCGGGGCGTCGCTCTCCGGGATGTTGCGGACGGTGACGGAAGCGCGCCTGGAGGCGATGGCGCAGATGACGTACCAGGAATTCGTCGCGGGGCTCCCGAACCCGACGTGTTTCACGCTGTTCTCGTGCCAGCCGCTGGCCGGCAGCATGATGGTGGAGTTCGGGCCGGACATGATGTTCCCCGTGATGGACCGCCTGCTGGGCGGAGGCCATGGCGCGCCGCCGGTGATGGCGCGCCCGCTGACCGCAATCGAGTGGACCCTGGCGGGGACGATCACGCGCCGGGCGCTGGAGGACCTGACGGCGATGTGGGCCATCGTCCGGAAACTGACGCTCGCCCCCGTCTCCAGCGAGTCCAATCCGCTTCTCATCCAGGCCATGCCCCCGAACGAACTCGTAGTCGTCGCGAGTTTCTCCGTCCGCGTCGGCGAAGCGGCCGGGCGCATGAACCTGTGCCTCCCGTACGTCACGATCGAGCCGCTCGTCGCCGACGTCGAGGCGCACTCCTGGTACCCCGCCGCAACTTCGGCCACGGCCGCGCCCCCCGCCGTCCGCGGGCCGCTGTCCCAGGCCAGCATCCGCATTTCTTCCGTCCTCGCCGAAACCACGATGACGCTGCGAGAACTCCTCAACCTCGAGAAGGGCGACCTGATCGAGACGGGGCGCCCGGGCGCCGGAACCGTGACCCTGCTGATCGAAGGCAAACCGAAGTTCGCCGGCCGCCCCGCGACGTATCGCAACCGCTGGGCCGTCGAGATCACCGGCGCGGAGGAACGGCGATGAAACGCGCGATTGAAGAGGTGCTGGCAATCAGGGTGCCGCTGGCCGTGGTGCTCGCCGAGAAAACGATGACCCTCGGCCAGGTGCTGGCCCTCGGCCCGGGAACGGTCGTCGAATTCGATAAGAGCGTGGCGGCGGCGCTTGACCTGTACCTGGGAGAGCGGCGCGTCGCGAGCGGGAAGGCTGTCCGGATCGGGGAGAATTTCGGGCTGCAAGTGAGCGAGATCGTGGATCCGCGGCAGACGCTGGAGGGGTTGGGGGCGTAGGTGAGGTAGACAGGGAAAACGGCTGGCCCACAGAGCACGCGGAGAAAAAAGAGAGACTGCTGAGAAAACGGACTTTTTTCCTTTTTTCAATCTGTCGTGCTCTTTTTTTTCTCCCGTTTTCCTCTGCGATCTCTGTGGGATGACGTTCGCTTGCGCTCCCTTTTGCCTCCCCCGGGCTTGTTGACCCACGGCGCGCCTCCCGTCACACTCCCCCCATGCGCTTCGCCCCCCTCCTTGCCCTCCTTCTCGCGGCCACCGCCTTCGCCCAGGAATCCTTCTCCCCTCGCTTCGAGGACGGCGACGTCTGGACGGCCATCACGACCGCTTCCCTCAAACTCCGTCTGAAGGTCACACAGGTTGAAGACGGCGTGGACGGCACGACGCAGTCGCAGGACAGCGTCGTCGAACGCGAAGAGCGCCGTGAGGTGACGATTGTGGAAGCGGGAAAGGGTGCCCCGGCAGCCTGGAAAGTTTCCTGGCCGGTCTCGCGAGTCCGCGAGGGCGCCGATGCTCAGCCGACGGCGCTGGAGGGCCGGACCGTCGAGATCCGCGGCCGCGAAGCGACGCCCGACGACACCCCCGACGCCGTGAAAGCCGCGGCGCGCGAGCCAGAAGCCTGGCGCGCCCTCCTGCCCGCCGCCCCGAAATCGCCCGGCGACGCCTGGAAAATCAAGCCCGCTTCCCTCATGAAACTCGTCATCCAGGGCGCCCGCGAGGAACCCGCCGACAGCCCCGAGCTCGACGTCAAATTCGCCGGCGTCGAGGAAAAGGACGGCGCGCGCTTCGCCACGATCGAAATCGCCGGCCCGATCGCCGTGGACAGCCGCCAGGAATTCCGGATCGAGTACGCCGTGAAAGGC
>JAIOPR010000217.1 GCA_021413805.1 Planctomycetota bacterium
AGGCGGTTCTCGAGGAGCGGCAGCGCTCGCAGTCGGTGCTGACGCAGTTCAACGACTTCCGCGACACGCTTCTCAAGGAGTTCAAAGGCCTGCTGAGCGGCATGGTGGCGGCGGGACCGCGGCAGGCGCTGGGCGACGGGAATATGGACGGGGGCTCGGCGGAGCGGATTCGGCTCACCGAGGTGGAAATCAAGGCGCGCCTGAAGCTGCTCGAGTCGAAGGAAAACGAGCTGCAGGCGAACTTCGAGAAGATCGGCAAGGAAACGCAGGGCACCGGCGACGCGGGCGGCATGGCCGACCTGCTCGGCGGCATCGACTAAACCGACAACTAGAGGGGCCGTGCGCGGCGGCCAGTCCGCCTCGTCCTGGCAAATCGATTACCTACAGGTAGAAAGGGGCCCGGGAATGTGCGCTAAGGGAGTCGACATCGGAACTTGCTTCCTCGTGGGAGCGGAGCTCAAGGACGGCAAGGAAGTGTTCACGATGGAACGGGACGCGTTCTTCTCGATGCCCAACGAGGACTTCGCGGAAGACATGCTCACCAAGTCGGGCGCCTTTTACATCATCAAGGGCGACCAGATTTACGTCGTCGGCGAAGACGCCCTGAAGTTCTCGATGGTCACCGGGAACCAGAAGGACTACCGCCGCCCGATGGCGAAAGGCGTGTTGAACCCGGGCGAGGAAGAGGCCATTTCCATGATGGAAGTGCTCCTCGAGGCCGTGGTTGGCAAGCCGAACTACCCGGGTGAGGTCATCTGCGCAACGATGCCCGCGAACCCGATTGACGCGGAGTTCGACGTCACCTTCCACCGGATGGTGCTCGAGCGGTTCCTCAAGAAGCTGGGATACGACGTGAAGTGCATCAACGAAGCGATGTGCATTGTGTACAGCGAAAACCCGACCGTGACGATCAACAACGAGGTGCTTCCGTTCACGGGGATCGCGATCTCCTGGGGCGCAGGCATGGTGAACCTCGCGGCGTCGTGGCGCGCGAAGAAGCTGCTCGAGTTCAGCTGCGGGCGTTCGGGCGACTGGATCGACCGGCAGGTGGCGAAGGTGAGGAGCGTGCCGGTGTCGAAGGTGCAGAGCCACAAGGAGAAGTACCTGAACTTCGACCGGATCGACCCGACCGACCAGATCATGGTCGCGCTCGAGATTTACTACGAGGACCTGATCCGTTACGTCATCACGAACATCGGCCAGCAGCTCAAGGCGGCGAATGCGACCATCGACGAGCCGGTCGAGATCGTCATCGCGGGCGGCACTTCCAAGCCCCCCGGGTTCGTCGAGCGGTTCAAGAGCGTCCTGCGCGAGATCGGCCTCCCGATCCCGATCAAGGGCGTGCGTCATGCGAAGGACCCGCTGAAGGCAGTCGCGGCAGGCGCCCTGATTGCGGCGATCTCGGAAGAGAAGAAGCGCAAGGCGACCGGCGGCGGTGGCGGCGAGGAGAAGGCGGCGGCCCCGGCCAAGAAGGGTGGCGTGCCGTTGATCAGCTAGTGTGAGTGGAAGCAGAACCAGGAGCCGGGGGCGAGAAATCGTCCCCGGCTTTTTTTGTGCCCGTAGCGGGAGGTCGTTCTGGCGGGATCGGTTCCCGGGGTGTTAGCGTCACCGCGTGCCCGCCCGCAAACGGATCTTCGCCGCTCTTTCAATCGTGCTCGCGATCGCGCTGCTGGCATTCCTCACCTCGCGGATCGACTGGCCGGCGACGGGCGCGGTTCTCAAGCGGATCGGGTTCGCGGGCGCCGCGGCATTCGCCGGGTGGTCCTTCCTCATCCTCGCGCTCCAGTCGATCGGCTGGCACGCCTTGCTCCGCTCCCGTGGATGGAAAGTGCCCTACCGCGCCACGCTCACGTCGTTCCTCATGGGGAACTCCCTCGCCTACATCGCGCCTTCCATGTACCTCGGCGGCGAGCCGCTTCGCATCTGGCACATGAGCCGGCGCTTCAACCTGCCCTCTCGCGAGGTGGCCGCGACGGTGATCGCGAACAAGTTCGCCGAGTTCACGGGGTTCCTGGTGGCGATCCTGGTCTGCACGGCGACCATGCTGTGGCGGTTCGACCTGCCCCGCGGGCTGCGCTGGACGGCCGCGGGCGTGGCGGCCGGCCTGTTCGTGGCCTTCGTCGTCGTTTTCGCGTCCTTCGTGGCGCGGTGGCCGCTGGCGTCCACGCTGCTGCGGGTGCTGGGGAAGCGCGGCGAGCGGTTCCGCAAGTGGGCGGAGGACACGGAGGGAAAGATCCAGGAGACGTTCCGCGACCACCGGGGCGCGTTTGCGGCGGCGCTGCTCTTCACGGGCGGGCCGCTGGCGATGGTCGTGCTGAAGCCGCTCGTCTTCTTCCATTTCACCGGCCACCCAACGACCTTCCCCGAACTGGCGCTCATTTTCGTCATGACGCAGATCGTGCTCGCGTTCCACGTCACGCCGGGCGGCCTCGGCGTCTTCGAGAGCGGCGTCGTCTGGACGTTTTCGCTGATCGCGATCGGGGCGCCGGAAGCGGCGGCCTACGCGGCGATCCAGCGGCTCTCCGATGTCCTGATCGTCGGGACGGGGATCGTGCTGGCGGCGCGGGAGGGCGCGGCCGGTTTTTTCAGGGGGAAGCAGCCGGACGGCGAGGCAGCTACACGGATTTCCCGATAAAGGCTCTTCGCGAAATCACCCAGCACGCAAGCCCCAGGCAGGCGGCGGGGACGGCGATGAGGGAAATCGTGCAGGTGAGGCCGGAAGGCGCGATTTCCTGGAAACTGGCGAGGAAGGGCGGGATTTCGCCGAGGCAGTAGTGGGCGGTAGCGCGGACGAGGCGGGAGAGCGTGTGGATGCGCATCTGGACCGTGGCACCGACGATGATCTCGACGATCACCGTATAGACGATGGCGACGATGTAGGGGTATTTGAGAAAGACGCCGATGCAGAAGAAGAACGTGCCGAACTCGAGAGCGGCGAGGGTGACCCCGACGAGGGCGGCGAAGAGATCGCGGCCGCGGGCGGGGAGTCGGGGATTCTCGGTGTGGGTTTCGAAGACCTGCTCGGCGGGGGTGCCGTTGGGCAGGATGATGACCTGGCCACCGTGGGGGCCGACCGAGGGGTATCCCCCGGGCTGGTGCTCCATCCCCTTCGGCACCGGGATCGGCACGAGGTGCGAGTAACGGGTCTCGTACGGCTGCTGCTGCATGAGCGCGAAGGGCCACGCCGCGAGGACGGGAAGGAGCATCAGCACCGTCAGGGGGACGACCGTACCGGCCCACTTCCCCAGCACAACGACCCATCTCGGAGTCGGGCGCGAGAAGAGGTAGATCGACGTCCCGTCCTCCGCGTCGGAGGAGAAGCCGGGGATGGCGCCGAGAAGGGCGATGAACAGGCCGAGGCCCTGCAGGTAAAGGCCATCGATAAGTTGAAGGAACGGGTGGATGTAGGCCTCCTTGGCGCCGAAGACGAACAGCGCCAGCAAGCCGGGCAGAAGCCCTCCGGCCAGCAGGATGACCCATTTGCGCGGGCCGTTGAGGAACTGGCGCGCCGCGATGCGGGCGGAGCCGAGGAAGCCGTTGAAAATGGTGGGCGCGGGCATTATCCCTCGGTGAGGTACTTGAAAACGGCGTCGAGGTTGTCGTCGGGGCTCTGGATTTCCTCGACGGGGATGCCGCCCTCGATGGCGAGCTGGGGGAGGCGGGCATAGAAGCGGTCGGGCGAGGGGGTGCGAACGGTGACGGCGTCCGCGCCGATGGCGAGCTCGGAGACGTCGTTCTCGCGGGCGAGAAGGGCGGCGAGGTCGCGGGGGCGCGGCGTCTTCATCACGATCGAGTGCGGGTGGCGGTCGATCATCATGCGGATGTCGTGGACGTTGCCGGCGGCGCGGACGCGGCCGCGGTGCATGAGGACGACGTTCGGGGTCATCGCCTCGACCTCGTGGAGCACGTGGCTCGAGATGATCACGTGCCGCCCTTCCCTGCCGAGTTCCTTCACGAGCTCGATCACGTCGCGGCGGATGATCGGGTCGGCGCCGTTCAGCGGCTCGTCGAGCACGAGCAGCTCGGGGTCGTGCGCGAGCGCCTGCGCGAGCTTGAGCCGCTGCCGCATGCCTTTCGAGTACGTGAAGATTTTCCGGTCCGCGAATTCGCCGCCACGCACGCGGTCGATGCTCTTCGCGGCCATCGCCTTCGAATCGGCGCGCGTGTAGCCGTGGACGCCGAGGAGCGCTTCCACGAACTCGCGCCCCGTCATGAACTCCCAGAAGTTGTCGTGGTCGGGGCAATAGCCGACGCGGAGAAAGAGTTCGGGGCGTTTCCAGGAGGGGCCGCCGAGGACCCAGGCGGTGCCCATCGAGGGAGGCATGGAGCCGGTGACGATGCGGAGGAAGGTCGTCTTGCCGGCGCCGTTGGGGCCGAGGAGGCCGACGACGCCGCCGGCGATGTTGATGGTCACATCGCGCAGCGCGACGACCTGCCCGTACCAGCGGGTGACGCCCGCGAACTGGATGGCGAGGGGGGCGGTCACGCGCGGGTCTCCGCGTCGGCGAGGCGGCGCATGACGACGAAAAGGGAGAGGACGGTGACGCCGGCGAGGATGGCGGCGGAGATCCAGGGGCTCCAGGTCATGGGCGTGGAGTCCGGATTTCTCGCGTGCATCAGGTGAAGAGCCGCGGGCGGGTCGGGCAGGAGAGCGCGCGAGATGTGGAGGATGTTCTGGTTCAGCGACAGGAGGTATCCCCAGCTGAGGATGAACGTAATGGCAACCATTGCGAGCATCAGGCGCATCACGTAGAGCGTCGGCGGCGCCGCCGTAGCCATCGGGCCGGTATTGAAGGTCGCAATGCTGACCGCGAGAAGCGGCGCGAAAATGACGGGGCCGGCGAGGAGCACGAACGCGGCGGCGATCTTGCCGACCAGGTAATCGACACGCCGGATCGACTTCGAGAAGTACATCAGGAGCGCGTTGTGCTTCGCGTCGCTCGCGATCATTCCTCCCACGACGAGAGGCAGCATCAGCGCGAGCGTGAGCGGAACACTTCCGTACGGAACCGGTTCCGCGTAGATCAGCGCAGCCCCGGCAAGCGCCGGGTCCACCCCGGGGTTCATCAGGAGAAAAGCGGCCGGGAGCCCGGTGAGAAAGAGCACCAGACCGCCCAGCACGATGATCGACGCGGTGTACCGCCGGAATGTATTCAGCGCCTGCGCCTTGATCAGCGCCAGGATCCCCCATGCCGGGGCGTTGAGCTTCCCTTCCCACGGCTGGTAGCTCTGGTCGAAAATCGGGCTCGCCGGCATTTGGCTCATTTGTCGGCCGCCTCGATCATCCCGGCGAAGACATCGTCGAGCGATTTCTTCGCGGGCGCCATGTGCCGGATCTGCGCGCCCGCCTTCGCCGCCGCGCGGAGCACCGGCGCGGTCTGCCGCACGTCCGCCACCGGCACCAGCATCCGGTCCGCTTCCTCCCCCATTTTTCGCGGGGAAAGCCCTTCCGCCCTCATCGCTCCTTCCAGAGCCGCGCGGTCACCCCGGAAACGGACGTCGAGAGCGCTTTCGGCGATGCCGATGATTTTGGCGAGGGGGCCGGAAGCGATCAGGCGGCCGCGGTGGAGGACAATGAGCTCGTCGCAGACGCTTTCGACGTCGTGGAGGATGTGGCTGGAGAGGACGACGTTGATCCCCTTGCGCTGCGAGATGTCGCGGATCAGCGCGAGCATGTCGTCGCGGCCCTTCGGGTCGAGCCCGTTCGTCGGCTCGTCGAGGAACATCAGCTTGGGGTGGTGCACCAGCGCCTGCGCGAGCTTCACGCGCTGCAGCATGCCGGTCGAGTACGTGTCGATGTCCCTGTAACGCGCTTCTCCGAGATCCAGCGCATGAAGCACGTCGTGCGCCCGGGCGAGCGCGTCGCCAGCCGGCATCCCGACGAGCTGCCCCGCGAGCGTCACGTACTGCACCGCCGACATCCGCGGGATCAGGCACTCCGATTCCGGCATGAACCCCGTCAGTTGCCGGATCCGAAGCGCGTCGCGACGCGAGTCGAGGCCGAGGACGGAAGCGGTTCCCGAGGTCGGCTTGAGGAGCCCGAGCAGGACCTTGATCAGCGTGCTCTTCCCCGACCCGTTAGGCCCGAGCAGCCCGATGGCGCGCGAGTTTGCGGAAAGGCTGACACCCTGAAGCGCCTGGACCCGACCGTAGGTTTTGACGAGGTCGGTGACCTGGAGAAGCGGTGGGGTGGGGTTGGGCATGCGAAGTTCGCATTCTATGGTATGGATCGGTGCGGGTCATTTGAACGTCGCAGAAAGCATTGTGACAGCGGCGTGCGGCGAGCGGCCAGCGGCCAGTGAACGGCAACGACGTGAGGCAACTCGGGAGATCGAGAACGCCTTACCGAGGTCAACGAGTACGATTCTCACGGTCAAGCGTGGTCCTTCGGTCGCGTTGGACCGGTCGCGGCTTCCCACACTCGCCCCACGCCGTGGCTTTTCACTCGCCGCTTGCCTGAATGATTTGCCCAGATTCAGTAAACGTCATGCCAGATTTTTCTGGATGAAGTTAATTCCAAACTAAATTATGTTGTGAAACATCAGGGCAGCTTGGAAATCCCCAACTAT
>JAIOPR010000218.1 GCA_021413805.1 Planctomycetota bacterium
TGACAAGGCCGACCCGGCTTCGGAAACGGTCCTGATCGAGATCGAGAAGCCCTTCGGCAACCACGACGGCTCGACAGTGGCGTTCGGCCCGGACGGGTTCCTGTATTTTTCGGTGGGCGACGGGGGCGCGGGGGGCGACCCGTTCAAGAACGGCCAGAACCTGGGCGCATGGCTCGCGAAGATCCACCGGATCGACGTGGACCACACCGACGGCGCGAAGCCGTATGCGATCCCGAAGGACAACCCGTTCGTGAAGACGCCGGATGCGCGGCCGGAAACCTGGGCGTACGGCCTGCGGAACGTGTGGCGGATGTCGTTCGACCGCAAGACCGGCGAGCTGTGGGCCGGCGACGTCGGGCAGGACAAGTTCGAGGAGATCGACCTGATCGTGAAAGGCGGCAATTACGGATGGCGGATCCGCGAAGGGCTCCACGGCTTCTCGGACGACGACTCGAAGGCCACGCTCATCGACCCGGTGATCGAGTACAGCCACAAGGAAGGGCAGTCGATCACGGGCGGCTTCGTCTACCGCGGCAAGGCCATGAAGAACATGGAAGGCGCCTACATTTACGCCGACTACGTCTCCGGCACCATCTGGGCGCTTCGCCACGACGGCACAAAGGTCACGGCGTGGAAGGAAGTCCTTCGCCAGCCCAAGAACATCGCGTCGTTCGGCGAGGACCCTGACGGCGAGATTTACGTGTGCTGCTTCGACGGGAAAATATACCGGCTGGCTTCGGAATGAGACGGCGCCTGCCGCGATGATCGTTCCCCGCCCCCTGCTCCGCTGCTAGGATCTCTCCACTCACCATGAGCCCACGCACCCATGCCTGAACTCCGCAAAGATCCCGTCGTCGGCCGCTGGGTCATCGTCGCTTCCGAACGCGCGCAGCGCCCCAACGACTACCGCGCCACGGCCCCGGCCCTGCGAAACGGGCCGTGCGCGTTCTGCGAGGGGCACGAAGAAGCGACGCCGAACGAGATCCTGGCGATCCGGCCGGGCGGGACGCGCCCGAACGCCAAGGGCTGGCAGGCGCGCGTCGTCCCGAACAAGTTCCCCGCACTGCGTATCGAGGGCGGTCTCGACAAGCGCGGCAACGGCATCTACGACCTCATGAACGGCGTCGGCGCCCACGAGGTCGTCATCGAGGCCCCGCAGCACCTCCTCTCCATCACCGAGCTCCCCGTCTCCGGCGTCCGCAATGTCCTCTGGCTCTTCCGCGAACGCATGGCCGACCTCAAGCGCGACCAGCGCTTCGCCTACGCCATGGTCTTCAAGAACCAGGGCGAAGCGGCCGGGGCGTCGATGGAGCATTCGCACTCGCAGATCCTGGTGACGCCGATCGTGCCGCTGCTGGTGGAAGAAGAAATGCGCGGCGCGAAGCAGTTCTACGATTTCCGCGACCGGTGCATCTTCTGCGACATCGTCGAGCAGGAATCCCGGCTCCAGGAGCGGCTCGTCCTCGACGAGAAGAATTTCGTCGCGATCGCGCCTTTCGCAAGCCGGTTTGCGTTCGAGACCTGGATCCTCCCGCGGACACACCTCGGGCGGTTCGAGGAAATTCCCGACACCCTCCTCACCGAACTCGCGCAGGTCCTCCGCACAACTCTTCGTCGCATCGAACAAGCTCTCGCCTCCCCGGCGTACAATATGGTCCTCCACTCGACCCCGTTCTCTTCGGGGAACGCGCCGTGGTACCACTGGCACATCGAGATCATTCCCAGGGTGACCAGGGTGGCAGGGTTCGAGTGGGGAAGCGGGTTTTACATCAACACGGTGCCGCCCGAAGACGCGGCGAAATTCCTGAGGGAGGTCAGGGACGCCTAGGCGCCGTTGACCCCGAACCGGAAGGCAGAAGGCATGCTCATCCTCCACGCTTCCAGCGAGATCGCCCCGTTCGCGAAGACCGGCGGGCTCGGCGACGTCGTGGGCGGAATTGCGCGGCCGATCGCGAAGCTGGGACACCAGGTGGCGGCGATCATGCCGCTGTACCGCAAGGTGCGCGAAGCGCACTGGCCGATCAAGCCGGCGTGCGAGTTCGACCTGAAGTGCGGCGAGACGGTGCGCAAGGTCCGCATCTGGCAGGGAGAGATTCCCGGGAGTGCCAGCGCGGCGTATTTCGTGGAGCAGGGGGACCTGTTCGACCGCGAAGCGATGTACGGCGGCGGCACGGGGGATTATCCGGACAACGCGGAGCGGTTCTCGCTGTTCAGCCGCGCGGCGCTGCAGGCGATCGTGGCGCTCAAGCTCCCCGTCGATGTGATCCACGCGCACGACTGGCAGGCGGCGCTCATCCCCGTCTACCTGAAAACCGTCCACGCCAAGGACGCCGTCCTCGGCCGCATCCGCACGCTCTTCACCATCCACAACCTCGCCTACCAGGGCGTCTTCCCTTCGCATTTCATGCACGTCGCCGCCCTCGACTGGTCGCTCTTCAATTGGAAACAGCTCGAGTTCTGGGGCTCGATCAATTTCATGAAGGGCGGGCTGGTGTACGCGGACCGGATCACGACGGTGTCGCCGACATACGCGCGGGAGATCCAGTCGCAGGAGCTGGGTTGCGGGCTCGAGGGAGTGCTGCACGACCGCGGCTCGGACGTTTTCGGAATCCTGAACGGCGTGGACACGGAGGAATGGAACCCGGCGAAGGACAAGCTCATCGCGGCGAAATTCACGGCGGCCGACCTCAAGGGAAAGGCCGCCTGCCGCACGGCACTCCGGCGGCGGTTTGCGCTTCCCGATTCCCCCGCTCCGGTCTTCGGCGTGGTCACGCGGCTGGTCGCGCAGAAGGGCATCGACCTGCTGGTCGAGGCGATGGGGGAGTTGATCGGGACGGAGGCGCAGTTCACGATCCTCGGGTCGGGCGACGACAGTCTTCAGCGCGGGCTCGTCGCCGCGGCGCAGCGCTGGCCGCGGCAGGTGGCGGTGCGCATCGGGTTTGACGACAGGCTCGCGCACGAGATCACGGCGGGGGCCGACGCGTTGCTGATGCCCTCGCGCTGGGAACCCTGCGGCCTCTCCCAGATGTACGCGCAGCTCTACGGGACACTGCCCGTCGTGCGCCGCACCGGCGGGCTTGCGGACTCGGTCACCGACGGCAAGACCGGTTTCGTCTTCGACCAGGCATCGATCGAAGGACTCGTCGGCGGCGTGCGGAAAGCGATCGGCGCGTGGAGGGACCCGGCCGCCTGGGGAGCGATGGTGCAGTCGGCGATGAAACTCGACTGGTCGTGGGACCGGAGCGCGAAGGAGTACGTCGCGCTCTACGAAAAGCTCGCGCTGGCGGCGCCGCAGCCCGCGCCGTAGCATTCCCTCCCCCATGGACGCCCCTTCATCCCAGCCGCATTTCCGCCTCCCCACGAGCCTCGAGCCCGCGCAGGAAGCCCGGCGCCTGCCGCCCGTGGCGCCGCCGAAGGGCGTCTGGATCGACTGGGGACCAGCGGTGCCGGCCGAGTACGGGCAGGACCGGCTCTGCCTGATGGTGCGCGACCCCGGGTGCGTCTTCGCGTACTGGGAGTTGAGCGGGCCGCACGCGACGTGGCTTCCCGAGCGCCACGGGGTGAAGGTGTTCGCGGAAGGAAAGTGGCAGGTGCGGATCTTCAGCGGAAGGAAACGCGTCGTGGAAGTCCCGGCGTCCCATCCGCTCGGGACGTACTACTTCACGGTCGAGCCGGACGCGTCGTACCGCGCCGAGGTCGGGCTCGCGCTTCCGTCAAAAGAGTGGATCGTCGTGGCGTCGTCGGCCGAAGTGCGGACGCCGCGCGCCTGGATTGCCGCAGTGAGCGACGACGACTGGGCGGTGACGGAAGAAGAAATGCTGCTGCAGCTCGGGTTCACGGCGGCGGAGGCGGCGAGGCGCGCGGAGCTGGTCCGGCGGATGGGCGGCGGGCGATCGGGGTACCCTGGAGAGATGCCAGGCCCGGGATCGAGCTCGCGCTAGCGGAGCAGGAACGGGACCATCCGGCTACACTGCGCGCACCGCCATTGGAGTCTCCCATGCGCCCCTTCCTCGTTTTCGCCGCGCTGATCCTGGTCCTTCCTGGCTGCCTCGTCCACCGCTGGAGCACTTCCGCCGACGGGAAACTCATCGCGGGATACGCGGGCACGACGGTCGTCGTCGCCGACGCCGAACTCAAGCGCGTCGAGACCTACACCGCTTCCGGGAAACCCGCCATCGTCGAGATTTCCCCGGACGGCCGGTGGATCGCCTACAACACGGAGGACGCGAACGAGCTGTGGCTCGTCGACCGCACCGCGAACACCCAGAAGAAAATCGCCGAAGCCGAGGGGATCTACCTCTACAACGCGTGGTCCCCGAACTCCGCGCGATTCGCGTTCGTGCAGAAGACGCAGAAGGGCGGATCGATGGTAGGCGCGCTGCGCGTCTACACCGTGAAAACCGGCGAAACTTTCACGGCGATCGAGGAATGCGTCCCGGCCTACGACTGGACTCCGTCCGGCGAAGCGATCTTCGCCATCGAGCCGTTCCTGCGCAAAGGCGATCCCGACCTCGTCTTTGGACGGCTCGTCCGCTGGACCGACGGCGCCGACCCGGAGGTCACGGCGGATGTCGAGGGAGTCGCTTTCGTCGAAGCGCTGTCCGAGGACGAGGTGCTTTTCACCTCCAGCATCGACTCCCTTCCGCGCAAACCCGTGAAGAACCCGTTCGAAGAACTGCCCATGGGGCTCTTCCGCGCTTCCCGCAAGTCCGGCACCGTTTCGCGGGTCGGCACGGCGGAGATCGGCTGGGTGTCTCCTTCCCCGGACGGGAAACGGCTGCTCGCGTTCGTGATCGAGCGGCCGAAAGGGGAAAAGATGAAAGTGCGGCTCGAGCTGTTCGACGCGCAGGGCGCTTCGGTGCGGGTGATCAAGGATTCGGCCGCGTACGAGAAAGGCGGCCCGCTGGTGCCGCTCTGGCTCGGGAACGACCGCGTGCTGGTGCCGCTGGGCGAGGACGAAAGCCAGCGGTTCGAGATTCACCGCGTCGACGGGAAGGACAGGGAAGACGTGACCGACCGGGTGAAGGCGTGGACAAAATAACCGAGCGATCCCGCGCGGTCGGAGGCCCTTCCCCATGCCATGGCTGATCGCGGGAAGCGTCGCGCTGCTCTGGCTCGCGTGGACGTTCGGGCCGTGGCTGCGACGCGGCGCGAGCACGAACCACACCGAGATCCACGGGGAGGTCGTGACGTCGATCCAGGAAATCGAATGCGCCCACCCGCCGGAGCGCATCGCCCAGATCTACCTGCGGCGCGTCGCCCGTCTCGGCGGCTTCCTGCTCTGGCAAACCTGGTTTTCCGAATCCGGGTCGTCCGTCCGCTTCTTCCTCCTCCCCCTCATCCGTTTCGGCGCCCTCCGCCGCGAAGCCGATCGCGAAACCCTCACCATCGGAAACGGGCTCTTCTCGCGGCACGGCGGCACGCTTGCCTTCGTCCGCAAAGGAGGCCACGTGCGCATCGAACTCCGCGGTTTCAAGCCGCGCCTGGTCATGCTCATCTACCGGTGGATCCAGCTGCCTGTCCACATCACCACCTGCCGCTCGTTCCTGGCGTGGCTCTCACGGAGGTCCCGATGACCGACGACGAAATCCGCTCCCTGCTCACTTCGACCCGCACCATCGCCGTCGTCGGCATTTCCGACCGCCCCGAGCGCGACAGCCATCGCGTGGCCGCTTACCTGAAAAGCGCGGGGTACAAGATTATCCCGGTGAACCCCGGGCTCACTGAGGTGCTGGGCGAGAAGTGCTGGCCGACGCTTCGCGATGTGCCGGAGAAAATCGACCTGGTGGACGTCTTCCGCCGCACGGAATTCGTCCCGCCGATCGTCGAGGACGCCATCGCGGTCGGCGCGAAAGCAGTCTGGATGCAGGATGGCGTCAACCATGCGGACGCCGCGGCCCGCGCCCGCGCCGCCGGGCTCAAAGTCGTCGTGGACGACTGCACCATGCGGCGGCATTTCCAGCTCGTACGAAGCGCCCGGAGGCCCTGAGACCGCGGTCCTGCTACTGCCGGATGATCCCGGTCCCGCGCTCCATCAGCCGCCGCAGGAACCCCTTCAGCCGCTCGCGTTCGGCGGGCGCGATTTCCACGAAGCTCAGGTCCGCCACGAACCTCGGCAACCCGGGCTCCGGTTCGACTTTCATCGCCTGGCACTTCGCTTTCAGCGGCGCTTCGGCCGGAAATTCCAGCTCGATGTTCATCACGGCGCCGCGGGCGATTTTCTCCTCCACCTGGATCTGCAGCCCCGCTTCACCGATCTCTGTCGTCACGCATTCGCGTTTTTTCGTGAAGAACCCGTCGGTGGCCAGCTTGTAGTGCATCACGATGGTGCGCTTGAGCTTCACGCCGATCTGCTTGATGCCGAGCTCGCCCTCCTGGCCGGAAGCGAGCTTGGTGAGCGCTTCGATGACCGATTCGCGCTTGAGGGGTTTGCGGACGCGGACGCCCTGGCTGGCGGAGACGGCGCCCATGACGAGGTGGACGGTATCGGCGTTGTGGAGGATGAGGATTTTGACCTTGGGGTATTTATCGACGAGCTTGCGGACGGCGTTGGAGCCGCCGTCGCCGGGGCGGTCGGCGTGACCGGGGAGGCGGAGGTCGATCGCCACGCACCAGGGCTTGAGCAGCTCGACCGCTTCCAGGAGGCCGTCCCCGTGCGCCGCTTCGCCCACGACTTCATAGGGAGTGCCCGCGATCGCGGTGATGAACGAGCGGCGGTCCTCGATAGCCTGGTCTGCGAGGACGATGGTGGGCTTCATGAACGTTTCTCCCGAAGCGGGCCCGGGACGCTTCCGGACCGCAAAGCGCGGTCCGTGGGACATCCCCGGTGGCGAAACCCGACTACCCACGGATATGGTGCGCCGGGGGCAGGGGGGTGGGTCAAGGACAAGATGCGGGCGGGGTCCGTTCGGGCGGGGGATTGACGGCCCCGCCGGTATAATCCTGCCCCCCATGACGCCCGCTTCCGCTCCGCGCGCCGCCCCCGCGGAGCTCCCGTTCTACAGCCGATACACGTACGGACTCCACCTCCGCGCCGAGATGCTCAATAATGTCTTCGGCGCGATTATCGGGCTGGCAGGGATCGTGGCGCGCAAAGGGCTGGGAGCGGGGGAGATCGGGATCACGATCCTGACGACCGCGGGCTCGGCCGCGAACCTCACGGCGATTTTCTGGTCGCACACGATGGAGGGGCGGGCGAAGCGGCCGTTCATCGTCGCTTCGGCGCTCCTTGGCCGTCTCACGCTTGTGTTGATGGCGTTCGCGACGACCTCGCCGTTCTTCATCGCGCTGTGCGTTCTCTATTACTTTTCCGAGCCGATTTTCATCCCGGCGCAGAACGCGATGCTGCAGGCCAACTACAGCGGGCGGATCCGCGGGCATGTTTTCGGGACGATCACCGGACTGACCAAGGTGACCTACCTTGTCGCGGCCATCGGCGGCGGGCTCATGCTCCGGTGGCAGCCACAGTCGTACCTGTGGATGTTTCCCTCGGCCGGGGTGCTCGGGACGATCGCATACCTCCTCTACGCGAAAATCCGGATCCGCCGCTGGGATTCCCCAGCCACGACCACCAGGCGCGCCGGGCTCTTCGGTGCCGTCCGTGAATTCTTTCGCATCCTCCGCAACGACCGCGATTTCGACCGCTTCGAACGCAATTTCATGTTCTACGGCATGGCGTTCATGATCGTGCAGCCCGTGCACGTCTACCTCCTCGTGGACGAGCTCAGGATGGACTACCTGACTTACACCGCGTGCCAGCTCGTCATGGTGCAGATCGTCATCGCCTTCGTCTCCCGCCGCGCGGGCCGCCTCCTCGACCGCGTCGGCCCCACGCGCCTCGCCTCCCTCTCCTTCGCCGTCCTCGTCACCTACGTCGCCACGCTCGCGGCGGCCGCCACCTTTCACTCCATCCCCCTCGCCTTCGCCGGCTTCTTTCTCTTCGGCGTCGGCATGTCCGGCGTCAACGCCGCCTGGTCCCTCGGCGCCATGCAGTTCGCCGGCGATCGCGACGCTTCCGCCTACATGGGAGCCCACGTCGCCTGCGTCGGCGTCCGCGGCCTCTTCGGCCCCGCCATCGGCTCCGTCATCGTCCTCGGCATGGGACATCCCAGGGTCGACCTTGAGAAGTGGGGCATCCCCGCGGTCTACGTCCTCTCCGCCCTGCTCTTCGCCCTCGGCTCGGTTTCCATGGCGCGGCTGCACCGGAAGATCGGCGCGGGGAAGACTTAGCTTCCCGCGAAAAGGCGCCCGAGCGCCCAGGTCGGCAGCAGGAATCCGAGCACGATCAGCCCCGGGACGGGATCGTCCAGCGTCCCCACCAGGATCGCCGCATCCAGCGGGATCAGGCTCCGCACGCCGCACCGGACCACGAGGGGGAGGAAGCGTTCGGGGTCTTTCTGCGCGGCGCGCAGGCCGATGGCGAGCAGGATTCCGGCGGCCGCCACCAGCGGCACGGCGGCGCGAAGCGGGTGGAGGACCCACGCGATCGGGGCGAGCAGCGTGGCGGCTGCGAGGACGACGAGCGTCCGGATCGGGCCGGGCGTGCGTCGTCCCTCCTCGAACGTGCTCAGGAGCGTCACCAGCACGATGAACACCGCGTTCCCCGCGGGCGCCAGGAAGGTTTTCGGGTCCTGGAAGAGCGCGCCGCCGGCGGCCATGCCGAGTGCGAAGTTCAGACCGCGGGCCGCGCCCATCGCGAGCGCCCCGGGAACCCGCCATTTCTTCAGCACCGCGTCATACGCCATCGCGACCAGCGCCACCTGCACCGCGATCGCCGCCGCCCGCGGCCCGATCCACGCCGCGAGGGAAATCCCGGCGGCCAGCAGCAACGCCCCCAACCCGAACGCGAATGCCGGAGAAATGAGCCCCGAAGGAATCGGGCGGTTCGGGTGAAGCTCCCGGTCGCGCTTCGCATCACACAGGTCGTTCAGCACCAGCCCGCCCGAGTACAGGCACACGCTCGCCGCCGCCGCCACCGAGGCCCTTCGCCAGTCCCACGTCCCGGTCCACCCGTACCCCGCGAACGCATCCGCCGCCGCGGTGAAAACGTTCTGCACCCGCACGAGCCGGGCGAGGGCGAGCAGGCGGCTCCGGGAGGCCACTCGCGATCAGTACTCGATCACGTCTTCAAGCTTCGACACGCACAGGACCGTCTCGAGCCTGACCGTGACCGATTTGCGGTTCGTCTTGATCCCGAATTTCTTCGCCTCCATGACGTAGCGCTCTTTCGTCGAAGGGCTCTCCGCGCGGTCGTGCACATCGACATCCGTGATCGTCATCGCCAGCGTCGTCACTTCTTTCAGGCGGCCGATGAAAACGTAGCTCGAGGTCGTGTCCACCACGACGTCGGCGCCGACGAAAGGGGCGAAGGCGTCCGCGCTGCTCAATGGAACATCCGGGAGATGTCGTGCCAGGTGACGAAGAGCATGAGGCTGAGGAGCATCAGGGCGCCGCCGGCGGTCGCGTATCCCTGCACCCGGGTGCTGACGGGCTTGCCGCGAAGTTTTTCGATGAGCAGGAAGAAGATGTGCCCGCCGTCGAGGACCGGGACGGGGAGGAGGTTGATGACAGCGAGGTTCATGCTGATCATGCCGAGGAGCCAGAGGAGGTTCCCGAAACCGTCGGTGGCGCTCTTGTAGGCGGCGGAAACGATGCCGACCGGGCCGGAGAGGTTCGAGGCCTCTTCTTCGTGGGCCACGAGTTTCCGCAGCATCTGGCCGGTGAGCACGAAGACGTCGAGCGCCTCCGCGGAGCCGCGCTGGATCGCTTCGCCAAATCCGGAGCGGAGCATGAGCGTCTTGTGCTGCAGCCGGATGCCGAGGTCGCCGTCGCCCTTCTTGAGGGGAGTCACCGCGATCGTGATCGTCTGGGCCTGGTCGCCGCGCTTGACGACGAAATCGAGTTTCTCGCCCTTGCCCCCGCGGACCTCGTTCTCCACGTAGTCGAGGCCGGCGTAAATTTCGCCTTTCACGGCGCGTTTCCGGTCATCGGCGGAAAGGGTGGAGACGGCCTTGAGTTCCTTGCCGTTCACGCTGAGGATGCGGTCCCCGGGCTGGAGGCCGGCCTTTGCAAGCGCGGAGTCGGCGGGAATCGACGCGAGGCGGCTCGAGGGCTCGGGGATGACGCCGAGGAACCCGCGGCCGAGCTGGCTGCCGATCTCGAACGTCGCCGACATCGCCTCGGTCCCGCGCTTCCAGGTCACCAGCACGGATTGCCCCGCGCGCGGGCGGACGATCTGGGTCATGACCCCGAAACTCGAAACGGCTTCGCCCGCGACGGTCAGGATCTCGTCGCCCGGCTTCAACCCCGCCTTCGCCGCCGGCGAGCCGGGACGCACCATGCCGACCACCGCCGGCGTCGTCTCGCGCCCGATCCCGAGGACCCATTTCTCTTCGCCCATCGCGGGCTTCACCGTCAGCGCCCGCGTCGCGCCCGCCCGGTCCTTCACGACCACCGCCAGGTCCTTCCCGGGACTCCGGTCCATGATGTCCGAAATCTCGCCCGCTTCGAATACCGGGATCCCGTCGATCGTCACGAACTCGTCCCCCTTGCGCAGCCCGGAAGACTCGCCCGCCTTCCCCTTCTCCACTTCCGCCACCACCGTCGAGACCGGCGACATCCCGATCGCTTTCGCCGTCGAGACCGTCACCGTCGTCTTATGAAGCTGCCCTGCCCGCTTGTATTCGACCTCGAGACGGTCGCCCTTCGGCTTCCGCACGATCGTCTTCACGTAGTCCTCGTACGCCCGGATCGGCGTCCCCGCGATCGAGATGAGCTCGTCCCCCACCTGCAGCTCGCTCTCCCACTCGCTCGAGTCCGGCCTCACGTCCCCCACGATCGGCGCCGCCACCTCTTTGCCGACAAGGAAGCTCAGGATCATGATCGGGAACGCCCACACGAAATTCATCGCTGTGCCGGCGACGAAAATCTGGAAGCGCGCAAAAACGCCTTTCGACGTCAGCTCGTCCGGCGCCCCCGTCCGCTCGTCCGGGTTTTCCCCCGCCATCATCACGTACCCGCCCAGCGGCAGAAGGCTGATCCGGTAGTCCGTCTCCCCGCGCTTCACACCCCAGATCCGCGGCCCCATCCAGATCGAAAACACCGGGCACCGCACCCCGTGCCATTTCGCGAACATGAAATGGCCGAGCTCGTGGACGAAGATGATGAAGTTAATGCCGAGGAGGATCTCGAGCGAAAACCACAGCCGGGACAGCAGTTCCATCACGCCTCCGGGGTTTGTTGGGAGTGAAATCCTACCCTATTTCGATGATTCGCGGGCCACGAACGCCCTCGCCCAGGCGTCGATCGCGAACAGGTCGCCCAGGGCGGGCGTGGGGTTGAAAGGATGCTCGGCAAGCGCCCGGCCGGAAAGCGCCGCGATCTGCGGGAAGCGGATTTTCTTTTCGAGGAACAGCGCGACGGCGGCTTCATTGGCGCCGTTGAGCGCCGCGCCGGAAGTGCCGCCACGCCGCGCCGCCTCGAATCCGTGGGTCAGGGCAGGGAAGCGTGCGGGGTCGGTCGGGAAGAAATCGAGGCGCTGCGCCTTCACCAGGTCCAGGAACCCGAATGCCGTCGGGGCACGCCTCGGGAACGTCAGCGCGTAGCGGATCGGGACGCACATGTCCGGGTAGCCGAGCTGCGCGATCGTCGAGGCGTCGTGGAACTCGACCATCGAGTGCACGATCGACTGCGGATGGATCACGACGGCGATCTTCTCGACGTCGAGCGAGAACAGCCAGCGCGCTTCGATGATCTCCAGCGCCTTGTTCATCATCGTGGCGCTGTCGATCGTGATCTTCGCACCCATCTGCCAGGTCGGGTGCTTCAGCGCCTGCTCCGGCGTCGCGGCGTCGATCTGTTCCTTTGTCCATTCGCGGAAGGGCCCGCCGCTCGCGGTCAGGATGACGCGCCGGATTTCGTCCATGTTGCCGGCCCGCATCGCCTGGAACACCGCCGAATGCTCGCTGTCGATCGGCAGGATCGTTGCCCCGGTTTCTTCGGCGCCCGCGGTGAGAAGCGGGCCGGCCATCACCATGGCTTCCTTGTTCGCGAGGCAGAGACGTTTTCCGGCCGAAACCGCCGCCACGGAAGCGGGGAGCCCCGCCGCGCCGGTGATCGCCGCGACGACGGTGTCGGCCTCGGGATCGGAAGCCAGGTCACGAATCGCGTCGGCGCCGCTTCGCACCTCCACCCCCGCCGGGACAACCGCCGCCAGCTCCTTCGCCGCCGCCGGGTCCGCCATCACGACGCGCGCCGGTTTCCACCGCACCACCTGCTCGCGCATCGTCTTCCATTCGCCGTTCGCGGCGAGGGACTGCACGCGGAAGTCCGGAAGTTCTTCCAGGACCTTGAGGGTGCTCTTGCCGATCGAGCCGGTCGAGCCGAGGAGGGCGATGGAGCGCATGGGTGCCGGATCGTAGCAGAGGGCGCATGAGACAGGCGAGCGCCGGGTCGGGGGGAATCCGGCTCCCCGGAAGTAAGATCCTCAGGTGAACTCCGAGGCCGTCTACCTCTTTCGACACCTCCTCCTCCGCGAAGCCGCGTACCAGGTGCAGCTGCCGAGCCACCGCGCCCGGCTGCACCGGATCGCGTTCGCGGTCATCGAGGACCTCGCCGGCGGACCCCCGCCCGACCTCTCCGCCCGCGACGCGGCCTACGCCTACACCGTCCCGCCCCACCCGGCCGATCCCTTCGCCGCCGAACTCGAAGAACATGCCCGCCTTTGCAGCGACACCGCCCGTCACCGTCGGTACCTCGCACGCGCCGCCGCCCACGCCTCCCGGTCCTTCCAGAACGACCTGGCCTCGCGGCTCTGGAAGCGCTTCGCAGCGCTGGTCGAGGGCGCCGAGCGCGTCGCGGCGCTTCGAAACGCCGCCGCCGCCGCGCGGAACGCCGGGCGGCCTGCCGACGCCGAGCGCACGTTCGAGGAAGCGCTTCAGGCCTGCAGCGG
>JAIOPR010000219.1 GCA_021413805.1 Planctomycetota bacterium
GTCCAGGCCGCGAAGAGGAATACGGACGCTCGAGGTGGAAGACGGAACGCGAGAATCGGGGAGAGGAGCATGAACGTGTTGGGAAGCGCCATGGAGGCGAGATAGAGAGTCTCGGACCCGCCGCCCAGGGGATTTGCGAGCACCCCGAGAGCGAACACGTACCCCCAGATCAAGCCGGACACGCCCGGTTCGCTCGAGGGTGTCGCGTTGGCGTCGCCGAAGAACAGGGTGTGATTGATTGCCGGAACCGCGCACGCGAGCACGAACAAGCCCCATGCGGCGAGAAACCACCGGATCCGCGGCGGACGCTGCCAGCGACGCTTGGCCATTGCCTTCACTCTATTCCACGCCGTTCTTCCGCGTCTACGGCGGCGGCCGCGCCGCCGCCGCACCCGATTGGCTCGCGGCGGGCGTCGTTCATCCGGTGGGGGAGGGGAGCGAGAATTGGGCTCTCATCGCGCGGGACACTACTTGAGTTGCAGGACCTTCCACCACAGCTCCCGGCCGGACAGCGCCCAGAACGCCACCCTGGTTCCGTCGGAGTTGAACACGGGCTGGCCGATGGTCTCGAGTGCGTCGCTCTTCTTCTCACCGCTGACGATTCGCCACTTGCCGTCGTCCTTCACCGTGCAGGCAAACGATTTGCCATCCGGGCTGAACTGGGGAAGCGACACAAAATTGAAGGGGCCGAGCTTCTGTTCGCCGACGATGAGGTATGACTTTCCGCCGGAGTCCGCTGTGTAGGTGACCGAAGCGCCGTCCGGACAGAATCCCAGCTCGAAGATGGATTCGAATTCTTCACCGGTCCAGTCCCCGACGACGACGTGCCCACCCTGCAATGGGCCGGAAACGTAGGCCAGCCGTTTGCCGTCCGGGCTGAAAACGGGATTGGAGATCGGATCGCGGACCTTAGTCTTCTTGTCCCCCATCATCAGGAAGTGCTCCGAGGGAGGAGGCTCGTCCTGCTTCTCCTGATCCCATTCGGCGCGGTTCATGGCCCCATACGCGATCGTCTTTCCGTCGGGGCTGAAAGCGGGCCGAATGTCCAGCATCGAGGTGAAGGATTCACCGCGCTTGCCGTCTACGACCACGAACCACCGCCCGTCCTTGTTGGCGCAGCACGCCACCGACTTCCCGTCAGGGCTGAAGACGGGGATGAAGGCCGTGTCGAATTCCTCCCCCTTCTTTCCGTTCACGACCATGAACTGCACCTTCCCGATCCCGGCGGTGTAGGCAAAGGACTTCCTGTCCGGGCTGAAGCGCATCACTGCGAACACGTCGTAACCTTCGGATTTCCGGGCGCCGGTCATGACAAAGGTCTTGCCGGCCGAGACCGCTCGGTACACGACGGTACCGTCGGCGAGGAAGGAAGGCCCACCGACCAGGTCGAATTCCTCCTGCGCTTCATCGCCAATGATGACGCGCCATTTCGTTCCTGACCTCGTGGCGAATGCAACGGTCTTTCCATCTGGGCTGAACGAGGGTCCCCCGACCTCGTCGTAGTCCTTTCCTCGCTTTCCCTCGACGATGAGGCAGGCCTTCGAGCCGTGTCGTTCCACGAAGGCCACCTGTGTTCCAAGGGCCTCCACCCAGGGCTTCTCGATTTGGCAGCCCTCGGGAGCGGTTGCGAGCAAGCGTTCTTCGAATGGCTCCGGCTGTTCGCACCACAGGTCCAGTCCCGAGAGCATCGTCAGGAAAAAGGCTCCAAGGACGCGCTCGAATTGATGCCCCCGGGAGGTGTTCATGCCAGGAATCCTAGGGCCAGCGCGGCGGGGGGGCAAGCGCGCGTACGAGGCGGCGACAGAGGTGAGGTTCCCGGCGTCGTAGGAATCCACGCCGGCTACTGTCGAACGCACCCGCGCACGGCCAGCCGGGTCATCTCGACCGTGTTTTCCCAGCAGTACCCCTTGAGCGAGATTGTCTGGCCCGGGGCGATGGAAGCGTCGGCATCTTCGAGCCGGCACCTCAGCGGGTGTTCCGCTTCGCCGGTGTCCAGTGCGACCTCGGTCCCCTCGACCGAGACCACGGTCCCGGTGACTTCAATCACGCGGCCGGCGTACAGGCGGGACTCGGCGCTTCCCGAATCGGTATTCCAGAAGGCGCGGGCGAGTTCGGGCGCCTGGACCTTGATCGCGGCCGGGTGGTCCTTCGCTTCGAACCGCGTGGAAATGAGAACGGAGTCGGTGAAATGCACGGTGCCGTCGGCGTCGCGGCCGGCGTACCGCCCCCGCATGCGGATCAGCGACCAGTAGTCGAGGATCAGCCACCGCTGGTCCATGACCTTGCGATCCAGGGCGAAGACCAGCTTGTCGGGCCAGCCGGAGGCGAGAAGCGACAGATCGGTCGCGTGATGCCCGTCGTCCACGAGCGTCCAGGTGAAATAGATGCCGGTGATCTCGATGACCTTCCCGGCGTACTTCTGCCCGTCGAAGTCGCGGAGGAAGTCCGCGGCCATGAGATTCATGTCCGGCGTGACCTTGTCCAGGCTGAGCGGAGGTGGCGGAGACGGCGCAGGCGGTTTGCACGCGGAAAGCGCCAGGCAGGCGAGGGCCAGGAGTCCGGCGGTGCAGCGGAAGGCGGCGCGGGGATTCACGGGCGCCGATGATACCCCGCGTCCCTACTTTTTCCACGCCGCGAAGGCCGCGTCCCGGTCCCAGATGACGATGCCGGCGCTATCCGCCGATGTCGCCACCTTCGTCCCGTCGGGCGACCAGGCGACGTGGCAATACCGCGCGCTTTCTGGCTTGCCGGACGTGGCGAGCTGCGCTTCGAGCGACTTCGTCGCCAGGTCCCAAACGGAGACGGTCGCGTCCGATTTGGCGACGGCGAGGAAGCGGCCGTCGGGCGAGAAGGCGAGGTCAGTGACGTCTGGGATGACGGCCGCGCGGCGCCCCGGCTTGTCCCCGTCGGGATCCACCCCCGGTTTCGGCTCCGGGGCCTGTGGTTTTCTCGTGCCGGAAAATTCAACCGGTGTGTCGGAACCCGCGTCGAAGATCACCACGGCGCCATCCTCCGCGATCGCAAGCCGGTCGCCCGCCGGCGCCCAGGCAAACGCCGTCCCCCTCGCCGGCCAGGAGCGAAGAGGCTTCAAGCTCCCGAGATCCCACAACTGGATGCTGTTGCGCGCGAAACCCCACGCCAGCGGCTCACCCTTGGCGCCTTTCACCATCTTCATGAATTCGCAGGCCATCCCCTCCTTGTGGGAGATTTCCTTTCCCGTCTCCGAATCCCAGGTCTGGATCTGTCCCTGGCCGCCGTTTTCCGCCAGTGAGACGAGGTTGCCGTCCTCGAGAGCCATCGCATTGATGACGCCGACGAGCGTCTCGACCCGACGCCTCTCGGCCCCCGTCGCCGGGTCGCACAGGGCGATCCACCTGTCGTGCCAGTTCCCCACAAGCAGCGTCTTGCCGTCGGCGGAAAAGGCGAACACTTCGGCGTCCTTGCTGAAGCGCTCCTTGCCGCTCGCAGCGTCCCAGGCCGTCAGCCGATTTCCCGCGATCGTGACCAGCGTCGATCCGTCGGCCGAGAGGCCGGAGCGATAGACGTAGCCGTCCGCGGGCATCCCGGCGACGAAGCGCCGTTTGCGCGAAGTGACGTCGAACACATGGATTTCCGCGACCCCGTGCTTGTCCTCGATGGAGCACAGAAGCGATTTCCCGTCCCGCGAGAATTCCAGCGAGCCGACGCGGCTGTTGGTTTCCGGAAGTTTCGCGACTTCGGCGGGAGCCAGCGGGGCGCGGGGCGCCTGTGCGCATGAAAGGGAGGCAAGGAAGAGCACGAGCGGGATCGTTTTCATTCGGGTTAGAGGCCGGGGAGCGCGAGAAGTTCCCCGAAAAGCAATCCGGGTTGTGCGCGCACCCGGGCACATCGCCCAACGACCAGAAGATCGCAGGGAACCCGCACCCGATTGCCGGCGTCCAAGGTCCAGAACCCGAGGAGAAACTGACATGCGCTTCGCCGCCCTGGCACTGGCCTTCCTTTTCCCGCCCCTCGCCGCGCTGGCCCAGGACGAGGACGACTTTGAGCGGAAGCAGGCCGAGTTCAAGGCGGCACGCGCCTGGGAATCCGCCGGATGGACAGGCGGTGACGTCGTGGTCGCTGAGGTCGTTTCTGTGCCCGACGACCCCGGCACGAACGAAGCTCCGCCGACGATCGGGTTGAAGATCGTGCGCGTGATCCATGGCGACGCCAAGCTGGATCGCACGAAGGCCGTGTGGTCGCCGGCGTGGCCGTTCGAGTGGGGGATCTGCGGGAACGACACCCGGATCAAGCCCTGGCACGCGGAAAAATTCTCCGAGATGCCGAAGGTCGGCGAGACGTACCTCTTTGTCGCCGAGTACGACGCCCGCAACCCGAACCCCTGCCTTGCAGACGGGAATACCCGCAGCCTGCTCACGGACGCTTTCGAGAAGAAGGCGCTCGGCTGGTACGACGAGGGCGCGAAAAAGGGCCGCGAGTTCGTGGCGAAGAAGGCGGCGGACGAAAAGCGGGTCAGCGAAGATTCCGAAGCCTTCTGGACTTCGAAAATGGCCGGCGCAAAGCTGGAGGACCTCTTCGCGCAAGGCGATTTCATCGGCGTCGGGCGCATCTGCTCGGGCGGGGGATACCCCGTCGCGTATTTCGAGATCACCGAGCTCCTGCGCGGCCCGCGGATGCACGACTACACTCACGGCTCGTACTTCGCTTCCATGAATACGCCGAAAGGCGGCGACCTGGCGTTCCCGGACCAGCAGAGGAAGTACCTGCTCGTCCTTGCAGCCCGCGGGACCGAATGCCCTGTCGGCGGCGGCGGCCCGTTCTACGAGGTCCTCCCCGGCGACCGCGGCGTCCTTCCGCTCACCGACGCGAACGTCGCCGCGGCGCGCGACTGGTGCCGCGCCCACCCTGCCGATCCCGCGGCCGAGAAGGAAATCGTCGCGCGCTGCACCGGCTGGTCCGCCGCCCGCACCGCCGAGGGCTGCTTTCGCTGGATCGATAACTCGCTCAAGTACGGCGACAAGTTCCGCCCCCTGCCCGACCAGGATAGCGCCCTCTCGGCGCAGATCGACAGGGCCGAGGACTTCTTCAAGCATTGCCCCGAGGACGCTCGCCGGCGCGCCCGCCTGGACAAGGACTACCGCGCCACGCTCGCCAAGGCCCTCCTCCTCCGCGCCGGCGTCTGCGCCCTCCGCTCCGCCGGCCTCGAGGAACGCGGCGGCACCCCGCAGGAAATCGCCCCCGCCCGCGCCGACCAGCTCCGCCGCTTCGCGTTCGAGATGATCGAGCGGGCGCTCCGCGAGACCGATGTCACACGCGGGAGACTGGTGGAGGAAGAGGATCTGCAGGGGTTGAAGGCGGATGACAGGTGGGCGAAGGCGCTGGAGGGGGCGGGGAAGTAGCCGACGTTTCACGAGATGCTGGCCACGCAGAAATGGCGAAACGACCAATCGCAGATGCGACCTTGACATTTGCCTAACATATTGTAAGCTCCCGTCGTCACCTGCGGCCACTCTTGCGAGATCGCCTCCGCCCCCTCGCCGCAGGTTCTCCCCGCGAATGCTCGACCGCCCCTCGCGCCCTGTCTCCGGCGGCCGCTTCCGAATCCAATTGCGCGGGAGTCCGCTATGCCTCCGCTTCCCAAGTCCTATGCTCCGCTGCTTGCCGAACTCAAGGAACGCGTGCGAACGGCCCAGGTGAAGGCTGCTCTCGCCGTGAACACGGAGTTGATTCGTCTCTACTGGCACATCGGGAAGGGCATCCTGGAGGCGCAGAAGGAGCAGGGGTGGGGCGCAAAGGTGATCGATCGCCTTGCCGGTGACTTGCGCGCCGCGTTCCCGGACATGCGCGGCTTTTCCCCGAGGAATCTGAAGTACATGCGTTCATTCGCCGAGGCGTGGACTGATCCGGCAATTGTGCAGAGGGTCTCTGCACAATTGCCGTGGTGGCATAACGTCATGCTGCTGAGCAGGTTGCAGGGACAGGAGCTGAGAGAGTGGTATGCGCGAAAGGCGATCCAGCACGGCTGGTCTGCGCCGATCCTGGACTTGCAGATCGAAACCCGGCTGCACGAGCGCGAAGGAAAGGCCGTCACGAACTTCGCCCGGACGCTTCCCCCGGGACGGTCCGACCTGGCGCAGCAGCTTCTGAAAGACCCGTATACGTTTGATTTCCTGACGATCGAGGGCGATGCAAAGGAGCGGAAGGTCGAGAAGAGCATGATGGACAACGTCCAGAAGCTCTTGCTCGAGCTTGGGATGGGGTTCTCGTTCGCCGGGCGTCAAGTCAGGTTCGAGGTCGGCGGGGATGAATTCCGCATCGACCTGCTGTTCTACCACCTGAAGCTGCGCTGCTTCGTCGTGATCGACCTCAAGGCGCGGCCGTTCGAGCCGGAATTTGCGGGGAAACTGAACTTCTACCTCGCCGCAGTTGACGAGCAGATGCGGCACGAAGGCGATGCGCCGACGATCGGGTTGCTCCTGGTGCGCGGGAAGCGGAACCGTCTGGTCGTGGAGTACGCCCTGCGGACGATCGCCTCGCCCATGGGCGTCGCCGAGTGGACTTCGACGCCGAGGGAAAAACTGCCGAAGAAACTGCGGGATGCATTGCCGAGCGTGGAGCAGTTGGAAGAGCGGCTGCCGCCTGCTCATGAACAAGCCCCGTGAGGCCTTCCGCCACAACAAGCCGGCGTTTCGACCGGATTCAATGTTCGTTAATCCGGAAAGTCGCGGTTGCGGCCGCCGGACCACGTGCTACGTTCGCTTCAACGAAACCACTCTCTTTTCAAGGAGGTTCTCATGTCGAACGTCGCCACACGTCCGGCCCCGAAGACCGTCGCCCAGCCCGTGCCTGCGGGGTATCACACGATCACGCCCGCGCTCGTCGTCAAGGACGCGGCCCGCGCGATCGAGTTCTACAAGAAGGCGCTCGGCGCGACCCTCGCCGAGGAGCCCTGCTCCTGCGCCGAGTCGGGCAAGATCATGCACGCGTCGCTGCGAGTCGGCGATTCGAACTTCTTCCTCTCCGACGAGATGCCGCAGATGGGTTGCCTGAGCGCGCCGGCCTCGCAGTACCTCTACGTGAACGACTGCGACGCGGCCTTTAAGCGCGCCGTGGACGCCGGCGCGACGGCGAAGTACCCGGTGGCCGACATGTTCTGGGGCGACCGCCTCGGCGCCGTGACCGATCCATTCGGGCATACGTGGACGATCGCGACGCACAAGCAGGACCTGACGATTGAAGAGGTCAAGGCCGGGCAGAAGGCGTTCGCGGAGAAGATGAAGGCGCAGGGCGGCGGCTGTTCGAAGTAGACGCGAAGCGGCGCGGCGGGGGAGTTAGGACCCCTGCCGCGCCCTCTTTTCAGGCGGGCGGTCTCCGACCCGCGGCCGATGCGAGCGAAACTACCGCCCGGGCCTGAAGAAGGTCGAGCGCGCCACCATGCCCTCCTGGATCGACCCGTCGTCAGCGTGCTCGAACAGTTTTCTCAGGATGCAACGGTCCTCTTTGGCCGAAACAACAAGGGCCTGGATGAGGTCGCCGTATCCGTCGCGTGCCGCGACGGTCAACACCATGTCCTTCCGCAATCCGTCGCGGGAGCCGAGGGAAGCGATTGCAAGGCCGTCAGGCAGGACCTCGAGGATCTCGCCGCAGACCGGCTCGGGCAGAAGCCAGGAGTTCCACTCGTCCGGAACCCGCGGCAGGCCGGGCGCCGGTTTGTCGTCGTCGCCGCTGCGCAGGAGAAACCATCCACCCCCGTGTTCACGCGGCTCCATCTTCTGGTTCACGTCGTTCACGAAGTGGAGCCACTCCTGGTCGGCGATCAGGTAGACGCGTTCCCCCCATCGCAGGATGGTCAGCGGGATCATCCCGTCGCTCTTCGTCCACTCGGGCTGGTCCTGCCAACCGCACGAGCCCATTTCCTCTTCGACGCGTAGCCAGGCGCGTCCGTCCGATTCCTTCCAATGGCCGCGATGCCCTCCGTTGAGGCCGACGCAGCAGCCGCTCTGCGAGGCCCACGTTCCGTCGGCGTTCAGGTCGAACGACCGCCAAGCCCCCGTGATGCCCGCGCTGTATTCGCCGGCGATCGACATCGCCGCGGGAAAGGAGGACTCCGGCGCCGTCGCGGCAGGTTCAGCCGGCGGCGGAACCGAGCGCGCGGCGCAGCCGGCGCAGAGGAAAAGCAGCAGCGTCCAGCGCTTCATCCCTCGAGTCTAGCCGCGCCACGCCTTCTTCAGCGCCGCGATGTCGAACTTCACCATCGTCATCATGGCGTCCGTCACTCGCTTCGACCGAGCCCGGTTCCGGTCCCGCATCATCTCTTCGAAGACCTCTGGCACGATCTGCCACCGCAGCCCGTACCGGTCGATCAGCCACCCGCACGCCTGCGGTTTGCCGCCGCCTTTCAGAAGCGCCTTCCAGTACCGGTCGAGCTCCTTCTGGTTCCGGCACAGCACCGTGATCGAGATCGCGTCGTTGAACTCGTGGTGCTTCCCGGCGCTCATCGCCTGGAACCGCTGTCCCAGGAGCGTGAAGTCCACGACCTTCACTGACCCCGGCGGCCCGCTCGGCGACTCGCTCTGGAGCGCCGTCACGCTGTTGACGCGCGAATTCGGGAAGATCGACGCGTAGAAGCGGGCGGCCTTGTCGGCGTCCTTCGCGTACCAGAGGAAGGGGAAGAGGCGGGCGGGGCGGTTCGTGGGCATGGGCAAGTCTCCTCTCGGGAGTGATGAAGGTCCGGGGCCCCGCGGAAATTCAAGCCGGGTCAGGCCAGATACGCAGGCCCTTTGGTTCAACGACCCACAGGCGTCCCTTAGGATTCTCGGTCAGGAGCACCTTGACTACCTAGGACAGCAGGGCGAGAAGCGCGGGTTTGGACTGATTGCGGGGCCGAAGAACGATCAGCCCCGCGAACTTGTCCGGCGGATAGGTTCGGATGTCGGAGAAGTCGGTGTCCAGGGTGACGAGGGTGCGACCTTCAGCCGAGCACACTTCGGCGATCCGGGAGTCGGGGGCCCGCGAGAGCCCTTGGGCTTCCGCCGTGACCGCATCGAACCCCGCCGCGCTCAGCAGTTGCGCGGCTTCCGCCGGCAGGTTCGCGTCCGTCTTGAAACGCGGCTTCTGCGGATCGGTCACGCCACCCCGGGCTCAAAGGGAATGAACCGATCCCTCGCCAGCTCGGCCGCATACGAAATGGCTGCCGAGATGTCGTCCCGCGTCAGGGAAGGGTAGGAGCGAAGAATTTCGTCTTCGGGGACCCGTTCCGCAAGGTTGTCCAGAATCACGGTGACCATGATCCGCGTGCCGCGGATGCAGGGCTTGCCGTGACAGATCTGAGGATCGGCGGTGATCCGGTCGCGCCAGCTCATGCCGGGATCATAACCGACTCCGGTTGAATCTGAAGGGCAGTTTGAGGACATTCGCGGTGCGAACGAAGACGAAGAAGATGCAGACTCGAATTGGTGATCGCTGGCGACGCCGGTAACGACTACTGTGCCAGACCGTTCAGCTTCACCCCGCGTCTCGCCCAGGCCGCGTCGTCCAGCCGGCGGAACCCCGGCGCGAGCAGCTTTGCCCGCGCTACGGGCGCGGCTTTTCCTTCGACGCGGACGACCACGCCCTCCATGAGCGGCGCGCCGAACGTCGAACTTCCGCACAGCGCTTCGAGGCGCTTCAAGGACCCGGGCACGCCGCGAAACAGCACCGGCGGCGTTGCGAGGCCGGCGTCGGCGCAGAGCTCGTCACGACGCGCGGCGAGGGCGAAGCGGCCCGGAGATTCCCAAAGATCGAGGACGACGAGGAGGTCCGGGAGCGCGCCGTACTCCACGGTGTGCGTGCGCCACAGCCACTCGCCATAGACCGCGCGAACCGGCGGCCGCAGGACCTTCCGAAGCGCCGCATCGCGCCCCGCCGCCCACGCGCGGAGCCGTCCGAGTTGCCGCCCGCGGTCCATCGCCCCCACACCCGCACGTCCGGCGGCCTCGACTCGACCGTCCGCAAGCCAGAGCGAGACGTTCGCGCCGTCGAGCTTCTCCTCGACGATCGCGTCGGAGGCCAGAATCTCGCGGCGCTTTGCCAAAGTCAGTGTCTCGTCGTCCGACGCACGTTCCGAAGGGGAGACGAGGTACGGGATTCGGGGGAAGGGAGGGGGGGCGTGCGAACGCAAGGCGCGGGACATGGGGCCCCAGCGTAGCAGGTGAACCCTCAATCGAAGGCGTCGCCTCCTCAAAGCCCGAGGGCGAACGAGATTGCCCCGTCCCCCGTATCGACCCTGACCAGTCATCACCGCCAGAACTGCCACCATCGTTTAAGAGTGCGCTTGTGGGCGCTCATCACCATGTTCTTCTGTCTCTCGAACCACTCCTGGGTCACCTCGACCGACGCGCGGACAAATTCACAAACCTCCGCAGGCGGACCCTGGGATTCCGAGCCGTAATTCCACTGCATGCTCGAGGATTTGCCGCCTTGGCCAAGATCGGTGAAGAAGTCGATCGTCAGCTTGCAGCGTTTCCCGCGAACCACCGGCGCCGTGCGTGATTGCCCACACCACTCCACGAGTTGCGTCGAGATTCGGCCTCGAAGGCGATGAAAGGACGCGGGGTCCGTCGCCCCGATGTACAAATCGAAATCGGAATTGTTCGTAGACCCATTTCCTGCCCGGTTCACGCTGCCCTTGTCGTCCATCATGACGACGAGCGCCTGCTTTTCGGCCACGAGCAGGGTGACGCAAATGCCACGGACTTCAACAGGCTGATTCACGGGAGCAGTTTACTTCAACACCAACCCCTTGATGTTGTCGTACTTCGCCTCCGGGTGGCGCGCCACGATCGCGCAGGTGGTCCGCCCGCTCCACGATGCTCGGCTCGCCAACGGGCGGCGCTGAATGTATGTCCGCGTGCTGTCGGCAACTCCGGAGGGCCCCAGGCGCGAAAGTACCCGGCGAATTTGCTCCGTAAGCAGCGGTATGGTAGGGAAGAGGGATGCGGATCTCGCCGGGTGAGCTGTACGAGTACGTCGATCGGTGGAAGGAATGTCACCGGTGGATCATCGTCAGCGACCCGAATGCGCACGAGGACCTCGTTGTCGTCAGCGTGACGACCGACACCGTCGCGAAGGATCGCACCTGTAGGCTCGGGCCGTCCGACCATGCCCGCATCACCCACGCGAGTGTCGTTCACTTCGCCGGCGCCATGCTGATCGCGCGATCGGCCCATTCACGGAAGGTCGAATCGGGCGACTTCGTCCTCCGCGGGCCTGTCTCGGATTCCGCGCTGGCGAGAATCCGGGCCGGCTTCGGGAAGTCCGATCAGGCGGCCGCCTACTTTGTGAAGAAGGTCGAGGAGCAGGGCCTGATCTGATCAGGACGTCAGCAGGCGCCGGTGCTCGCGCTCAGCCAGCGCATGACGCCCGATTTCCAGAATCTCGGCCGGACGGAGCCCGAAGAGCTTGAGCAGGCTTGACGTTTCTATCGGCTCGGAGCTTCCGCTCGGGTCCTTCCACTCGGGCAGCTTCGTGTGGACGTACTGCAGCAGATCCTCGAACGACATGTGCCCAAACTTCGCATCGACGGCCTCGAGGATCGCGAGGTCGGCCTTCGAAAGAAACGCGCGGCCGGGCGCCTTGCGTTCGAGGACATGGAAGTCGTGGTTCTCGAAGTAGTGACCCCACGAATCCGCGCGGGCGGCGCCATGCTTATCGAACTTGATGAGGTCGTACACGCGGCTCAGCACCGGTCCGTAGTCCATCGAAACGTACTCGCCGCCGCAGATCGGGCGATGAAATTTGCGGATCGACTCCCGGTCCGCGAGGTACAGGACCTTCAGCAGGTGGAATCGATTCAGCTTCTTCCCGTGCCGGGACAGGAAGAACCCGGCGGCCTCGATCGCCTTGCGCGAGTCGAAGTCGAACGTGAAGGCGGAAGCGTCCTGGCTGGCGGTTCTGGTGCGCACGGGCTTACTTTACCATGGTGAAGACGAAGGCCCATTCAAGCTGATCGACACCATTCAACTCGGTCCGCTGCTTAGCGTACTTGCCATAGGGGATTTTGCGACACTCTTGCCCCTTTCGCCCGAAACGAAGTGTGTATGCTGACAATTCGATTGCGCTCGGCGCGAGTTGAAGGTCGGCGTAGAAAATCTCGGACCATTGTTCTCTGCCCGCTTCGGCCCAAGTCATGAAGCCGAAGAGTTCGAGGCGATCAGGCGGCTGTGGCCTGATCGTCCGCTCGTCCACCCCATCAAACCAGACACTTCGGGACAGCCCTCTCGAGTGCCAGTGCCACCCAAGCAGACTTTCGAGCGCGGCACCGAGGTCTGGGAAGGGGGCACTCCCCGGCGACTCAATATGCCTGCGCACCTCCTCCGCGAGGAGTGACTGAATTCTGGCGAGACTCTCGTCCATTGGCACCTCACCCTCGAGTGCGCGGCGGATCAGCCACCCACGTGTGTTTCCGGTATCGCGGCGAAGGGATTCGAGCCGGTGAGTTCATTCCAGGTTTTTACTACCGACGGCGACTCAAGTCGGGGAGTTTCCGTAGAAGCTGTGGCTCGCAACCTCGCACGGAATTGCGCGACAATTGGAGAGTCCCATCCTCTCCAGGAACAGACGAGCTCGATCTGAAATAATGAGAGTTCCCGCGAAATTGATCGGGAAGAAGAAATCGTGTCCGGCCCACGTGCGCTCATCCAGCATGACTCTCTTCCAGCTCTTGAGGGTGCCGCCCCGCCCACCGCCTCCGGGTCCGCAGAGCTTGCAATAGCCGCGCTTGGGCCGATTGTCCCAGTGCACCCCCATTCGGCTGTGAAGCACCCGGGTCGAAGGGCGCTCGAAGTACACGCCGAAGAGCTTGGGCTTTCGGGTTTTTCTCGAGGACGACTTCGACCCCAATTTCGAGACGACTACAGGAAAAGTCGACCTCACGCCGCGGAGTTTGGACTGGAGGTAGCCGTCGCGGAAGCGCTGCGAAACAAGCAGATCGGGACCACCCGCTCCGTAAACGAAATCGCCAATTCGCTTTGGCTGTTTGATGACGACTTGGTGGGGAGGAAGCCAGAAGCACGGCCCGATCGGACCGCTGCATTTCGGGCACTTGGGAAACGTCTTCGCATAGCGTGCACGACCGAATGGCTCGAACCACCCAAACTTGTACTGAGCGAAGGCGCCGACTTCAAGGACGTAGAACCCGCCCATGTTGGTCTCCGCGTTATGACCTCGTGCCTCGCCTCGGGTTCGGCGCTACTTCAGCACCAGGCCCTTGATGTTGTAGTACTTCGCCTCCGGGTGATGCGCCACGATCGCGCACGTGCTCTGCTCCGGCACGATCTGGAACGCGCTCGTCAGCGAGCACGCGATCGCCTTCTCGGCGTCGAGCAAGTCGAAGATCTTCGCATTGTCGGCGAGGTCCGGGCACGCCGGATACCCCGGCGAGTACCGCTTCCCGCCGCCGTGCTGCATGCCGAACTCGGCCTTGAATCTCCGGTGGAGCCATTCGGCCATCGCCTCGGCGGTCTCGACGGCTAACCCGTGGAGGTAGTAGCTCTTCGAGTACTCGCCCTTGGCGTTGAGCGCGTCGCAGAGCTCGGTCGCCTTCGCGCCGACCGTCACGCACTGGAAGCCCACCACGTCCAACCGGTCCGGGTCCCAGTAATCGACCAGGCACAACCGCTCTGCGTCGGGCTGTCTTGGCCAGTCAAAGCGACACCGTTCTTTCTTCGGGTCCTCGGGGTCGAAGACGACGAGCTGGGAGTCGCGGACCTGGCAGGGGAAGAAGCCGTAGACGGCGCGGGGCTGGAACCATTTCTCCTGCAGGGCCTCCGCTTCCATTTTCAGGAGCAGCGGCTCGAATTCTTCCTTGATGATGTTGACGACGTCCTTGGCGGATTTGCCGTGGCCACCCCAGCTGAGGCGGAAGAGGCTTTTCTTGTCGATGAGGGGGAAGACTTCGCGGAGGTCGATGCTGGCGACGGTCTGGTTGCCACAGAACGGGGGGACGGGGATGGGGGGGGCTGGGTTGACGGCGCGGGGGGCGCTGGAGGCGGCAGTGTTGACCTCCGGCGCGGGGCCGCGGCCGGCTTCGAGGTCGAGCAGCGTCCTGACTTCCTTGTGGTTGCGCTCGATGCGCTCGGCGCGTTTCGCGGGGATCACGAGGTCATTCATCGCATCCAACCCCGTGAACGCGTCGGTGCAATAGAAGACGCCGGAGCCGTAGAAGCGGCCGTCCTCGAGGACGCAGGCCTTCTTGCCGAAGCGGCCGTTGATGGCGGCGCCGCCGATGATGACGGGGATCTTGAGGCCGTGTTTGTCGAGTTCCTGGACGCAGTAGGGCATCTGCTTGGAAGTTGAAACGAGAAGCGCGCTCAGCCCGATCGCGTCGGCGTTCGTTTCCTTGGCCTTCGCGATGAAGTTCTGCACAGGGACCTGTTTGCCGAGGTCGTGCACGGTGTAGCCGTTGTTCGTGAGGATCGTCTTCACGAGGTTCTTGCCGATGTCGTGGACGTCGCCGTACACCGTGCCGAGGACGATCGTCCCCTTCGTGTAGGTGTCGTTGCGGTCCATGAACTTCTCGAGGTACGCGACGGACTTCTTCATGACCTCGGCGCTCTGCAGCACGAACGGCAGGATCAGCCTCGACGGTCAGCGCGTGGGTCGGCTTCGGCGGTGTTTTCTTTTTCGACTTCGTCTTCTCGAAGTGCTCGATGAACTTCGCGAGGGCGTCGGGGTAGCGGTTGAAAACGAGGTTTTCAGCGAGCTCGCGCTCGTTTTCGGGGATGGACGGGTAGGGGACGATTTCGTTCGGGTGGACGATGGCCATGTCGAGGCCGGCGTGGACGCAGTGCGTGAGGAACACCGAATTCAGCACGGCGCGGGCGTGCGGCGCCAGGCCGAACGAGACGTTGGAGACGCCGAGGGCGGTGAGCGCGCCGGGGAGCTTGTCCTTGATCTTGCGGATCGCCTCGATCGTCGCGGTCGCGCTGTCCACGTACTCGGGCGAGCCGGTCGCGAGCGTAAAGGTGAGGCAGTCGAAGATCAGCGCTTCCGGAGGGACGCCGTGGTCGTCCCTCGCCATGTCGCACATCCGGCGCGCAACGTCGAACTTGCGGTCGGCGGTGAGGGCCATGCCCTGCTCGTCGATCGTCATGGCGATCGTCGCGGCGCCGTACTCCTTCACCATCGGCACCACGCGGTCCCAGCGCTCGTGGCCCTTCTCCAGATTCACCGAGTTCACGATCACGCGGCCCGGGTAGATTTTCATCGCCTCGTTGATGACGTCGTACTCCGTCGAGTCGATGACGATCGGTGCGTCCACGGAGTGGGCGAGTTTCCTGAGAAGCGTCGTCATCTGGTGCTTCTCGTCGTCGCGCTCGTTGAGGGCG
>JAIOPR010000220.1 GCA_021413805.1 Planctomycetota bacterium
ATCACGCCCGAGCAGCACGGCAAGGTGATGGGCTACATCGAAGTCGGCAAGCAGGAGGGACGCCTTGCCGCCGGCGGAACGTCGCCGACCGAGGGCGAACTTCGCGGCGGCCAGTTGAGCGGCAGCGACCATGGGAGCGGCGGACGAGGTTGCGGTCGGTGCCGCCATCAGGTCCAGCGTCAATTGTGATGTTGATTCGACGATGAAGCCAAAGAGCCAATAGCCATCAAAGTCAGAGTATCGGCTGGTATACGTTCCGAGAAAGTTGTAGAGAACCCCTTCGATGGTCCGACGGCGCGCCATGCGGCACACGACCTCACGGTCCGATTTGCAACTGAGGAGAAAGCGATCTTCGCAGCACTCTACCCGGTCGAACGATCGGAGATTCCCTCGTCGATCTACTCATTAAACTCCCGCGGCCGGTCCACCGACCTGCAGAACTCTTCTTCACTCGCAAACACCGCCCCGCCTTCCGACGGGCGCCCGTCGAGAAACCCGACGAAATCCAGCTCGCGCGATTCCGTGCCCCGCTCCATCGCGAATTTGCGAGCGATCTCGACGGCGGGGAGCGTATCGCGCCCCATGACGTGGGCGAGGGTGAAATGGATGGCGCCCTCGTAGGAGCGGTAGACGAGTTCGGTACAAACGAGTTTGTCGCTGGAGAAGAAGTCGAACTCGTAATCGTAGGGCTTGCCCTGGTTGGCGAAGGCGAGGGCGATGGCGGCGGCTTTGTGCTCCTTTGAAACGCGCGGGCGGAGGACGGCGACGAAGTCCGCGTGGATCGATTCCTCGAGGGAATTGAAGATGACGCCCTCGCTGACGGCCTCGATGACGGCGAAGTGTTTCCCGTCGGCGGCGGGCTTGCGGTACATCTCGAGTTTGGCTTTGACCTCCGCGTTGTCGAGGAGGCCCATGTTGCGGAGGTCGTTCTCGTCGCCGACGTAGAGGACCGCGTGCGGCCAGAAGCCGGGGAGGAAGGCGTTCGAGAGGAAGAAGTTCCGCCGCTCGAGGATGATGTCGCCGGGCTGCATCTTTGTGCGAAGCTCCTCGATCTGCTTCTCGCGGATCAGCGGCGGCCGCGCCACGACGCGCGTGTCGCCAACCCACACCGACAGCTGCGACTGCACCGCGTACACCGGCGAATACGCGTCGCTCTTCACTTTCGTCAGCACGCGGTTCAGCCAGTTGCGGTGCGTGTGGACGTCAAACGACCGCGCCGCCTGCAGTCCCTTCGCAATCCGCGCTTCCAGCCAGTCCATCTCGGCCGGCTCCCAGACTTTTTCCTCGCGCCAGAGGCGGCGGCGGGCCTCGTAGTAGGCGGCCATTTCCTCGAAGCGCTCGACGTTGTTGTCAGAGGCGATCGCGCCGGCGATGCGGTCGAACATGCCGGCGGGGATGCCCCAGCGGGGGTCGGGCTCGTTGAGTTTCTTGCGGGCGACGTCCCAGTCCTGGAACGCGACGACGAGGCGGCCGCTGGATTCGACGAGCGTGGTGGCCGCGGTGTAGGCGACGAGGAAGCAGCGGGCCTTGAGCGCCGGGTCGCGGACGGATTCGAAGCCGGAGTAGATGGCGAGGTGGCGGAGAAGCGCCGAACGGTACGTGAGGAACGTCATGTACGTCCCGCGGAGCTCGTCGTCCTCGGGGGCTTTCAGGTACTCGCGGTGCTCGGCCGTGAGCGCGCCCTGCAGTCTCGATCGCAGGCCGGCGAAGCGTCCCGTCACGTCCTCCATCCCCGCCGCGACGGTCTTGAGGCGCGCTTCGTCGGCGCGGACGGAAACGTCGATGTCGGCGGGGGTCATGCCGGCGAGCGCTGAGGGAAACGTGTCGAAGATCGCTTCGCCGCTTCCCGTGATGCGCCCGAGGTAGATCCCGGCGACGAGGAGGACGGCCTGGGAAACCCCGAACGCGCCCCATCGGATCCACAGGGGAATCGGGGACGGCTCGCCGGCGTGGGCCTTGCGGTAGTGGTAGTACACGGCGAGGGTGCAGAGCAGGCCGGTCCCGCCGAGGACCACCATGATCGCCATATACCAGACGGGCGGGTCCGCCATCATGTCGCGCCGCAGCACCAGCAGCACCCACGCCAGGCCGTGCGCGCAGATCGAGACGGCGGTGACCTTACCGAACGTCGTCCGCCAGTTGATCTCGAGCACTCTCAGCAGCCTCAGGTGCGCCGCGACGAGCGACGGCACCGCCGCGCCCCACCAGATCCGCCACAGGTCCGCCTTCTGCTTCGCGTCCGTCCACACCAGCAGGTAAAACGCCACCTGCGACGCCACCATCAGCATGATCGCCGCTGACCCGAACCCGTGCCGCGGCGGCGGCGGCCGCGTGTAAATGTGCGCCAGCGTCGCGCCGATCGCCAGCCCCGTCGCCGTCATCAGCCACTGCCACAGCACCGGCGGGATCGAATGCCCCAGCACGCCGATGCCGAAGAGCACCGCGGCAATCAGCGCAAAGAGCGCCGCGAATCGCGTGCAGATCCGGGGGATGGGCGAAGCGTTCATCGGCGCTTCTTTCCCTTCCCCACTTTCCCGCGCAGCATTTCTTCGAGCCGATCGAGTCCCGTCTTCACGTTTTCAAGCTGCGGGCCGAACGAGAAGCGCATCCAGTTCTTGTACGGCGAGACGTTCCGGCGGTACTTGCCGGGATTCACGTCGAAATACTCGCCGGGCACCGTCATCACTTTCTTCTCCAGCGCCTTGCGGAAGAACGTCGTCGCATCATTGAAGGGCGCCGGCAGCCGGTCGAGCGACGCCCAGCAGTAGAACGTCCCCCGCGGCTCGGCCGCGAATCGCATCCCCATCGCCTTCAGGCGCTTCACCATGAGATTGCGCTTTTCACAGAACACGTCCCGCAGCGCCCGTGTCTCCTGGTCGGCGCGCCACGGCTCGAGGGCCTGGAGCGCCGCGCGCTGGGCGATGCGGGAGGGACCGCCATCGATGGCGGAAGCGGTGCGGGCCATCGACTCGACCATCGCGGAAGGACCGGCGACCCAGCCGATGCGCCAGCCGGGGTAGCGGAACGACTTCGTGAGACCGTCGAAGATCAGGACGGGGTCGCGGTCGGGGTCCTCGACGTGGTACGCCGCGCTGACCGGCCCGTCGGCGGGTTTGCCGTCCGCGGTGTAGATGAAATGCGAGTAGAACTCGTCCATCAGCAGCGTGACGCGCCGGTCGCGCGCCAGCGCCACCATCCGCGCCAGCTCCGCCCCCTCGATCACGTTCCCCGTCGGGTTGCACGGGTTCGAAATCACCACCGCGCCGAGATCCCGGTCCTCCACTTCCCTCTCCAGCTGCTCCGCCGTCAGCCGGAACCCGTCCTTCTCCCGCGTCCGGATCGCCACCGGCGCCAGCCGCGCCAGGTGCGTATTGAACATGTCCTCGTACGCCGTGTAGTCCGGCAGCTGATGCCCCACCGCCACACTCCCCAGCGCCGCCATCGCCCGCGTCAGCGCCAGCCGCCCGCCCTGCGCCACCGCAATGTTCCGCGCCGTGTACGGCTTCTTCCTCCCGCGATACAAACGGTTCATATGAACCGCGATCGTTTCCCGCAGCTCCGGCGTCCCTTCCAGCGGCCCATACGCATGGTCCGCCGCCTCGAGGTGCACCTCCATGATCCGCTTCGGCGCCCCCCGCATCTCCCCGATCTCCGGCTGCCCCTGCCCCAGGTTGCACCAGTCCGGGTGCCCGTTCCGGAACCCGAGCTTCACGGCCTCCGCCACGACGTAGATCACGCCCATGTACGGCACCTGTCGAAGCGCGGCGAGGTCGGACTGCGGGTCGGGCAGGACGTGGGTCACGCGGGGCTCCGGGGATTTGGGAAGGGGCGTCAGCTTCGGCGGCGCTGACCAGAGGGTCAAGGTTCCGGGTTCGGACGGGGAGGTTCTACGCCGCGGCGCCACCGGCGGATGGCTACCACTGACAACACGACTCCGCCGACGCCGAAGAAAATACAATTCATCCAGAACGGGTAGTGGCTTTCGTGCTCATGTGCACGAGCAAGGGCAGTGAGAACCCCAGCGGGCACGAGCCAAGCCAACGTGCTGAAAAGGAGGTAGCCCTTCACGCGCTCAAACGGCCGAGAGATCGTCAGCCAGCACAGGATTGCTTGGGGCGCCAACACAACCACCCAGGCCCAGTAGTAGAGGGGATTGTCATTCCGATAGAGTGCGTCGGAGGTCACTCTCGCCGTCATGAAAGTGAGCAGGGCCGCGTTCCCGATCATCCCACGGCGAGTATCGGCCATGGGTTCATTACAGCATTCCAGCAAACCCTTCCGCTGGGAATTCATGCCATGCATCTATGTGGATCCACCTTGCCAATTCCGCTCCCCTGCGTTTCCGTGACGCCACCGACCACGCAACTCTTCGAGGAACCTCCATGCCGACGTCCCGCGCCCTTCTCACGATCGCCGCCCTCGCCCTCATCGCTTTCGCCGGCCCGATCGGCTGCTGCTGCACTTCCAAGTCGGACAGCAGCTCTTCCACCCTCGAGCAGAACAAAGCCACCGCCCTCGCGTTCTACCGCACGGCGTTCAACGACCACAAGCCGGAGGAAGCGATCGCGAAGTACGTCGGCGACAAGTACACGCAGCACAACCCGCTGGCGGCGGACGGGAAGCAGGCGTTCATCGACTTCGTGAATGCGTTCGCGAAGGCGAACCCGGGGTTGCATGTTGAGGTGAAGCGCGTCGTGGCGGAGGGCGACCTGGTGGCGGTGCACGTGCACCTGACGTTGAGCCCGACCGACCGCGGCACGGCCGCGATCGACTTCTTCCGCCTCGAGAACGGGAAGGTCGTGGAGCACTGGGACTCGGTGCAGGCGGTGCCGGAGAAGGCGGCGAACCCGAACGGGATGTTTTGAGCCGGGCCGGGAAGATGAACTTTCATCGTCACCGTGAAATTCGGCCCGGCTCATCCGCCGAAGCTCCGGACGCGATCCTCCTTCGCCCTGCGGGCTACGGCGGACAGAGGCGCCGGAGCGAAGGCGGGTAGCTCCGCGGGTGATGAAGAACTTGCCGTCGATCGACTATGACCGCCCCGCGGGAAGCTCTTCGCGCAGCCGGTGAAGGCCGGCGGAAGCGAAACGCTGGGCTTCCTGGTAATAGGTCCGCGGGTCGGAGCTGGAAGGACGCGGCGCGAGGGCCGCGCGCGGCTCGACGCGGACCGGCGGCGGCGGAACGGGCGTCCGGGTCCCGAGGGCCCGCCCGGCCAGGACCGCGCCGAGAAAGGCGGGGACCCACCACCAGCTGGCGCCGCGGACCCAGGCTGCGACGGCGGTGACCGCGAGGGCGAGCCGAAGCTCGCTCAAGGGGCGCTTCCGTAACTCCCGGCCTTCGTCAGGCATCCCGGTTCTCCTTCGCGTTCACGGGTCAAGCAACCGGGAGTATTGAACACCTTCTACCCCAGGTTCTCACGCTCCTTTCTCAACGCGACCTTCGGGTTCACCCGCGGCCGCCGCCTCCTTTCGGACGATCGCGGCCCGGGCTGCCCATACCAGGCGAGGAAGGCGAGCGGCAACAGAAGCGGGCTCAGGAAGAGGCCGCAGACAATGACCACGCACGCCAGCTTCGCCAACGCGAGCGGGTTGGCGAAGAAGCTCAGCGCGGCGTACACCGCGAGGGCGATGGCGGGCTCCCGGAGGTCGAAAGACGCACGCGGTTTCACTTCCCTCTCCACCTCATCGAGTCTCATCGCCCGCCCCCCGACAGCTGCCACGCGACGACGCCGAGGTAGGTCAGCGCGAGAAACGAGAACAGCATCATGAGCAGCGCGTGCCCGAGGACGAGCCCGGGGCCCTTCGGCCAGTCCGAATGTTTGAAATAGAAGACGTCCACGCCGATCCGCGCCGCCCAGTACACGCCGATAAACGCCGCTAGTGCGACCGCCGCCTTGTCGCCGCGCAGCATCTCGCCGCGCAGGAACAGCGTGAGGGCACCGAACGCCACGATCGTCAGCACCGTGAACCCGCCGTACGTCCACATCAGCTTCCGGTTCAGCGGGCGCAGGCGCGCAAGCTCTTCGCTCCACCCAAGCCGCGTCGGGACCTGAAAACTCGCGGCGAGGATGAGGAAGTGCCCGAGCCCTGCGAGCACGAGCAACTTCGGCATCCAGCGCCGCAGCGTCTCGCCGCCGAGCGCTGCCACAACCAGAACCAGGGCGAGTGCTGCGGCGAGCGCAAATCCTTGGCCGAGGACACCGAGGAATTGAAATCCCACGCTCTCTGGTTGCTCTCGAAACGCCCCAAGGCGAATGACCACGACGAAGAAGACCAGCAGCGTGGCGATCACGCCTGCGTAGAGGAGGAACGCGAATGGGTCAGAGTATCCCATCATGGCGCACCGCCTGCGGATGGTCCCGCGAAGATGAGGAAGTACCCGAGATCTGCAAGTAGCAGGCGTTTCGGCACGTCAAAAGCGATCAAGTTGCCGCCCATGATTTCCCCCTTTCACACGCCCAGGAATTTGCGGAAGCGGTTCGACGTCGCCTTCGCCGCCACAAATGCGATGGAGCAGATCGCTGCAATCGCCGGGAATTGCGCTGACGGGATGGCGAAGGTCGCGAGCACGAGAAGCACCCCGAATACCACGGAAGCCGCGACGGTCAGCAGCGCCCGCGGGCCCTCGTCGCAATCCGGCCCCACAAGGCTCAGCACGAATTCACGCGCGGCCAGCGCCCCGAGGCCCGGAAGCGCCGTCATGAGCCCTACGCAGACCAGGAAGGTGAACATGGGATCCCCCTTTCGGTCAGATCACTCCATGGAACCGGAGTCGGCAAACCGTCTTCCAGGAACAGAAAGCCAGGAACGTCACGGCGGAAATGGCGAGCGCGATCTGGGTCCGGCTGTCGAGAACGGAAAGGAGAATGACCATGAGCGCGGGAGGCGTGAGTACGGCCCCGAGCCCCCAGCCGAGCAAGGCGAAATCGCCATCCGGGCCGTAAGGATCCAGGTGCCAGCCCACGATCGCCCGCGCCAGGAGCGGCGTGAGGTACGCCGCGACCGCGAAACCAAACAGCGCCCCGAGCGCCTTCACGCTCAGGTAGACGAAGACAGCGGCGACGATGATGATCACAGGGCACCTCCTGCGACCGCAGCCGCAAACACCGACGCCAGGAACGCGAACAGCCCGAGGAACGCCACGTCGAACGCCCGATTCCGCCGGCGTTCTTCGCGGTCGTAATAGAAAAGCTGCACCCCCACGCGGATCGCCCAGAACACGGCGAGGTACCCGCAAGTCCATCGCGCCACCGGAACGCCGCTTCCCAGGAACTCCGCCCCGCCAAGGCAGAGCGCGCCGAGCCCCGCGAGCACGAAAACGATGTACCCGGCGTGCACGTAGAAGATGTTGCGCACAACCGGCGTCGCGCCGGCCAGGCTCGCGGCGTACCGCAGCTTGAACGGCGCGATGAAATTCACCGGGATCAGCGCGAGTTGCGCCAGGCCGGCGAGGCGGATCAGGAGAATGAGGAAAGTCATGACTGTCTCCTTTCAAGCTGCGAACGGCGCACAAGCATCACGGCAAAGGTCGCCATCACCACGACGTCCAGCCCCAGGAATCCGACGATGAGCGGCCAACCGAAGTGCCAGGCGATGGCGGCACCGAAGACCACCATGAAGTAAAGAAACCACGCAGCGTCCTGCACCCCGGGGATCGCGAGGAGCCCGAGAACTCTCGCGACCAGCGTCGCGAGGATGACCAGCACTTCCCGGCCGCCCTTTCCTTCAGTCACGGTTTTCATGACATCCTCCCTGGGCCTGCATCACATCGCACTCGGTGCCGCAACTACCGAAGCGAACATCGCGCTCCCGAAGCCTCCACCCCCTCCGTTATGCCCTTCAAACATGGGGATAAAGCAGGCGACGTAGAAGACGGTAAACAGGGTCTCCACAGCGATGATGCGTCGCCGGGTCGGCACGTCCGCCGACCTCATCAGCCCGCAGGTCAGCGGCGGACGCAGGAACCAGAGGAAGCAGCCAGCGACCAACCCGACCTGAAATACGACCAGGTCCAGTCCACGGTGCGTCATGGACCACGCCAGGGCCAACGCGCCGATCCCGACCAGCCCGGTGACGAGGATCCAGGCTGCGCGAAGCACGCGGGCAAACCTCTCGCTGCGGCGAGGCAGGACCGGCGCCTCAATCCGGGTCAGACAAAACAGGGTCAACCCGAGCTGAAGAAGCGGTGGTCCCATGATGCCGATGGTGAGCAGCAGCAGGATGATCGCGATCATGTTGTCCTCCCCTCAATGAGCCCCCGCCGCGCGCAACATCGGCAGGATCACCCCGCGCACGAACGCCGGGTGGAACAGTAAAAACGCCGGCCCTGCGATCGCCACCCACGCGAGGACCCGGCCGCGCCAGCCGCTTCCCAGGCCGAGGCGTTTCCCGATATGGCTCCGTTCGAGGGCGAGGACGGCGCCCTGGAAGAGAAAGTACGCGGTGGGGAGGCCCCAGCCGGCGAGGACAGGGACGCTGATGACGAGTTCGTGGACGAGGCCGCTGACGGCGAAGACCGCGAACAGCGCGAAGCCGGGCCGGCGGCGGAGCGGCCGGAGGACGAGCGCGCGGGCCAGGTCGGAGAACCCGCGGTTCCAGCGGTCGTTCCAGAAATCGGAAGGGCTTTTCGCAAGGAGGGGCGAATTCATGAGCGGGGGCGCGTCGATCCCGGCGGTGCGCCAGAGGCAGCTCAGCAGGTGAAACACGCCGCAATGGAGCGCGAGGACGAGCGCCGCCATCGCGAGCCACCCCGCGGCAAGGCCGTGGAGGTGCGCCGCGAACGCGAACAGCGCCACCCCGAGCGTCGTCTTCGCGATCGCCGCCGCCCACTCCCCTTCCCCCGGAACGTCCGGCACCCCGTCGCCCAGGAACCGCTTCGCCTCCATCCCGGGCCAGAGGAAAAGGTACGCCAGCGACCGGCCGAGCGGCGCCCGTGGCGCGAGCCGGAACGTCGCCCACTTGCACCCCGCGAAAATCGCGGCGGAGAGTGTCCACATCCAGGCCCACGCGGGGAGCGTTTCGCGGAATGCGAACATGGAGGCGGGGAGGAGGAGAAGCGGTGCCCACGTCGCGACGGCAGAACGTTTCTGGATCCGGCAAGCGCCGCCCGCGCAGCTCCGGTGCGCCGCGACCCACCGGTACCCGGCGCGCATGAGGGCGCCGACGCCGGGAACGCGGCTCGCCGCCCACACCGGCCAGGCCCATCCGATTTCGCGGCAGATGCGCGCGACGGCTTCCGCGCCGCCGAACGCCTGCCCGCCGGCCACGATGAACGCCATTTCCGAGGACGCTTCCCCGACCCGCAGCCCGAGGCGGGCGCGGACCCAGTCCTCCTGAAGCGGCACGGTCTCGATGCCGCGGCGCGCGAGCACGGTGCCGAAGCGGCGCGCGGCGGCGGTGCAGAGGGAGCAGTCGGCGTCGTAGCAGACCCACCCGGCGTGGGCCGTGGAGGCCTCGTCGCAGAACCACGCGCTTCTTGTTCGATGGGCTGTCATGACCGTTCTTTCTGTAAGTTATGAAATGTGCATCGCGAAAAAAACCGGCGCCCTACGTCCCCACCCCCAGCAGCTTCTGCAGCTTCCCTCCGTACTTCACGACCTTGCGAAGCGCCCCCGGCGACATCTTCACGAACTCCTCGAACGCTTCGGTCAGCGTCTCGAAGAACTCCAGCATGTGCCCCAGCCGTTCCTTCGACGCCTTCTCGCCGTCCTTCTCCGCCTGCGCGAGCGCTTCGCGGAGCATCACCAGCGTAGGGTCAACTTCGCGGCGTTTCCGTTCCACGGCAACGAGCTTGAACATGGCCCAGACGTCGTGGAAAGTTTCGAAATGGTCGCGCCGGTCGCCGAGCAGGTGGGCGACCTTGACGAGGCCCCAGCCCTGGAGTTCGCGGAGTGAAGTGGAAACGTTGGAGCGGGCGACCGAAAGGGTTTCGGCGATTTCGTCGGCGGGGACGGGGCGGCCGGTGATGTAGAGGAGGGCGTGGACCTGGGCGACGGTGCGGTTGATGCCCCAACGGGTGCCCATCTCGCCCCAGTGGAGGATGAATTTCGTTTCGGTGGCGGTGAGTTTCATGGCCGACCCTCTTTCTGTTTATTCTGTCTGTACAGAAATATAAGTCACAACTCGCCCGGTGTCAAGGCAACGGCTCTTTCGAAAAGCCTTTCGCGGCCGCGGCAGCGGCGTGCTCTTTCCGTACGCCCAAAGGACCGGGAAGCATGGATTCGCGACAAGAACGAGACGATCGTCTTGTTTTCGTTCGCTTTGCCCACGAATAGTGAACTCTGAAGTGCGGCTATATAATTCATAACTCATTGGCATAACATAACTTATGCGATTTCTGAGACAGAAACCACGGGTTGGCACTCACCTTGCAATAGTACATTCCGTCGTACCAAACCAATAACAAGCCTTCAAACAACCAGTCAAGGAGACAGCCATGAAACTTCTCACCATCGTCCTCGTCACCCTCGCCATCCTTTCTTCCCCGATCCTGACCTTCGCTTGCCCTCCCCCGCCCGCCCCCGGTTATGACGGCGGCGAAGTCGGCTCCGGCGCCCTTCCCGGTGACGATCACTCGAACGGCAATGTCCAGGACGGCGGCGGCAACGACTCCGGCAGCGCCGGCGATGTCCCCTCCGACGTGACCGTCGCCGACGAGTGCATGTAACTTCCCCGAGCCCCAAACCGAACGCCGCCGCTAACCCCGGCGGCGTTTTATTTTTCCCCGAACCTCTTCGACCTCTCGCTCATCAACCTCCCAGACCGGCGCCACCCAACGGGACTGTAGGCTAAGAGCAGACCCCCCGGATGTGGCCCGGGAGACGTCGGTGCGACTCCGACCGGTCCCTTTAGAAGGAGCACGTCATGCCAGGCGATGAAAGCGCAAATAGACAGCGATCGACCGTGCGCGAAGGGATCTTTGAAAACCGACGGATCTTCCCGAACCGGCTCCCGGTTCCATGCCATCCCGTTCCCATTCGCGGAACCGGGGGCCGGCTTTTCTAGTTTCTCTGTCTCTCACTCTCCCAGGGGTTTCGTCTAACGGCTGAGGACGGCGCCCCCTCAACGCGCAAATGAAGGTTCAAATCCTTCAACCCCAATCATCCCGGGCCGCTGGGGCGTCGGCTAACGGTAGGCTGCGAGCCTTTGGAACTCGCTGTGCACGTTCGAATCGTGCCGCCCCAATTCGAGCAGGGATCAGACGCGGAAGCGTGGTCGGACCTCGCTCGCTCCGCTCGCTCACCCCGCCCCCTC
>JAIOPR010000249.1 GCA_021413805.1 Planctomycetota bacterium
AGCAGAGCAGCCAGACGGCGTGGAGGCGCGGGCGGGGGCGGGCGGCGGTGAGGAAGGTGCCGGCGAAGAGGGCGGGGGCGATGGAGAGGAGGGCGGCCCAGGTCTGGCGGGAGATGGGGGGCTCGCCGCGGCGGACGGCGCCGGCGGCGGTGGAGGCGACGAAGCCGAAGAAGCAGCCGACGGCGAGAGTGCACCACCAGGGAACGGCGGAGGTCCCGTACGGGCTGGTGGAGTCGTACTCTGAAACGAGCGTTCCCTTGAAGTCGAGACCCCGGCTGTTGCACCACCACGAGGTGACGGCGGCGAGCCCTCCCGCTGCGAAACACGCCCCGGCCGACAACCCGGGCCAGCGCGAGCCGCGCTGCATGAGAGAGCGGATCATTTCCAGCCGGGCGTCGGCTTCACGGGCTCGCATCAGCGCTCGTACTCTTCGCCGTCGGGCGCCAACGGCTTCAAGGCCTCGAGGCACAGCGAACGTGTGCCGGTTACGAAAGGCCCTTCGCTCAGGAACGGCCGGAAGTTCCACGCCATCTGGAGCCCGACGGCGCCGACGAGGAGAATCCAGACGGTGAGGAGGAGGCGGGAGACGGAAGGGCCGCCGGTGGCCGACTGGAGGATCTCGCGGAGGGAGGAGATGAGGCGTTCGGCGTAGAGCAGCGCGACGAGGAAGACAACGAGGTGGAGGCCGATCAGGAAGCCCAGGGTGCCCGCCGAAACCGTGAAGAACCACGCGATCGGCGCGAACGCGGCGAGGATCGTGGCGACCGCGGCGGTCATCACGAACACGAGTGCGACGGTCTGCCGGAAGTTCAGAGTGGAGCCGAGGATCGAGTTGAAGACGTAGAAGGTCGGGGTGCACAGGAGCGCGGTTCCCAGGACGACGATGGGAAGTTTTGCTGCCGCAAACAGCGTCTGGATCCCGGGCTGGAACATGCCGAGAACGGCGCCGTACCCCGCGGTGAACAAAAGGGTGGCGATGAACAGCGAGCAGACGTAATCCGAGAGGTTCCGCCCGCTGGCGAGGTCCGCGCCCACCGTCTTTCGGAATCGAAGCAGGGCGCCCACCACCGCCAGCCGGGCGAAAATCCCGCTGTGGAGGACGTCGGAGTCGAACGATTGCACAGAAGCGGCGGGCATCGGGGCGGCGATTTCGGCCATGGCGGTGATCCTTGCTGGAAGGAAACGGAGGGCACTTCAGGAGAGCAGGCTGCGCACGACCCCGAAAACAGCTTCGTAGAAATTCCCGTGGAGATTTTCGCGAAGGGGCAGAAAGCGGTCGGCGGTGAACGTGTAGCCGACCCACGGCTTGAGCAACCACGCCATCTGGGCGCCCGTGAACTGGTAGATCAGGACCCACGCGGCGGTGAGGCCCGGCGAAGCCAGGCGGGCGTGGAGGCGGAGAACGCCGGCGATTCCGCCGGCCGCAACCGAAAGCGTCAGAACGAGGACCAGGAAGACGTAGGCGGGCTGCGAGGGGCGCGTGCACGACAGCGACACGAACGCCACGACCGGCGCCAGCCCGCCGAGTGCCGCAGCGGTGAGTGAAACGGCTTCACAGGCCGCCCGGAGAATTTCGCGGGCGGCGAGGCGGGACGAAGCGAGGACGTAGAGGGCGGCAAAAGACAGGCCGAGCGTCGCCAGGAAGAAGACGGGCATCTTGACCGCCGCGTAGACGATCTGCATTCCGCCCGTGTACGTCCCGACCGCGGCCCCGAAGGCCGAGGCGCCGGCCGCGCCGAGAACCAGCATGGCGGGGGCGGAAAGTGTCCCGGCGCGACCGCGGAGCAGGGCGGGGAGATCGAGGCGGGCGGCGGCGGTGAGTGAACTTTGCATCACAAAGTACTTTATATCAAGTGGAGCGTGAGTCAAGGGGGCTTCTGGATTTCTTTTCGCGGCGGGGGATCGCTGTCCGCGAGACGGAGTTCATCCCTCATCGGTTATCGGCATGAGCGGCCGCCCGGCTTGCGCTTGACTTGCGCGAATAGTGACTTGCAATCCGCCCATTGCGCCGTCGCACGCGCGATCTGCGCCCCGCTCGCGCCCCCCTCGCCCCGGGTTCCAGGGGCGAAGGGGGACGGCTCGGCTTACTTCGCTTCGACTTCGAAACCTTTCTTCGCGGCCTGTTCGCGGATCATCTTGCGCACGGCCTCGTCGAACGCCTTGTCCTGGTTCAGGCCCTGCTTCTGCATTTCGGCGTTGATGAATTTCTGCCGCTCGACCGCCTTGGCCTGGACGTCCTTCTGGATCTTCTCGCGCTCCTCGGCCATTTTCGCGATGTGCGCCTTCTTTTCGTCCATCGTCATCTTGCGCATCGCCTCGGGCAGGTCCTCGTCCTTGACGTCCTCGATCTTGAAGCCCGCTTTCTTCGCCGCGTCCACGAGGTCCCATCCGGCCGCGTTGTACGCCGCGGAGGCTTTCGCTTCCGCCCGCTCGGCCTGCACGCCGCGCCCGCCGGCGGCGCCCGCCGCATCGTCCTGCGCCTTCTGGTTTTCCTTCTTGGCCTTGCCTTCGCTTCCGTACGCCAGGTAGGTCTTGTTCAGCGCGTCGTTCAGCTTCGCCATCTCTTCGTCCATCGGCGTCTTGATCGAGACCGAGCCGCCCGTGATGTCGATCACCGTGTACGAGCCGTCGGCGAGTTTCGCAACCTCGCGCCACGTCCGCTCCTCTTCAGGCTGCGGCGCACCGCAGTAAATCGCGTTCACGATGATGTCCGCCTTGATCGCCTCGGGGACGGTCTTCATGTACATGTTGTCGTCGGTTCCCTGAAGCGCCGTTTCGTTCCCGACCATGAAGATCATCCGGAGCGCTTCCTTGTTTTTGCTCCAGCTCATCTCCTTCACCGCCTTGCGGACCGTCGCGCCGACCCACTCGTCGCCACCCATGTCCGTGCGGAAGGTCATGAGGTTCTTGTAGACCGCGTCGAGGTCGTCGGTGAGGTCGAAGAACCGGAACTCCTTGTCGGCGGACCCGTAGCCGATGAGGCCGATCCGCAGCACCGGCGTCGGCCGGACCTTCGCGATGTCGTTCACGATCGACCAGACCTTCTGCTTCGCCGTGTCGATCACCTGCTCCATGCTCCCCGACCGGTCGATGCAGATCACAATGTCCACCTCGCCCGGCTTCTTCGCTTCCTCCGCCCTCACCGGCAGCATCGCCGCCAGCGCCAGCGCAACCGTCAGCAACTTCTTCATCGGACTTCTCCTCACGCCCCCGGAAACTTCGATTCCGCCCGGGCACTCGCCTGGGCCTGTAAAAGAGACGCGGCGGGGGCTGGGGGAGTTCCGGGAAAACGGGAAAGAGGGGAAGCGGGGGGCGGGAGTTAGTCGGCGCTAGTTCGAGGTCAGGCGCCACCATCCGAACCAGAACGCGAAACAGATGAACAGTAGAGGAACGATCAGGAAGAGAAACGTGAGCGATACGACCCAGAATAATTTCTGGCGAGGGTCTCCGATTTCGTCGGGCATTTTCGTCGCATCCAATTCGAGGCCCATTCTCATGCTAGCAATTCCGGAGTTTCGAGGCGGCCTGCCGCCTCGAGCCGGGTGAATGACGGGTTTTGCAGGTGCCTCCGAGAAGGCAAATCTTGAATATCTCAAGTGCGGGAGTAGTGTTCTGGCGCTTGCATCGAAAGATGAAAGGGACCTCGTGAAGCTTCCTGGCGCAGAACGAGCCTTCGTCGATCCGTCCAAAATTCGCGACTACCTGCTCTCGGAGTCGCACCCGGTCGGGAGGTTCAAGGCGGTTTTCTTCATCGCACTCGGGTACTCGGCGGCGACCTGGGAGGCTCTGGCGGAGGACCTCCGGCGCCATGCGATGGAGAATGAGGCTTCCGCCGTCGAAGCCAACCCGTATGGGCAGAAGTACGAGATCCGCGGTAAACTAATCGGAGCGGCCGGCCGGTCGGCGGCGCTTGTCGCAGTGTGGATCGTGCTTCGTGGCGAGGATTTCCCACGGTTCGTAACCGCGTTCCCGGGAGCGAAATCATGAGATTCAAACTGCTCGACACGGTGGTACTCAACCGCGACCTCCAGGATCGGGGGCTCCGGAAGGGCGACCTGGGAGCCGTCGTCGAGGTCTACGAGCCCGACGGACTGGAGATCGAGTTTGTCAGCGCCTCCGGGAAGACGGAGGCACTGGTCACGCTCAAGGAATCCGACGTGCGCGCGGTCGCCGACGGCGACCTGATCGCGGTCAGGCGGCTGGATCGGTCGGCGTGAAGAAAGACGTCCGCGCTCTCACCTTCCCCGCCAACTTCCCCGGATTCACCTCTTCCTCCGCACTCTTCCCCGTATTCCTCAGGTTCGGCGCGGGTGTTCTGTTCAATCCTTCGGCGCACTAACGAGCCCGGCCCTACCTTCTCTCCGGGCTCTGCCTCGGTCGCTTCCCGACCTCCATGTCGATCGTCGCCAGCCGCATGTAGAACATCCCGACTCCTGCCGCGCCCGGGTAAAGCCCTTCGCCTTGGTACGGCAGCAACGCGGCGCTTCCCGCTGGCCTTTCGGCCCACGGGCCAGGCGCGGGGCCGGCCTGGGCTCTCAGCGTATCGGCCGCGCGGCGGGACTCGTCGAGCCAGGCGCCGTCGCGGGTGAGTTCGAAGGCGTCGAGGAACATTTCGCCGAGGCCGGAGCCGCCGGCGGAGAAGTCGGCGGACTCGAACGGGCGCGTTGAGGCCTGGTCCATTTCCTTTTTGACCCCGGCGGCGCCGGCGCGGACGAGGTCGAGCCATTGCGCGTCGTGGGTGGCGGCGTTGAGGCGGGCGAAGAAGCGCACGATGCCGGCGGTGCCGTAGGACCAGCCGGGGGTGGCGGAAGCGGGGCCTTCGCCAGTGACGGCGGGCCAGAGGGCGGTGCCTTCGGCGCGCTTGGACTGGTCGGCGAGCCAGGTGGCGGCTTTGCGGGCGAGGTCGAGCCAGCGCTCGTCTTTGGTGACGGCGTAGACGCGGAGGAGGGCGAGGCCGATGCCGGCGGAGCCGTGGGCGACGCCGGTGTAGACGCGGGGGAGGGAGAGCTGCGCCCGCCACCACACCCGGCCGCCCTGCTCGGTCTTGACAGCGTCGAGCCATGCGGCGCCTTCGAGCGCGAGGTCGCGCCATTTCGGGTCGTTCGTGGCCTCGGAAAGGTCGAGGAGGAACAGGATGATCCCCGCCGCGCCGCCCGCGATCGTCGTGTCGTCCCCCCAGTGGGCCTGCCCGTTCTCGCGCACCGCGTCCGCCGCGAGCCGCTCCGCCGCCGCGACCGCCGCGTCCATGTACCGCCGGTCGCCGAACAGCCGGAACCCCTCGACCAGCACGCTTCCGATCCCCGCCGTCCCGCTGTGCAGCCCGTCGCGCGACATCGTCGCCAGCGTCCCGTCGTCCAGCCGGTACGTGTCGCTCCACTTCATCGCCACCCCATCCCGCACCCCCGCCGAGACGATCGCGTCCAGCAGCCCCCGGCCCCGCGCCCCCTGCGTCCCGTCGCCTGTCGCCCGGAGGACGTTCATCTGGAAGAGCGCCACTCCCGCCGCGCCGTCCCAGAGATTCCACCGGAGCGGCTCCGCGCCGCCCGCCGCCGTCCCCGCCGCTTCGCGCGCCGCCTGGATCGTGTCGCTCGACGCCCGCGCCGACTCGAACAGCGTCTCGCGGTCCTGATCCTCGCCCGCCGCCCCCGTCCGCAGCAGGAACCGCACTTCCGCCCCCGCTACAAGCGACTGCGCCGGGAAATCGAGCTGCACGTGCACGATCCGTTTCGCGCCCCAGTACTCGACCGCCGCGATCGCCGGGCCGACCCGCACATCCCGCGCCCCGGCTTTCGCGTCGAGCACGCGGAGCTTGATGGGAAGCGGCATGTCGTCGGGCCACTCGATTTTCGCGAGGACGCGGGCGTTGAGAAGCGCGTCTTTCCGGCCGAAGCCGTACTGGAAGACGTCGGTCATCGTGGCCTTGAGACCGGGCTCCAGGATCGTGATCTTGACGCGGATCCCGTTGTCCAGCCGCTCGGTTTCCTGCGACCAGGCCTGCCTCGCAACGGCATCGAACGGCTTGTAGTCCGGGTCGCCGAACGCGATCCGCGAGAGCGCCCCCCGGGCCAGCGTGTCCCCCCAGTCGCGCGACGGCGCCGCCTTGCCTTCCGCGATTTTCGGGAGCCGAAGCGGCGACTGGCGCAGGTACAGCAGCGCCGAATCCGCCGTCGCCTTGTGCGTGTCGCCGAGCGACAGCCCGCGCGCCAGCATCAGCTCCATCTCCTGCATCGCCGTCACGCCGTGCCCCGGGTCCGTCGCGCCGAAAAATCCCGTCGCCCCGCGCGCCAGCAGCGCCAGCGCGAACGATTTGTCCGGCGGCGTCACTTTCGGCGGCCGCTGCGCCGCCGAAACCGGCCCTTCGTACCACTTGTTCGTCACTCCCGTGTACACCGGTCCGCCGAATGCCACGGCAGGGAAGAGGTCGAGCGCGGCAAGCTGCTCCGCGTCCACGCTTCCCGCGATCCCCTCCGGCCGCCCGTACCCCCAGAACTGCAGCACGCCGGCGCCCTCGAGGCGCTTCACGTCCGCCTCCGACGGTTTCGGGTGCCGCGCCAGCAGCCGTTCCCACCCGGCGAGCCACGTCTGCTCGCCCTCCACGTCGAGGTCCGCTTCGCTGGGCCCGAAATCCACCACGCGCTTCGGCAGAAGCGACTTGTCCTGTTCGACGCGGATTTCGTTCCGGAGAAGCGCGAGGGCGGTTTCGGGTGAGGTCCCCGTGACGAAGGCGACGCGGAAGTCCATCGCGAAGTCCGCGTCGAGGCCGCTTCCCACCTCAAGGAGTCGATAGACGAAATCGACGTCGAGCGTCTCCGGCTTTACGACGACGGTGACGGTGCCGGGGGCGAGCGCGAGGAGTTCGGCGCGGGCGGCGGAGGGGTCATCGCCGACGAAGCGCACGACGGTCGCGCTTCGGCGCTTGACGGCCTCGTCCACGACGACGGCCCAGGGATCGCCGAGCGGGACGTTCGTGAGGACCGCCGCGCGATCCACCGAGTCCGGTCGAGGCATCGATACCGCGCTGCGCGGCGTGAGAACTGATTCTTCTCCACTAGCTTGTGACGCAACTACGGCGAACACGAGTGCGAGGGCTAGTGCGAGCGGCGAGCGGCGAGCGGCCAGTGGCGAGGAACGGCGAAAACTGCGACACGGTTGGGTGGCCGCGGGACGAGGGACGGACCCCGCCCCCGCGCCGTTTTTCACTCGCCGCTGGCCGCTCGCCGCTCGCCGCTGCCCACTCACGACGTTCTCGCGATCACAAATTTCATCACCTCGCGCAGGTCATCTGCTTTTCTACCGAAATCTTCCAGCGCGCCTAGCGCTCTACCCGCGAGCTTCGCCGCCTCACGCCGCGACCGGTCCAGGCCGAAGACCGCGGGATACGTCGCCTTGCCCGCGGTCGCGTCCTTGCCCGCCGTCTTTCCCAGCTGCTTCGTGGACGCCGTCACGTCGAGGACGTCGTCGGCGACCTGGAACGCCAGCCCCAGGTTCTCCCCGAACTCCGTCAGCGTGTTGTACTCGCCGGAATCCGCGCGGCCGCAGAGCGCCCCGGCCTGGACCGAGGCCCGCAAGAGCGCCGCGGTCTTTTTCCGGTGAATGAAGCGCACCAGCGCCGGCGTCGGCTTGCCGCGCGTCCCCTCGAGGTCCGCCTGCTGCCCGCCGACCATCCCTCGCGCCCCGGCCGCGTCCGCCACGACTTTCACGAGCTGCGGCACGACCGCCGCCGGGCACTTCGCCAGCGTCTCGAACGCCAGCGTCAGGAGCGCGTCCCCCGCCAGGATCGCCGTCGCTTCGTCGAACGCCTTGTGGCAGCTCGGCTTTCCGCGGCGGAAATCGTCGTCGTCCATCGCCGGCAGGTCGTCGTGGATCAGCGAGTACGTGTGGATCATCTCGAGCGCCGCCGCCGCCGGAAGCGCGTCCTTCTCGCGCCCGCCGACGAGCCGGCACGTCAGCAGAACCAGCGCCGGGCGCAGCCGCTTGCCGCCTGCGAAAAGCGAGTACCGCACGGCGCGATGCAGCCGGCGGGGCTCTTCCAACCCGCCCGGCACGACACCGTCCATCCAGGCCTCGACGAGCTGCGAGCACGCGCCGAGAAGCGAGGCGGCGTGGGACGGTGGTTCCTTGCTCCGTGCGTTACGTGACTTCATAAGGCACCGCCCTTCGTGTTCGGCCCGGCCTAAAAATCAATCTCTCCCTCGCCCGCCTGGTGCTTCTTCCGGTCTTCCTTCTCCTTGTCCACCGCCTTCTTCACCTCGAACGTCTGCGGCTCCAGCTCGCCGGAGTCGCCCTTCAGAAGGATCTGCACTTTCTTCTCGGCCCGGTCGAGGATCTCGTGGCATTTCTTGAGCGCCGCCACGCCCTCCTCATACGTCTGCAGGGATTCCTCCAGCCCGAGCTCGCCGCTCTCGAGCGACGACACGGACTTCTCAAGCGATTCAAGATGCTCTTCGAACTTCTTTTCCTTCTCGTCCTTCTTGGCCATGTCCATTCCTCCCGGTATCTCTCAACCCATGAACCCACCAACCCACCAACGCCGTCACCTGCTCTCCCGCGGCGGCGTCGGTCTCACTTCCGTCACCTTGCTCACCAGCTCCGCCCGCTCCAGCGACGTCCGAATAAAATCTCCCGGCGCCACCTGCGATGCCTTTCGCAGGACTTCACCCGTTTTCCCATGAAGCGTCATCGAGTAGCCGCGGGCGAGGACGCGAAGCGGCGAGAGTGCGTCGAG
>JAIOPR010000325.1 GCA_021413805.1 Planctomycetota bacterium
TGATCCTCCGCGACGGCGGCGCGGCCTACGCGGGGACCGGCACGGCCGGCTCGAACGGGGTGAAACTGTTCTGTGTCTCGGGGCACGTCGTGCGCCCCGGGGTTTTCGAGGTCCCCTTCGGCCGCACGCTGCGCGAAGTCATCGCGCTGGCCGGCGGCGTCACCGGGGGAAAGGCGATCCGCGCCGTCCTTCTCGGCGGCGCCGCGGGGACCTTCGTCGGCCCCGACAAGCTCGACACCCCGCTCACCTTCGAAGGCACGCGCGCCATCGGCGCTTCCCTCGGCTCCGGCGTCGTCCTCGTGTTCGACGAGTCCACCGACCTCGGCGACATCCTCGCCCGCATCGCCGCTTTCTTCCGCGACGAATCCTGCGGCCAGTGCGTCCCCTGCCGCGTCGGCACCGCCCGGCAGGAAGAGCTCTTCACCCGCCTCCGCTCCGGCCACACGCTCGGCTCGAAAGCCGAAGAACTCGCGCTCTTCGCCGAAATCGCCCAGGCGATGCGCGACGCGTCCATCTGCGGCCTCGGCCAGACCGCCGCTTCTGCCCTCGAATCCGCCCTCTCCGCGCTCGATCCCCTTGCGCAAGGGAAACGCCCATGAGCCAGGATGCGATCTGGTTTGAGCCTCCCCCGCCGCCGAGTAGGCCGCCGGAAGCGCCGTCGAGGGCGGAGGTGCCGCTGGTGGAAGTGACGATCGACGGGCAGGCGGCGAAGGTGCGCGCGGGGTCGACGATCCTGGAGGCGTGCCGGGAGCGCGGGATCGAGACGCCGACGCTCTGCTATCTCGAGAACCTGACGCCGGTGAATGTCTGCCGCATCTGCGTCGTGGAGCTCGCGGGCGCGCGCGTGCTCGCCCCCGCGTGCTCGCGCAAAGTCGAGAAGGGGATGGACATCCGCACGGACTCTCCGCGAGTCCGGCTGGCGCGCAAGATGGTGCTCGAGTTCCTCGGGTCCTCGGTGGACCTGTCCACGACGCCGTCCGTGAAAGGCTGGATGGAGCGCTACGGCGCCCGCCCCGACCGCTACGGGAAGCCGGCGAAACCCGCTGCCGCCGGCGAGCGCGACCGCAGCGAATGCGGCCACCACCACGCCCCCGACGGCCAGTACGCCGGCAACGTCGCGCAGCCGGTCAAAATCGACAACGACCTCTACGTCCGCGACTACTCGAAATGCATCCTCTGCTACAAGTGCGTCGAGGCCTGCGGCACCGACGCCCAGAACACCTTCGCCATCGCCGTCGCCGGGCGCGGCTTCGACGCCCGCATCTCGACCGAGTCCAACGTCCCGCTTCCCGACTCCGCCTGCGTCTACTGCGGCAACTGCATCGGCGTCTGCCCGACCGGCGCGCTGGCGTTCAAGAGCGAACACGACATGCGGAAGGCCGGGAGCTGGAACGAAGCGACCCAGACGAAAACCGACACGATCTGCCCCTACTGCGGCGTCGGCTGCACCCTTACCCTCCACGTGCAGAACAACCGTATCGTCAAGGTCTCGTCCCCCATGGACGTCACGATCACCCACGGCCACCTCTGCATCAAGGGACGCTTCGGCACCGAATTCGTCCAGGGCGAGCAGGCGCCCCCGCCGCCCTCCTAAAGTCTTGCCGCTTGCTTGAGGGTTCTCCTTTTTGTCTTTGCCGTTTCCCCTCCCGGCCACCCTGCAATACCGGCCAAGCACCCTGGAAGCGGTCCCCCCTTGTCTCAGCCGCCTTCTGCCGTATACTCCCCGCCCCCCATGAACTCCTCCCCCTGCCCCTTCAGCAAGATGATGCTCGTCTGCCTCAACGAGAGGCCGGCAGGGGAACCGTCCTGCGGCGGGCGCGGCTCGAAAGCCGTCGCCGACGCCCTCAAGAAGCTCGTCAACGACCGCGGCCTCAAGGGCACCATCCGCGTCACCAAGACTCACTGCCTCGGGCTCTGTGAGCTCGGGCCTAACGTTATCGTGTATCCTGATGGCACGCTCTTTTCGGGCGTGGCGCCGGCCGACGTGCCGGCGATCCTGGACAAGTACGTGAAGCCGGAGGCGAAATAGCATGGGCATGATCAACGTGACGGAACTGCGCAAGGGCATGATCTTTCGCTGGGAAGGAGACCTCTACCGCGTCTCCGAAACCCAGCACGTGACCCCCGGGAACTGGCGCGGCATGGTGCAGTGCAAGATGAAGAGCATCAAGACCGGCTCGACCAAGCAGCAGCGCTTCGGCACCGGCGAAAAAGTCGAGACCGTCGGGAGCGAAGCGCGCGAGATGGAGTTCCTCTACGAGAGCGGCGGCTCGTATTTCTTCATGGACCCGAACTCCTACGAGGAGACCGGGGTGCCTGCGGAGATGATGGAGGAGCAGAAGGGGTTCCTGCTGCCCAACACGAACTGCCAGATGCAGTACATCGACGGGGTTCTGGTCGGGGTCGATCTCCCGACGACCGTGAACCTGCGCGTCACGGAGTCCGAACCGGCGCTGCGAGGCGCGACGGTGACCAACCAGAGCAAAGCGGCGACGCTCGAGACGGGCGTGACGATCCGGGTCCCGCCGTTCGTGGACAAGGGCGAGCTGATCAAGGTCGACACGCGGACCGGCGAATACGTGGAGCGCGTCAAGGAGTAGGAGCGGCGTAAAAAAACGAAAGCCCCCCGGCTGTTCCCGGGGGGCTTTTTTTTGCGCCGTTCTCCAAACTCCCGACTCCCGTCTCCGAACTGCATTTTCCCGCGAAGAGCGCAGCTCTACTTACCGGCCTTCTCCTGGCACGCCGGGCACATATGCCCCGGCCCGAGCTTGGCGCACTCCGGGCACTTGTCGCTCCACATCTCCTTCTGGCACTCCTGGCAGAGCTGGTCGTGCAGGTCCTTGCCGCACTTCGTGCATTCCGCGGCGCGCCTTCGCGAATTGTCCCCGATCGCCAGCGAAATGCAGCCGGCCAGCGGCAGAATCAGGGCCACAGCGATCATCACCTGCGAAAGTCTCTTCAACACGGCGAACTCCTTTTCTCCCCCCTGCGACAGCACGACTCTACTCAAGCAGGAAGTTGCCGGGGCAAAAAAAAAGCCGGCGGGAGGTTTCTCCCGCCGGCTTCAAGACGGACCTCGTTATTTGCACATCATCTTCTGGCAGTCGGCGCAGATATGCCCTTCGCCGGCGGCCTTGCACTTCTCGCACTTCTTGCTCGCCTCAGGCCACATCTTCTTCTGGCACGCGTCGCACATGTGGCCAGTGCCGAGCTTCTGGCAGTCCGCGCAGGCATGCTGCTTGTCGCACTCGGCGCGCATCGACTTCTGGCAGGCCGCGCAGATGTGTCCTTCGCCCAGCTTCTTGCACTCTTCGCATTTCTTGCTGCAGTCGGCCCACATGGCCTTCTGGCAGGAGTCGCAGAGCTTGCCGGCGCCGGCTTTCTCGCAATCGCCGCACATCCTGCTGTCGGACTTCTTTTCGTCGCTTGAACATCCGCTCAAGACCACGCCGCCGAACATCACGGCGCAACACATCACCAGGACTTTCAACATAGGAGCTTTCCCCTTTCAAGACTTTGGCCCGCATCGGGGGGCCGATCCGGCGGCCGTGGGGGCCGCGAATCAGGAACCGGGAGAGGTCATCCGGGAGTCAACGGACCGTGGGGGTCCGGCATTCCCGGGTTGTGTTTCTAGTTCATCGGCGGGGTGAGGTTGTTGGCTGAAGAGGAATATCAGCGCGAAAGGAAGAGAGGTGGTATCGGAGTCTCAGCGATGAGGTCAACGGCGGCGGTCGGGGGTGGCGGCTTTTCGAAGTGCGCCGGGGTCGTGAAGCGGGCTGGAGCAGGCGCCATCGGAGCAGACATAGGCGGTCGGGGAGTTACCGTCGGGGGGGTATTCCGCGGAGGCTTCTGGGTCGAGGCGACGGATGATGAGGTACGAACCGGGCGATGAGCGTGCGGCGGCGAGCAGAGCCCGTGTCCGATCGTCGGCGGCGGCGCCGACTACGATGACTTTCACGGGGTCCGCCGCGAGTTCCCGGGCGGCGAGCAGAATCCCGGCGGCGCGGACGCCGTTGGCGCCGGGTGCGACCCCGGCGAGGTACTTCATGGCGTGCTCGGCCATGGCCTTCCACTCCGCCGCCCCGGTCGCGTGGTGCATCCGGATCGCCAGCCGCGCGATGCCGATATTTTCGTCGGTATGCGGGCCGGGAGCCGGCAGTTTGTCCCCCTTCTCCGCACGGCCGGTGACGTAACCTGCCTCGCCACGAAAGGCGTCCTCGATGAAATGAAGCGTGAACTCGCATCGCTCCAGGAACCGGCCGTCCTGCGTCGCGAGGTGCAGCTCATAGAAGGCGCGGGCCATCGCGAGCGAATCGGAAAGGAACACCCCGGCGCGGTCGTCTTCATCGTGCCGGAACCCGAGGCTGGCGAAACCCGGGAATCGCCAGGTCCCGTCACGATTCGCGACCGTCCAATCCGCCGCCAGGACCGCAGTCGCCCGCGTCTCTTCATCCGCCGTGCTGCGCCCCAGGCTCCCGAGCGCCGCAATCGCCCAGCCGTTTTCCCGCGCATACAGGTGCTTGTCGATCCGCGGCATCCCCTTCGCCCGCCGCCCCTTGTCATCGAGCGCGAAATACTCCCCGCCATGCTCGCCCTGCACCAGGTCCGCATCCTGGCTCGCGTAGAACGCGCCTTCAGGGGACCTCAGGAAATTCATGAGGTACCGCTCGATGTCTTTCGCAGCCTTCAGGTATTTCACGTCCCCGTAAACCCGGTACGCCAGCGCGTAAATCCGCATGTCCTCGGCCTGGAAGGACATGATTTTCTCGAAGTGCGGGTTCGTCCACACGCCGCCGTGCGAATACTGGTACACGCCGCCCCACGCCGGGTCGATGAGCTGGAGCATCGCGTCGAGCGTCGGCCGCGCCAGGTCGTCCCGCCCCTCGACCATCGCGAGCTCGACACAATCCGGGTCGAGATACTTCAGCACCGTGCCCCAGCCCGCGTGATCCCTGTCGTACGCCGCTTCCCACGCCGCGTGAAGCGTGTCGTCGAGTTCCCGTGGAAGCGCCGGGTTCGCGGCGGCGGAGGGCGCGTTTACGGCGATCGCCGAAGGGCCCGGCGTCGGGTCCGCGTCGAACGCCTCGAGGAGAGAAAGAAGGCGCTTCGGCTCCATGAAGCCGCGGAATTTGGCGAGTTCGCGGCCATCGGCGTCGAAGAGAATCGTGGCGGGCCAGCCATAGTCCTCGTAGCGGTTGGCAAGATCGGGACGCTCGTCCTGGTTGACGTGGACGGCGACCCAGTGGTCTGCGAGTTCGCGCTCGACGGCCGGGTTCCCGTAGGTTTCCTTGTCCATGACGTGGCACCAGTGGCACCAGACCGCGCCGAGGTCGAGCAGGACGAGCTTCTTCCCGGCCTTCGCCTTCGCGAACGCCGCTTCGCCCCAGGGCTGCCAGGCGACCGGGCCCGCGGGCTGGAGTTCGGAAGCGCTGCAGCCGGCGAGGGAGGCGAGAAGGAGAAGAATCGCGGCCTTTGTCATGCCACAGTTACGTACGTGAGGCTGCGGCGGATGCCAGTTGCTTGAGCACCGACGCGGGATGCTTCTCGGCGCTCGGGACGCGCGCCCAGCGCTTACGGACGACGCCGTCAGGGCCGACCCAGACGGTGCTCCGGATGACGCCGACGAACCTGCGGCCGTAGAGTACTTTCTCGCCCCACGCGCCCCAGTCCGTCATGACTCTCTTGTCGGGATCCGAGAGCAGCAGGAACGGAAACTTGAATTTCGCCGAGAATTTCCGGTGGCTCTCTGCCCCGTCCGGCGATACGCCGAGAACGACGGCTCCGCGCGCCTTCAGTTCCTTCCATGCGTCCCGGAAGCCGCAGGCCTCCTTCGTGCACCCCGGGGTATCGTCCGCGGGGTAGAAATACACGATCACGTCGTGCCCCGTGAAGTCCGAAAGCGATACGGGTTTTCCGTCTTTGTCTGGAAGCGTGAAATCCGGCGCCTTTCGTCCCTCAACAATATTCATCAGGACTATTCCACCCCCACGATGAGCCCGTCGGCGGCCCATTGCCGGAACCAGCCGCCCAGGGCCTCGGTGAACTCCTCCGCGTCGAATCCCTTGAGCGCGGCGCATGCCTCGAACGCCTGCGTCAACGTCCGACCGGCCTGGAGACAGGAGAGGAGGACGAAGCGGATGCGCGACAGCGGCGCCCGCCAGACCGTCCAGTTCTTCCGGTAGACCACGAGCCACTCCTTGGCCCTCCGCGGGAGACTCGCTTTCTTCTTCTCACGGACCGCGGCGATGAAATTGTTCACCGGGTAGCCCAGCTCCAGCAGCTTCATCGCCGGCGTCATCTTCAGCCGCCCGGTCGCCCACTTCCCCATCGGGATCTTCTTCCAGGCCTTCGCGGAAAGGGGCTCCACATAAGCCGCGTCGAAGACGTCTTCCATCGTGCGCTCGACCGTGGCAACGTCCGCGCACAGGCCGCAATGCACGACAGCCTTCGCCTCCCGGCGCACGAACTCCGGGAATTTCACGCTCAGGAAATTCAGGCTGTAGCTCCGCGAAGGATGCGCCTCGAGGAACTGGAGGGCGAGGCGGTTGAAGCGGCGCGGGCCGAGGATGTGGAGGACGGTCGGGTATTCCTGGCCGAGGATGTCGATGAGCCGCCAGAAGTACATGTTGGAGTAGATCTGGAGGCGCTGGCGGGA
>JAIOPR010000326.1 GCA_021413805.1 Planctomycetota bacterium
GAGGATGGTGCCGTCGGGGTGTTCGAAGACGACGCGGACGCGGCGCGGGATGGAGAGCGCGAGGAGGCCGGCGGCGACGCGCGGCACGAGGTGGAGGTGCTGGTGCCCGTCGAGGTGCGTCGGCTCGACTCCCGCGCGGCGCATTTTCGCGATCTGGGCCTCCGCCTCGAGCCGGATTTCCGCGGGATCGAGTTTGCCGCAGAGCGCGAGGCGCCAGGTCTCGTCTTTGCCGAAGAACTCGCCGTCTTTCGCGGTCAGGGTGCGGTACGGGCCGCCGACGGGCTTGCCTTCGCTGATGTTGAGGTGCAGCCCGACCGGGAGGTCCTTGATCCGCTTGTCCTTCACCGCGTCGTCGAAGCCCGGGACGTTGGCGAGGATCGAAGCGTCGGTCACGACGCCGCGCTGCGCCGCTTCAAAGATCCCGCGGTTGCGCGCGGGGTCGGCGCCGAGGTCGTCCGCGTTGATGATGAGGCGTCCCATGTGTGCGGAATTCTATTCAGGGGCGTCGGGAATCGAAAGCGGAGAGTTGACATGACGGAAACGGGAACGGCTCCCTCAGAGGGCGCCGAGAAAAAATGGAGAAAGAAAAGGGAGAACTACGGACTGACTGTGACTTGATGCGCCGCCTTTGACACTTGCGACCATTCCCGCCTAGAGTGCCCTCATGCCTGCCGACCGCCCTGACGGGATTTCCCGACGCGATTTCCTCACCGTCACCGGCGCCCTCACCGGCGCGGGGCTCCTTGCGGGAAAAAGTTCGGCGGAAGACGGCGCAAAAGGCAAGGGGCCGGCCGGGCTTGGGCCGGAAGCGGTCGGGTACACGCTCCGGGTGAACGGCGAGGACCGTGCGGTCTCCGCCGAGCCTCGCGCCACCCTTCTCGACGTTCTCCGCAACTCGCTCGACCTCACCGGCGCCAAGAGTGCATGCGACCGCGGCGAGTGCGGCGCCTGCACCGTGATCGTCGAGGGCCGGTCCGTCTACGCCTGCATGATGCTGGCGCTTCAGGCCCGCGGAAAAGAGATCCGCACGGTCGAGGGGCTCTCCAGGGGAGACACCCTGCACCCGGTCCAGGCCGCTTTCATCGAGCACGACGGCTACCAGTGCGGCTTCTGCACTCCCGGGCAGGTCATGTCCACCGTCGCGCTTCTCGAAAAGACCCCTTCCCCGTCCCCCGAAGGCATCCGCGCCGGCTTGTGCGGGAACATCTGCCGTTGCGCGGCGTACAGCGGGATTTTCGAAGCGGCCGCCGCGGCCGCGAAGGCGAAATAAAAACATGGGCAAGCGAACGATTCGCGTCGGGTACGCCGGCAACTACCGCGAGGTCGAGGTCAATACCCCCGACGCCGAGCCCGCTCCCTGGGACGCCAACTCGAAACTTGCGGTGGTCGGGAAGCGCCTGCCCCGGCTCGAAGGGAAAGACAAGGTCACGGGGCGGGCGAAGTACACGGCGGACGTGAAGCTCGAAGGAATGCTCATCGCGAGGGTGCTGCGGTCGCCGTACGCGCGAGCCACGGTGAAGTCAATCGATCTCGAGAAGGCGCGCAAGATGCCGGGCGTCAAGGCAGTGATCGAGGTCGACCGCGAGGTGCGCTTCCATGGGGCCCCCGTGGCGGCGGTCGCCGCCGAGACCGAGGCGCAGGCGGAAGACGCACTCGCGGCGATCACCGTCGAATGGTCGGTCGGCGCGCACGTCGTCGATCTCGAGGAGGCCCGCAAGCCCGATGCGCCCCGCGTCCAGGGCGGCAAGAACCCGAACGAGCGCGGCAACGAGGCGCAGGATACGGCGACCGAAGACGCGTGCCGCAAGGCGCTCGACGCTTCGCATTCCACAATCGACCTGACTTTCCGCACGCCGGTCGTCACGCATTCGTGCCTGGAGAGCCACGGGAGCGTGGTGCGGTGGGAAGCGGACGGGAGCCTGACGGTGTGGGACTCGACGCAGGCGGTGTTTGCGGTGCGGGACGGGGTGGCGCGGGCGTTCCAGCTGAAGGCCGAGCAGGTGCGGGTGCTGAAGGAGCACATGGGGGGCGGATTCGGCTCGAAGCTCGGGATGAGCCAGCACACGGTGATGGCGGCGAAGCTGGCGCGCGAAGCGAAGGCGCCGGTGAAACTTCTGCTGACGCGCAAAGAGGAGCATCTCGCGGGCGGCAACCGTCCGTCGAGCGTGCAGCGGATCCGGGCGGGGGCCGACAAGGACGGCAAACTGACCTGCCTCTGGCTCGAAAGCCACGGGACGGGCGGGGTCGCCGGTGGCGCCTGGTGCGCGGGACCGCTGGCCTCGCTCTACGCCTGCCCGACTCGCCGCATCTGGCACGCCGATGTCATGACCAACGCCGGCGCCGCCGCGGCGTTCCGCGCCCCCGGCCACGTCCAGGGGATGTTTGCCCTCGAAAGCGCCATCGACGAGCTCGCCGGCAAACTCAACCTCGACCCGATCGAGTTCCGCAAACGCAACGACGCCAATACGCTTCGCCACTCCGAATACGGCGAGGGCGCCCAGATCGCCGGGTGGGAAAAACGCGCGCAGCTTCGCGGAAGCGCCGGTCCTGGAAAGGCGCGCGGCCTCGGCGTCGCGGCCTCCATCTGGGGCGGCGGCGGCGGCCCGGGCCCCCAGGTCCGCTGCGTCATCTCCCGCGACGGATCGGTGGAAGTCCAGTGCGGCACGCAGGACCTCGGCACCGGGACACGCACCATCCTCGCCCAGGTCGCCGCCGAAGAACTCGGTCTCACCGTGAACCAGGTCCGCGTGAAACTCGGCGACACAGCGCTTCCGTTCTCCACCGGAAGCGGCGGATCCATGACGGCTCCCTCTGTTACCCCGGCGGTCCGGAGTGCGGCGGCCGCGGCGCTGGCGAGGGTCATCGAGGCGGTGAAGGGTTCGATCCCCGGGTGCGAAGCGACCGATTTCGCGGCGCGCGGCGGGAAACTCGAGTCGAAGACCGCCGGCGTCTCTCTCGGGTGGGCTGAAGCCTGCGCAAAGATCAGCGGGGCGAACGTCAGCGAGCAGGCGACGCGGTCGGCGAACTACCAGGGATTCCGCGACGGCACGGCAGGCTGCCAGTTCGCGGAAGTCGAAGTGGACCTCGAAACCGGTCACGTGCAGGTCCTTCGCATCGTCGCCGTCCACGACTGCGGCCTGGTCGTCAACCCGATGCTCGCGGAAAGCCAGATCTGCGGCGGCATCATCCAGGGGCTCTCGTACGCCCTCCTGGAGCAGCGCGTTCTCGACAACGCGACCGGGCGAATGATGAACGCCAATCTCTCGGACTACAGGATCGCCGGCCCGAAGGAAATCCCCGACATCCGGGTCGTGCTCTTCGATGTCGCCAACGGTCGCACGAACACCGGCGTCATGGGCATCGGCGAACCATCAATCATCCCGACCCCCGGCGCGATCGCAAACGCCGTCTCGCACGCCCTCGGGAAACGCGTGACCGACCTGCCGATCACTCCCGACAAAGTCCTCGCGGCGTTGGGGAAGAAATGACGCACCCCTTCACCTGGTGGGACGCCCGCACGGCCGAAGAGGCCGCGGCCCTGCTCGCGAAAAAGGGAGCGATGGCGCTGAGCGGCGGCGTGGATCTGCTGGGCGAGTTGAAGGAAGGAATCCGTTCTCCCGACCACATCGTGAACCTGCGCTCGGTTCCCGGGCTCGACCGCATTGAGCGGACCGACCGCGGCTGGCGCATCGGGGCGACCGCGATCCTGGCCGACATTGCGGCCCACGCCGAACTCCGCAAGGCGCTTCCCGGCCTCGCCGAATCCGCCGATGCCGTCGCGACCCCCCAGATCCGCAACCAGGGCACGCTCGGCGGCAACCTTGCCCAGCGCCCGCGCTGCTGGTATTACCGCTCGGCGGATTTCGAGTGCGCGAAGAAAGGCGGCAAAGGCTGCCCGGCGGAAGAGGGCGAAAACCGCTACCTCGCGATCCTCGGCGGCGGCCCCTGCCACATCGTCCACCCCAGCGACTGCGCCCCGATGCTCGTCGCCCTCGGCGCGCGCCTCTTCCTCCGTGGCCCCGACGGCGCCCGCGACCTCCCCATCGCCGATTTCTACGAGCTGCCCTCGAAGAACATCCTCTGCGAATACACGCTCAAGCCCGGCGAGTTCATCGAGGCCGTCGAAGTCCCCGTGGCGCTTCCCCGCTCCACCTACGTCAAGCTGCGCGAAAAAGACTCGTTCGATTTCGCCGCCGCGGCGTGCGCTGTCGCAGGGAAGATCGACGGCGATCATTTCACCGAAGTCCGCGTCGTGCTCGGCGGCGTTGCGCCGATCCCGTGGCGGGCCGGGGCGTCGGAGGCGAATCTCATGAAGAGCACCCTCGCCGACGCGATTGAGCCCGCCTCGACTGCCGCCGTGGATGGCGCCAGGGCGCTCTCGCAGAACGAGTGGAAGATCCCGCTCGCGAAGGCCGCCGTGGCGCGCGCCCTGCGCTCTTTCCTTCCCCGCTGATCCTTCCCTGCGGCGCCGGATTCGCGTGTAATCAGCGCAACGCCATGAAGATCCAATTCGCCAACCCCGCCCAGGTCACGCTTCTCGGCTACATCTTCGCTTCGCTTCTCCGCCGCGGCCTCGCCGATGCCGGGGTCGCGAAGAAAGTCGCGGGGCTGGGGCGTATCGGCATCGAGATGGCAGGCCTCTCCCTGACTGCCGATTTCGGCGATTCCGCCGTCACCCTTTCCAATGGCCGCGACGGTTGCCGCGCCTGGGTGGGTGGAGGCATGGAAGCGTTGATCGGCGTCGGCCTCAGCGGTGCGTTCCTGGGCCCGTGGCTCGGCGGCAGGCTGCAGTGGGGCGGCAATCCCTTCGCGCTGCTCAAGCTGCTTGCGGTCTTGGCTGCTGCGCGAAAGGCAGGCTAGACGAGCAAGGTCAACTCCACGAGTCTTCCCGCGTTATTCCACTCTTCCATGGAATATTAGAACAACCACAAATGCGCAAGCATCACCGGCCATCTCCCGCACCTCGCACGACTCCCTTGAAGGGAAAGCTCGCTTCGCGCCGAAAACTCGACGCCACCGTGGTCCGGCGCCTGGCAGAGATGTTCGGGCTTCTGAGTTCCCCGACCCGGCTGCGCATCCTCCACGCACTGGCCCGGGAGGGAGAGTTGCACGTCCAGGGGGTCGCCGACGCGCTCCGGATGCGCGTCACGGCCGTTTCAAACCAGCTGAGGCTGATGGCGATCGTCGGGATCCTTTCGGCGCGTTCTGAAGGGCTTCGTGTCGTGTATTCGGTGTCCCAGACCTGGGTTCCGGCGCTTTTCGAGGCGGGTCTGGCACACGCGAGCGGGAAGAGCCGGGCCTGACCTGTATTTCGGCACAAGGCGGGGTCGCGGTTGAGGTCGGGACGTCAGGCCGGGGCGCGGCTATACTTCGAAATCATGTCTCCCACCGATCTTGTCGCCCGGCTTACCGCGCTTGTCGGCGCGGATCGAGTCTCGATCGATCCCGCAAGGCTCAAGGAAGCGGCCCGGGACCTGACCGAAATCCGCGGGACACCGCCGGACGTCATCGTTCGCCCTGGCGAGGTCGCCCACGTCCAGGCCGTACTTCGGTTTGCGAACGCCGGGAAGATCCCGGTCGTGCCGGTCGTGATGAACACGAACATCGGCGGGCTCGCCCTTCCATCGCGAGGCGGGATCCTGCTCGACATGACGGCGATGAACCGGATCCTCGAGGTTCACCCGGAAGACCTGTACATGGTGATCGAGCCGGGGGTCCTGTTCGGGCAGGTCAAGGAGCACCTCGACCGGAACTTCCCGCAGACACGCTTCGCCTATTCCCTGTCCCCCCCGGAAACTTCCGTCCTCGCAAACACCCTGATGGACGGGCTTTTGAACCTCTCGTTGCGGTACGGGACCTCCAGCACCTGGCTCAACGGCGTCGAGGCCGTGCTCGCCGACGGGACGATCGTCCGCACCGGCGCTGCCGGGTGGTCCACGACCCAGTGGTGCACCTCTTCACCGATGCCCGACCTCACCGGGCTTTTCGTGAACCTCCACGGGACCACCGGCATCGTCACGAAAGCGTCGGTCCGTCTGCAGCAGGCCAAACGCCTCCGCCGCCGCTATTTCATGATGGGCTACGACGTCCGCGCCGCCTGCGCCCTTGTCCGCGATTTCGTCCGCGAGGACATCTGCGACGACATCGGCATCCTCACGTGGCCCGTGGCGAAAATGCTCTTCGGCGAACTCCGCCCCACCTGGCGAGAACCCGGCGAACCGCTCGTCATGACCTACGTCGATGTGACTTCGAACCGGCAGGCGGAAATGGACCTGCGGGAATCGATCCTTGCGGAAGTGCTGGAGACCTCGCGCAAGTCCGGCGCTCGATGGGAGGGCCCGCTGGATGTTCGCGACCTGATCAAGATCGAGCCGGCATTCCGCAAACTCGCCGAGTTCCCCACGCGCCTCGACTTCATGCTCGACCATCCCGGCGGCGGGCTCTCCTGGGTCGGCACGTACGGCCCGACCAGCCGGTGGGAAGAAGCGACGGAACTCAGCTGCCGCATCATGGTCGAACACGGGTTCCCCCCGATCGCGGTCGCCCGCCCGATGGCCCAGGGACATTTCGGCGTCCTCCGGCTCATCGAGACGTTCAACCGCGACAAGCCCGAGGAAGTCGAGGCCGTCGCGAAGCTGAACAAAGCCCTCGTCGAGGCGCTTCTTCCCATGGGCTTCATCCCCTACAAAACCCCCGAGTGGGTGTTCCGCGAGCATGGCTCGAAAATCGACCCGGGGTTCCGCGAGATGCTCCGCCGCGTCCGCACGGCCCTCGACCCGAACGGCATCATGAACCCCGGCAAGTGGCCGGTGTGAACCACCCGGACCGCCCGCTCTTTCACCGATTCCCGCGCCTCGCCGCCGCTGCGCCGATCATCGAGATCGGCACTTTCCCGACGCCGGTGGCGGAATTGAAGTCGCTGGGGAAAGCGTGGGGGGTGGATCTCTGGGTGAAGCGCGACGACGTGACAGGCGCGGAGTTCGGCGGGAACAAGGTGCGCAAGCTGGAATTCCTGCTGGCGGACGCGAAGGCGCGATCGGAGCAGATCTGGGCCTACGCGGTCACGGGTTCGAACTGGGCGGTCGCCGTCGCGCACTACGGCAGGCGGTTCGGCATCCCGGTGGACCTGCTGCTCTTCAAGCGCCCCCTCAATCCGTACCTCGCCCGGAATCTCGAAGTTGCCCGGGGGCTCGCGCGATCGTTGAAGATCACGCGATCGGTCGTGACGGTTCCCTTCCATGGCCTGGTGAAAATGATTTCGCGGAAGAAAACCTACCTGATGCCCCCGGGCGGGTCCTCGGCGCTCTCTTCGCTGGGCTACGTGAACGCGGGTCTGGAACTGGGCGAGCAGGTGAAACGCGGAGAACTGCCGAAGCCCGACATCGTCGTGGCGGCGCTGGGGACGGGAGGAACGCTCGCCGGGATTTACGCGGGGTTGCGGCTTGCGGGGATCGACGCCGAGATCATCGGCGTGCGGGTCAGCGACCGCATCATCTCGAATGCCACGATGACGGCTCGCCTCGCCCGTCGCACGATGGCCCTCCTCGCCCGCCGCTCGGGAGATCCGGCTGCGGCGCTCGCCGCCCGCGCCCGGGATTTCCGCGTCGTCCACGATTTCATCGGCGGCGGCTACGGCATCCCAAC
>JAIOPR010000222.1 GCA_021413805.1 Planctomycetota bacterium
CCCTCCCAGGAGGCCCCATGCGCCGCGCCGCCCTCGCCCTCATCCTCCTCGCCGGGCTCGCCTTCGCGGACAACTGCCCGAAATGCCGCAAGGAAGTCGACAAGGGCTGGAAGTTCTGCCCCGGATGCGGGGAGACGCTTCCCGACAAGGAACGCGAAGTCCGCGTCGCGGAGGAAAACGCGGCGCGGGAAAAGGCCGAGATGCTGGAGTCGCTGGAGAAACTGCGGAAGGCGTGCCTGGAGTCGGGCGACGCGGAGAGGGCGAAGCGGCTGGGCGAGGAGATTGACCGGCTGGAGGGATGGTCGGTGGTGGGCTCGACCGGGGCGCCGGGTGCCGGGGCTGAGGCCTACGCCGGCGCGGGAGCGGGCCGGTACAAGTCGCGGTCGGAGTTCCGGGTGCCGGCGGCGAAGAAGGCGGGCGCGACGGCCGAGTCCGAGGCCGCGGTCGAGGCCGGGCTGAAGTGGCTCGCGCGGCACCAGGCGCCGATGGGCGGGTGGTCGTCGGCCGGGTTCTCGCGGCGTTGCAAGGAAACGGAGTGCAAGGGCGCGGGGTACGAGGAATACGACTCCGGCGTGACCGCGATGGCGCTCCTCGCATTCCTTGGCGCCGGGTACACGCCGCGCTCCGAGACTTCCTGGGTGGACGACATGACCGGGCGAAAGGTCGTCGCCGGCGAAGTCGTGCGCCGTGGGATCGAATGGCTCATCGCGGCGCAGGACACCGAGGGCTGCGTCGGCGGCCGGCACGGGTCGAAGTACCTGTACAACCACGCCATCGCGACGCTGGCACTGGCGGAAGCGTACGGAATGACCGGCGCGGCCCGGCTCAAGGCGCCCACCCAGAAGGCGGTCGACTTCCTGCTGGCGGCGCAGAACCCGGGAAAGGGCTGGCGGTATTCGAAGCAGTGCGGGGACAACGACACCTCCGTCACCTGCTGGGTCGTGGCGGCGCTTCGAGCGGCCGAAGAGGGCGGGCTCCTGGTGGGCCGGACGGGGTTCGACGGCGCGCTGGCCTGGTTCACGGAAGTCACGGACGAGGCGTACTTCAAGGTCGGATATACGGCCAAGGGAACGGGGAAAGTGGTCGTCCAGGGCAAGAACGAGGAGTTCGACGACCACCCGTGCATGTCGGCGGCGGCCATGGCGGCACGCCTCCGGATCGACCGCGGGGACAAGTCTCCCGCGCTTGAGGGCGGCGCCAAACTCCTCGTCACCGATCTGCCGATCGGGAGGGGCCCCAAGATCGATGTGTACTACTGGTACCTCGGTTCGGAAGCGCTCTTCCTGTGGGCCGGACCCGAGTCGAAGTACTGGAAGCCGTGGAACGAAGCGATGCTCGCGGCGGTGGTGCAGAACCAGCGCGGCGAGAAAGACGGGTGCGCGGAGGGTTCCTGGGACGCCAGCTCGGACCGGTGGGGTTTCGAAGGCGGGCGGGTGTATACGACGGCGCTGAGCGTGATGACGCTGGAGACGGGCTATCGCGACGCGGTGTGGACGGAAGCGCCCGCGGATAAGAAGCCGCCGAAAAAGAAGTAACGCGTGCGGGCTTGCCGGGAGCCGTAGAATCCGACCGTGCATGTCTCCGCGGCGTCGGTCCTGGTCGTGCTCGCGGTCGCTTCGGCGGCCGGCGCGCAGGAAGTCCGCCCCTACGCCGGGAAATACGCGGGTGACCCGGAAACGGCGCGGCTGATGGCGCGGTTGCCCGCCCTCATGAAAGAGTCGGCCCGCGCCATGGGCGAACGGCTCGGGCTCGCCGACGCAGACGCCTCCAACGTGGTGCTCGAACTCGTGGACCTGCCCCTCGGCCCGCGGAAGGACATCCAGCTCGGCGGGACCGCCACGCGACAGGTGGACGGCCACTCGGTGCAGTGGATCACGTTGAATCCCGAATCGCACTTCAGCGGAAACGGTGATCTCGACGTCGAAGTCGCCCACGAAATGACCCACGCCCTTCTCCGCAACGCCCTCGGAGACGCCGCACACCGGGCGCTTCCGAAATGGGCGCGCGAAGGCCTGGCCGTCTGGTCCGCCGGGCAGGGCCCGGGGCGGATCGCGTACTGGCTCGGGCTTTTCTGGGAGAAACCCGACCCCGTCGCCGCGCTTCTCAACGGGCTCGACAATGCCACGCACGCGATTTCGGACTACCCCGAGGACTACCTGGCGATTGCGTTCATCGAGTCAGCGCACGGCATCGAAGGGGTTCATCAATTCGTGAAGCGGCTCGCCGCGGGGAAACCGGCGACGGAGGCCGTGGCCGAGGTCACGGGGCAACCGTGGGCCGAGTTCGAGAAGGACGCGCGGACCTTTTCCGAGGCGCGGCTGCGGGAAGCGCTGGGGGACGCGGAGTCGGCGGCGTGGCGCCGGTCGATGGCGACGTATCGCGCCGGGAAGGACTATGAAGCGGCGCAGCGCGCGCTTTTTGCGGTCGCGGCCAGGTTTCCGGATTCGTGGGCGGGGGCGCTGGCCTTGTATTATTTCGGCCGGGCGTTGCAACTCGGGGGCAACTTCGCCGACGCCCGGGACGCGCTCGTTGTGTTTGCCGGATCGACCGGCTCGCGGACGGGCCTGATGGACGACGCGATCTGGAACATCGCGCTGTGCGAAGAAAAGCTGGGGCGCACCGGCGCGGCGGTGGAAACGTGCGACCGGCTGGCGCGGGACTTTTCGTTCTCACCGCAGGCGCCGATGGCGCTCCTGAAGGCCGCGGGAATCTGCGACGCCTCGGGGCGTGCCGACGAAGCAAAGGCGCGGTACGAGCGCATCGTGAAGGACCTGGCGGGGACGAAAGAGGCTGAAGAGGCGAAGAAGAAGCTCGAGCGCTAGGCGCCGCGCTACCGGCCCTTCTTCGGCGGCGCCGTCACCCCCGGAGGATTCTCGAGACTCAGGATGTACTTCTTCCACTCGTCCTCGAACGTCCTCATGTCCATCTTCCCGAAGGTGTCGTCGTACGCCCGCTTGATGCCGCTTCCCTTCTGCATCTCGAAGAAGTAATTCCGGATGGTCGCCGCGTATTTTCCGCCGCTGTAGTTCCACATGAAATACACGATGGACCACGCTTCGGCGTAATTCACGCCGACGCTGGCAGGGTTGTACATTTCGGCCTGGGTCATCTGGAGGAGGTCTTTGAGGGGCGTGAAACGGTCGGACTTGATCGCGCCCTGGATGCCGCCGAGGCGCCACCAGTTGGTGCGGCAGACCATCGCTTTGCGGGCGTCGTCCCAGTGCCACGCGCCGAAGTAATCGCCGTGTCCTTCGTTGAACCACTGGGTCGCGTCCTCGAGGTAGTAGTCGAGGAACGCGTGGAAGGTTTCGTGGTAGAGGACCATGAGGGTGTCCTGCACCTTGGCGTCGCCCATCCAGAAGAAGACGAGCTTCTTGACGTAAGGAGAGAAGTATCCGCCGGTGCCCGGGGGCGAACCGGCGGCCATGTATTCGGCGGTGTCCTTGTAGACGACGACCGGGAAGACAAGGTCGTCCTTCAGGATCTTCGGGAAGATCTTCTCGTACACGGCGTAGACGTGCTCCTCCGCCTCGGACATCAGGTCGGCGACTTTCTGGCCGGCGTCGGTGATCACCTCGAAGTGTTTCGATTTCTTGCGGATTTCGGGGGCGGAGAACTTCGGCCCCGCGATCTCGCCGTCGATCATCGGGGAGATCATCTTGGCCGACTGGTCGTTCGCGTCGAGGGAGATGGCCTTGTCGCAGGCGGCGCGGGCCTCGGTGAAGCGGCGGCGCTTCATTTCGACGAGCGCCATGTTGCTCCAGCCGTGCGCGTAGTCCGGGGCGATCTCGAGGGCTTTCTTGTAGCTCGTGACGGCCATGTCCTCGTTGCGGAGCCAGGCGTACGCGTCGCCGAGTTCGACCCAGGCCTCAAAGAAGAGCGGGTTGAGCTTCGTCGCGGTCATCAGCGCTTCCACCGCCTCGCGGTAATCTTTGGTGAACTGGTAGGCGATGCCGAGGTGGTACCAGGCGAGCGCGAAGTCTTTCGCGGCCTTGATGGCCTTGCGGTATTCGGAGACCGCGATTTCCGAATTCTCGACGACGTTCTTCGGGTTCTTCTGCGCCTCGGCAATGATGTCGTTGCCCTTCTGGTCGTGCGCCAGCGCTTCCTTGGAAATCCCTGCCGGCGCGACCAGGTTGTTCTTCGGCGCGCTGCCGTTCGCGGGGGGCGGGTCGATGACTTTTTTGGCCGAAGCGAGAACCCAGTCGGCGCCTTCCTTGATGTAGCCGAGCGCGGCGCGGGCTTCGTCGTGGTCCGGCGCGGCCTTGACGACCTTTTCCCAGACGCGCTTCGCGTCGGTCGGGAGGCCTTTCTGCTCGCAGAAATTCGCGAGGTCGGCGAGGCCCTGGACGTCGTCCCACGCGAGCTTGGATTCCCAGAGCTGGGCGGCCTTGTCGGGGTCGAGGTATTCCCAGGGGACCTTGACGGGCACGCCATCCACGACGACGGAAGCGCCGTCCTTGGTGGCCTTCTTGACTTCGCCGGAGATGGTTTCGCCCGACTTGAGCGTGACGGATTCAGCGAGGGCCCAGCCGCCGAGGGCGACGAGGGCGAGAAGGACGAGTTTCTTCAAAGTCAAGTCCTCCACCTTTCGGTCGGGGCACGGGGCACCTGAAGAAGCGGAAGTGTATCAATGGTGGGGAGATGCGTTCAAGCCGGGGTAATCTTTAGTTATGAGCGCTTTCGATGCTTCCCGGGCCCGGTCGTTCGCGGCGCTTCTGGCGCGGCCGCGGGGATGCGGGTCGGAGGAAGAGCGGTGGGCGGCGAGGCAGGTGCGGGAAGCGTTCCGGGACGCGGGGCTGGAGACGGAGGAGGAGTATTTCCATTTCCGGCCGTCGGGGGATCTTTGTGTGCGGGTGGTGCTGGGGTTTGCGGTGGTTTCGCTGGGGCTGGTCTGGGCCGGAGTCTGGGTGCCGTGGCTTGCGGCGGCAGGATTCGCGGGGCTCGGCCTGCTGGCGCTGGCTGGGCCGGCGATGGCCCGCGGCATCCCGATGGCCCGGGCCCGAGCGGCGAAAGAAATTGAAGTGCCGCCTCGAGGCTGGCTCCGTGCCTCGAACGTCATCGGCCGCGCCCCCGGCCCCGCCGGGTCGCCGCTCTTCGTGTTCGTCGCCCATTTCGACTCGAAGTCGCAGAACATGCCGATCACGGTGCGCGTCGGCCTGTTCGCGGCGCTCGGGATCTGCGGGCTCCTCGGCGCCGAACTCGGCCTCCTTCACGTCTGGCTCGGCTGGCCCTCTCCCGCCGTGCTCCACGGGCTCTTCGCCGCAACCTTCGCCATCGCCCTCCCGCTCCTTCTGTTGCGCACCGGCAACGTCTCGCCGGGGGCGCTCGACAATGCGTGCGGCGTCGGCACCCTCGTCGAGCTCGCGCGGATCTGGCGCCACCACCCGATCTCATGGAAAGCGCGCGCTGTTTTTATTTCGCCGTCGGCCGAAGAGCATGGGCTGGTCGGGTCGCGGCTCTGGGTCGCGCGGCACCTCGCGCAGCTCCGGGGTGAGCCGCGCTGCCGGATCATCAACCTGGACGGCTGCGCCGCCACCGGCGAACTGATCGTCCTTCCCGGGACGGGGGTGGTTGCGGAAGCGCTTCTCGCGGCGGCCCGCGCGGCCTCGATCCCGGTCCGGGCCCTCCCGTTCGGCATTGGCCTCCTGGCCGACCACGTGCCGTTCGTCGAGGCGGGGTTGGAGTGCGCTTCCCTGCTCGCCCGGGGCCGGGGCACGTCCCGGATACACACGCGGGGGGATTCCGCCGAGCTGCTGGACGACCGCGGGTTCGAATCGGCCGGAAAGACGGTCCTGGGGGCGCTGGAGCGGTTGCTCGCCTGAGGTGGGGCGGAATTGGGGCACTTTGCCACAGCCTGCCCCAGCAAATGCCCCGCCACATTCGCGATTTTCCCTCGAGAAAAATCGAACGGATCGAACTCGTTCCCGATTCCCCCCGTTGACATTCTCTGTCCAAGGGGGACGAAAAAGACTTTTCCGGCCTGGAACCAACCAGGCCTTACTTCAGGAGGGAACGCCATGACGCACCCGACGCCCGACGCCGAACCGCTCGCGCCCGCTGAGTCCGAATCCGGCAGCATCACGGGTTGGGTCGAAAGCCAGGTCCGCAACACGCCGTGGTGGCTGATCTCGATCGCGTTCCACCTCATCGTGCTGGCCGGGATGACCGTCGTGACGTTCAAGGAGAACATCAAGACCATCAGCGAGCCCGTGATCATCCCGGTCGCCCGCATCGATCAGCGCCTCACCCTGCCGGATCGCCCGGTGGACATGTTCCAGGACCGCAAGAAAGGCTTCAGCACCGAGGACATGCAGAAGCCTTCGGAAGATGAGAACGACGACGTGGTCCTGCCTCCCTGGGATGCCGAAGAGTCGAACCACAACGAGACCGACAACGACATGACGACGCACACGATGAAGGGCGACAGCATGGAGTTCCTCGGTCGCACCCCCGGGACCACGGGCGGCATCGGGCGCGGCGTCGGCGGCCCCGGCACGACGGACGTCGTCGGCGTCGGCGATGGCGGCGGCTCCGGCGGGATGCACGGAGATCCTTTCGGCGGCGGCAACCGCAACTGCCGCAAGGTTGGCCCTTCCGGCAACGGCACCATCACCAGGGAGACGGAAGACGCGGTGAAGCGCGGCCTCTGGTGGCTCGGCCGTCACCAGAACGCGAACGGCTCCTGGTCCGCTGAGAACTTCAACTCGCTCTGCCAGGGCGGAAAATGCAACGGGACCGGCTACAACGACTACGACGCGGGCGAGACGGGACTCGCGCTCCTCGCCTATCTCGGCGCCGGCTACACGCACCTGAGCCGCGAGAAGTACATCGACCCGATCTCGAAGAAAACGATGGTTTACGGGGACGCGGTCAAGGGCGCCGTGAAGTGGCTGATGGCGAACCAGGACGCGGAGGGATGCTTCGGCGGACGGCACGGTTCGAAGTACATGTACAACCACGCGATTGCCGCCCTGGCGATGGCCGAAGCTTTCGGCCTGACCGGGTCCAGCCTCTTCCACGACTCCGCGCAGCACGGGATCGACTTTCTCACCCAGGCCCAGAACCCCTACAAGGCATGGCGCTACTCGAAGCTCTGCGGCGAT
>JAIOPR010000223.1 GCA_021413805.1 Planctomycetota bacterium
CTGGGGGGCGAGCACGGAGGGGCGCTGAAGGTGGGAGTGACCGTGGCGCCCGAAAAAGGAAAGGCGAACCGGGCGGTGCTGGAGGTCTTGGCGGGCGCGCTGGGACTGGCGCCCACGGCGCTTCGGCTCATCACCGGGGAAACATCGCAGGACAAGCAGGTCTGGGCGCCACTCGACCCCGCGACGGTGGCGAAAAAACTTGAGGCCGCTTCCCCGCCATCCGGCGCGGGGAAACACTGAGAGGATCGTCGATGCACACGCACGAAGACGTGATGGCGCCGGTGGAGTGGCTGCGGGCGAAGATCAAGACGCGGCCGAAGGCAGCGATCATCCTGGGTACGGGGCTGGGGAGCCTGGCGGAGGAAATTTCGAAGCGGGTGGCGTTCCCGTACTCAGAAATCCCTGGATTTGTGACGTCGACGTCGCAGGGGCACAAGGGCGAGCTGGTCTTCGGGCAGCTGGACGGGATCCCCGTGGTGGCGATGGAAGGGCGGTTCCATTTCTACGAAGGGTATTCGATGGACCAGATCACGCTTCCGGTCCGCGTCATGAGGGCGCTGGGGGCGGACATCCTGGTGGTTTCGAATGCGGCGGGTGGGATGAACCCGATGATGCACAAGGGGGACATCGTGCTCCTGGACGACCACATCAACCTGATGGGCGTGAATCCGCTGGTCGGGCCGAATGACGAGCGGCTCGGGCCGCGGTTTCCCGACATGTGCCGGCCCTATGACCCGGAGTTGCTGGAAATGGCCGAGCACGCTTCGGTGCACTTCGGAATCCGTGCGAGGCGCGGGGTGTACGTGGCGCTGACGGGGCCGTGCCTCGAGACGCGGGCGGAGTACCGGTTCCTGCGGCAGATCGGCGCGGACTGCGTGGGGATGTCCACGGTGCCCGAGGTCATCGTCGCGGTGCACTGCGGGTTCCGGGTGCTGGGGCTCTCGGTCATCACGGACCAGTGCTTCCCGGATGTGCTCGAAGCGGTGGACATCGCGAGGATCATCGCGACGGCGCAGGCGGCCGAGCCGGGGATGAAGGCGCTGATCCGGGGGGTGCTGCGGAAAGTATTCGAGAAGGACACCGAAAAATAGAGCGGCGGCGTAGAATGCCGGCTTCCCGTGCCCAAACTCCTCGTCGAAAAAGGCCCGAACAAAGGACAGGCCCTGGTTCTCTCCGGGGGCGGGCCCCATTACATCGGCCGTGAGCCGGCCTGCGCGTTCGTCCTCAATGACACGAACGTCTCGCGTAAGCACTGCGAGCTGAAATTCGAAAGCAATTCCTGGTCTATCAAGGACCTGGGCAGCCGCAACGGGACTTATGTCAACGGCCACAAGCTCTCCGGCGAGTTTCCGCTCTCCATGGGCGACCGCCTCCAGGTCGGCGAAATCCTTATTTCCTTCCTCGACGAGCGCGAGGGCAAGGACCAGGGCGGCCTCATCGGCATGCGCGTCGGCGGCTACCGCATCATGGAACGCCTCGGCCGCGGCGGCATGGGAACCGTCTACAAGGCGAACCAGATCGCCCTCAACCGCGAAATCGCCCTCAAGGTCCTCTCCCCCGACCTCATCAAGGAAGACGTCTTCAAGAACCTCTTCATCGCGGAAGCCCGCGCCGCCGCCGGCCTCAACCATCCCAATATCGTCCAGATCCACGACGTCGGCGTCGAAGCGGGGCTTTACTTCTTCTCGATGGAGATCATGCAGAACGGGAGCGTTCACGACCTCATCACGCGTGACGGCCGCCTCCCCGCCGCTCGGGCGCTTCGCATCGCCATGGACGCCGCTGCGGGCCTGGCTTATGCGGAGCGAAAAGGGATCGTGCACCGGGACATCAAGCCCGAGAACCTGATGATCGGCGAGACGAACGTCGTCAAGATCGGGGACCTCGGCCTCGCGTTCCACGTCGGCAAGTCCGAGATCGACGACGAGGTCGGCGTGATGGGCACGCCTCATTTCTGCGCCCCCGAACAGGTCACCCGCGGCAAGCTCGACCATCGCACCGACCTCTACGCCCTCGGCGCCACGATGTACCGCATGCTCGCCGGCCGCCCGCCCTTCATCGGCAACACCCTCAAGGAAATTCTCGTCCGCAAGGTGAAGGAAAAGCCGGTGCCGCTGACGGAGGTGGTGAAGGGCCTCCCGTCCGAGGTGAACGACCTGGTGATGCAGCTGCTGGAAAAGGACCCCGCGAACCGTCCGCAGAGTGCGGAAGAAGTCAAAGGCCGGATCGAAGCGATCCTGCCCGGGATCGAGGGGCACGGGATGACTTCCTCGGGCAACACGACCCGGCAGGGCGGCGGGCAAGGGACCGCCTACGGTTCGTCCGCCGCGCTTCCCTCCATGCCGGGCGCCGGGAATTCGACGACCATCACGGGGCCGGCATCGCGACCGGCGGCGACCGTGACGTGGCTTGCGGTGGCGACGCTGTTGCTGGCGCTCGGGGTGGGTCTCTTTGGCTGGCAGTACGTGCGCAGGAGAGACACCCAGCAGGACAAAGGGACGTCGCGCCTCGACCCGCCCAAGGATGTCCCCCCGGTCGTGCCTGTCCAGACGGACCAGGACCTGGCGAACGAGATGCTGCAGGATGCCGAGAAGTGGATCGAGGCGCACAGGCCGCCCGACCCGACGAAGGAGACCACGAACAAGGCGATCGAGCAATACCAGGCGCTGGTGGAAAAATATGAGAAGACGCCCGCGGCGGGAATCGCACGGCGCGAGATTGAAAAGCTGCGGAAGCAACTCATCGAGATCACGGCCTGGGAACGTTACCAGCAGGCGAACACAGAGGCCGGGCTGGCGCAGGAGCTCTTCACAAACTCCCTCAACACCGCGGACCTCGACGCGGCGGCAAAGAAGCTCGAGGAAGTGACGCGGGAATACCCCGGGACGGCGGGCGGGAAAAAGGCCGCTGAGGACGCCGCAGACCTGCGCCAGGACATGACGCGGGCGGACGAGGCGAAGGCCGCGTGGGAGAAATCCTACGCGCTCGCTTCCGACCTCCTCCTGAAGGAACGTTTCAAGGAGGCCCTGGTCGAATACGAAATTTTTGCGAAGAGGTTCGAGGGCACCGACTGGGATCACAAGGCAAAAAAAGAATCGGTCCTGGTCACGAAGGCCGCGAACGCGCACTTCGAGCGGTTCCTGAACGGCGAGCTGAATACGCTGATCCAGGCGAAGAACTGGGACGAAGCCAGGAAGGCTCTCGCGGGGCTGCGGGGGGTATACGGGATCGAGGACATCGACCTGCGGCTTGCCGAGAAGGAAAAGGAGATCGAGGCCTTGGCGGCGAAGGCGGTGAAGCCGCCGGACCCGACGCAGGACGATCCGGTGATCGAGGCGGAAGCGCTGGGAGCGGCGGCGGAGATGGAGGCGGCGTGGAAATTCGCCGAGGCTGCGGATCTTTGCCGCGTCGCGATGGGCAAGGTGAAGTCGGCGGACGTTGCGGCGAAGCTGAAATCCCAGGCCGACGACGACGATCTCCTGGAGATTGTGCGCCGCGCGGTGAAGGCGCACCCCAACGGCAACGACCGCGACAATTCCGGCCTGAAATCGCGGGCGTTCCGGAAATCGAAAATCCTTTCCGCTTCGGAGACCGGGCTCAAGCTGGACAACAACACGGAGGTCCCCTGGGGGAAGATTCTCCCCGTGGAAGCCTTCCGGCTCGCCTTCAACGGGTGGAGCGTGTCCGGGCGGGAAGCGCTGGGGCTGGCCGTGATGTGCATGCGTGGCTCGGCCTGGCGCAGCGCCCGCTACGCCTGCTGCGTCGCCGCCTACAGGGACCCGCTTCTCGTCGCGGACTCCCGCACGCTGACGGACCGGATCGACCGCGAAGAACGTTCCCGCATCCCCAAGGACCCGGTCGCGCGCGAGCTCTTCAGGATCGAAGAGGAACAGCACAAGGCCTCGGATATTGCGGCCGACCTGATTGTGAAGTGGATGAACAAGGCGAAGGACTGGCAGGGGATTGCCGAGGTCTACACGGGGATGCAGCTGTACGCGCAGTCGGACGAGCTGCTCAAGAAGGTGCTGGAGGCGAAGCCGGCAGACACGGAGGACGAGTGGAGAGCGCACCTCTATCTCGCCTACAACGCGATCATGCAGGGCAACGAGGGCGAGTACAAAGCGCACTCCTTCCAGGCGCGGACCATCAGGCCGGACGAGGCGTATTCCCGGTACGTCAAGGAGGCCGACGCGATGTGGGGGGCCATTGACGACACGGTTTCACGCATCGATGAGCTCCGCCTCGAGATTTTCGCCAAGCCGGACCCGGTGAAGGTCGGGGAACTTCTCCACCTTTACGTGGACTGGGCGCCGATGGCGCTGGAGCAGCGGGCCGTGGCCCGGTGGCTCACCGAGACGGACGCGTGGCAGCGCGATTCCTGGGTGAAGACGGGCGAACCGCTGCGCATCCTGGCGACGACGTGCGCGACGATGAAGGACTTCTACGAGGCCAAGAAGATGTACGAGCGCCTCAAGAAGCGATACCGGATCCACGACTGGTGCTCGGAGCCCGTGAATGGCCGGGCACGCGTGGACAAGGAAATCCTGGACTGCGGCGACCTGATCACGAAATGGCACCTCGGGCGGTAGCGGTCCCTGCGCCTACTTGATGTCGGCGCGCCGAATCTTCCAGTCCTTCCCTTCCTTCACCCAGTCGATCGCCATCCCCACCCGGAAAACCGAGCTTCCGGCTTTCTTCGGGTCCTTCGGCAGCACCATGACGTCCACGGACATCTTGCCGGTGCCGTTCTCGACCTCGAGACTGCGCACCATGAAATTGACGTGGTCCAGCGGCATCTGGCGAAGCTGCTCTTCCAGCGCCCGCCGGGTTGCCTCAGGATTTCCCGCCTCCGTCAGGGCCAGAGGGTGAAGCACCTTGAGCCCCTCTGCGACGTCTCCGCGCTCAATGGCCTCGACCGCGTGCGCCGCGGTCATCAGGATCGCCTCTTTGTCCGTCACGATGAGGCGCTCGATCACGAAGGCCGCGACGCCCGCGACAACCAGCCCGCCGACCACAATCAGCGCCCTCCGGGACATTCGCCCTCCCTCGTGGTCCCGGAGACGCGCCGCAGACCTACTTGTTGTTCCTGGGCGGCGGCTGATCGCCCTCGTGCACGACCGGCTGCCCGTTTTCCATGCCTTCCGTCGCGCCTTTTTCCGTCAGCCCGGGCGCGTTCTTGATCTTGTTCATGTAGATCTTCGCTTCTTCCGTCTCGTTCCCGTCCGCCTTCGCCATCTCCCGCACCGCCCGGATCCAGTTCTTGAGGTCCGATTCGCCGGGCGCCTTCTCCTGCGTCGCCTTGTCCCAGTTTGCGAGATAGGCCTCCATCGTCTTCGCCGCTTCTTCGTACTTCTGGACCACCTCCGCCGAGTACTCCTGCTGCTTCACCTGGTCGCCCTTCTCCTTCGCCGCGGCCGCTTTGCCGCGCAGCTCAACGCCCTGGAGGAAGAGACACCACGACTTGTAGTAGTTGGCCCACTTGTGATGCGGGTCGTGGTCGAGGACCATGTCGAACTTTTCAATCGCCTCGGTGAACTTGCTCGCGTCCCACCAGAGCAACCCCTCGATGTGGTACGCATCCGGGTTCCCTTCGTCCTTCTCAAGGCACTTCTCCGCCCACATCCGCGCTTCCTGGTAGTACTTCTCCGCCATGCGCCGCCCGTACTCGTTCGGGCTCTTGATCCACTCGACCTTTCCCATCATGCGGCACGTGTAGGAAATCGCGATGTACGCCGCGATGAAATCAGGATCCTCCGCGATCGCCGCGCCGAACTCCGCGTGCGCCTGGGGCCAGGCGCCCTTCTGGTAGTAGAAGTCGCCCTGCTCTTTGTAGGTGTCCGCTTTCACCCGGTCCACGTCGCTGCACCCCGCGGTCGCAAACACCGCGAGCACCGCCACCACCACCACCGTTGCCCAACGAATCATGGTCACAGCCTCGAATGCCCCCCAACCACCGGTCCGGAGGAAGCGGCCCGGATGGGAGGAATCATACGGGAAGGGTTCGGGCGCGGCGAGGGCGAAAAAGGCCGTCAGTCACCTTCCATGCCGGATCTTCGCTGCGGTCACACATCCGCCCACTGCGACGGCCAACAGGAGATTCGCGAAGGATTTCACGAACACACACATTCCTTTCACCCCGACTTAGATCTTCTTGAGCGCCTCGCGCACGATCTCCTCCGCAGGCGCGTCCTTCCGCACCTTCCCCTCCACTTCGCGAACCGCCTTCTCGGCGATTGGACGCGGGTATCCGAGGGCGACGAGGGCGAGAATCGCGTCGGCGGCGGCCGCGCGGCGCGGGCCGGCGGCGGGGCCGAGCGTCTTGAACGTTTCCTGGAGGTCGAGGACGAGCCGCTGCGCGGTCTTGGGACCGACACCCTTGATACGCTTGAGCGAAGCGATGTCGCCTTCCGCGACCGACCGGCGCAGGTCCTCGAGGGGGGCGCCGCTGACGATCGCGAGCGCGGTGGCGGGGCCAACGCCGTTCACATTCAGGAGTAACCTGAAAATCTCGCGCTCGAATTCGGCGGCAAACCCGAACAGGCGGATACCGGCGTCTCCACCGCTCTCGAAATGCGCCCAGAGCGTCACGGTCTTCCCGGCGGGCGGAAGCAGGTCGTACGTCGCGAGCGAAATGCGCAGCGCGTACCCGATCCCGCCGCACGCCACAACCGCCGTCCCCGGCATTTTGCGAGTCAGTTCGCCCGTGAAGAAGTCGTACATTACTTTTTCTCCATCGCTTTCTTCGCCTCTTCCGCCAGCCCCGGCGCCGACTTGTTTTCCGGGTCGATCCGCAGGCAGGACTGGAAAGCCTCGAGCGCTGCCTTGAAGCGGTCCTTCGCGCCGGCGCTTCCCCGCCCGCTCTCTTTTTCCCCGAGGCTGAGGTCAACGAGCCCGAGCCGCATCCACCCCTGCGCCACAAACTGGCGCCCGCCCTCATCGAGCTTGCGACCTTTCGCTTTCTCCAGCCACGGCTTGGCCCGCTCGGCGAACCCCGCGGCGTCGTCCTCCTTGCCGTCCCTCAGCGCGTCGACGGCCCGCTGCAGATGCGCCGCCGCGGCCGCCGTCTCCGCCTGCGGCAGGTTGCGCAGGGCGAAAATGTCGTCCGGCGTGTCGGTCAGGATCGCGTCCAGGTACCCCGCCGCCTTCTGCGCCGCGTCCGCCGCGCTTCCCAGCCGGCCGGCCTTGAACGCGTCGTCGTATTCCTTCAGGGCCGTGCTGGCCGCCTTTGTACGCCAGTCGCGGAGAAGCGCCTGGGTTCCTTTCGCGGCCGGGGCGAGCCGTCCCGCCTCCTGCATCGCTGCGATCGCTTCATCGACCCGGTCGAGGACCATCAGGATCTGGGCCCGGACGATCGGGACGCGTTCGTCGCCGGGAAGAGCCTCTTTGGCCTTGTCGGCCTCCGCGAGGGCGTCGTCCAGCTTGCCGGCCCACATGAGGGAGTCGGCCTTGCGAAGGCGGAACACCCCGTTTTTGGGGTCCAACTGGAGCGCGCGGTCGGCCGAGACGACGGCGTCGTCGTAGCGCTTGAGCATGACGAGCGTCTCGGAGAGCACGAAATGCGCCCACGCAAATTCGGGGGCCTTCTTGATCGCTTCTCTCAACCGAGCTTCCCGGCCGCCGGGATCGGTGACGGCGTTCAGGGTCAGCCACAGGGGATCCTCGGGCGCCGCTGCGAGGCGGCGGGCGAACTCCTGCCGGCAGTCCGCGTCGTTCCCGGCGATGTGAAGTGCCTCCTGGAGGCGGTACCAGGCGGAAAACGACCGCGGGTCGGCATCGGTTGCGTGGTGGAAGTTCCGGACGGCCGCTTCGGTGTCGCCCGATCGAAGCGCGGCCTCGCCGTCGGCGATGAATTTCGCGGCGAGCGCGGGGTTCCCGCCGGCAGCTTTGCCGCCGTCATACGTGCCGACAGCCGGTGTTTTCTTTTCGCAGCCGGCCAGGGCCGCTCCCGCCACCAGCACCGCCGCCAGCCGCCGCCACCCGATGATCACTTTCGCCTCCGCTTTTCCTCCAGCCCGCTCACGCCGCGCCGCCGTTCCAGCTCGGCCTCGACATCGTCCAGCTTGATCCCGTGCCGGAACATCGCGACGAGCAGGTGAAACACCACGTCCGCCGTTTCGCTCACCATCCGCCCTTTGTTGCGGCCCTTCGCCGCCAGCACGAACTCGACGGCTTCTTCGCCGACTTTCTTGAGCGCCTTCTCGGGGTCCGCCAGCAGTTTACAGACGTAGGAGTCGGGGGAAGGGTTCCGTTTGCGTTCGGCGAAAAGATCGAGGAGCTCGCGGAAGACGGTTTTCGAGGCGAAGGGTTTTTCCGCGAAGCAGGAGTAGGCGCCGGTGTGGCAGGTGGGGCCGGCGGGTTCGACGCGGGCGAGGATGGCGTCGCGGTCGCAGTCACGGTGGAGGGAGACGACGCGGAGGGTGTTGCCTGAGGACTCGCCCTTTTTCCAGAGTTTGCCGCGCGAGCGGCTCCAGAAATGGAGGAGGCCGGTCTGCTTCGTTTTGCGAAGGGCCTCAGCGTTGGCGTAGCCGAGCATGAGGACGTTGTTGGTGCGGACGTCCTGCGCGATGACGGGGATGAGCTGTTCGGGCTTGGGCACCTGCGTGGCCTTTCAATGGTCTACAGGCGGACGCCGATTCCGTCGCGGCGGAGAGATTCTTTCACCTGGCGCACGGTCGTTTCGTTCCGGTGGAACATTCCCGCGGCGAGCGCGGCCGCGGCCTTGCCTTCAGTCAGGACTTTCGCCATGTGGGCGGCGTTTCCCGCCCCGCCGCTCGCGATCACGGGGACGCTCACCGCTTCGGCGACCGTCCGCGTGAGTTCGAGGTCAAACCCGTCGTTCGTGCCGTCGCGGTCGATCGACGTCAGGAGGATTTCCCCCGCCCCGCGCCGCGCGGCCTCTTTCGCCCACTCGACCGCGTCCAGCCCGGTCGGCTTCTTTCCGCCGCTCACCCACACCGTCCAGCGGTTCCCCTCGCGTTTCGCGTCGATCGCGACAACCACGCACTGCGCGCCGAAAGCCTCCGCGCACTCCGTCAGCAGCCCCGGCCGCTCGACCGCCGCCGTGTTGATCGAGACTTTGTCCGCGCCGCTTCTCAGGAGCGTCTTCACATCCTCGAAAACGCGCACGCCGCCGCCGACGGTCAATGGAATGAAGATCTGGGACGCGGTCCGTTCGACGACATCGATCATGGTGTCGCGCGAGTCGGAGCTGGCGGTGATGTCGAGAAACACGAGTTCGTCGGCGCCCTCGCCGTTGTAAAAGGCGGCCAATTCTACGGGATCGCCTGCGTCGCGCAGATCGAGGAATTGAATGCCTTTGACGACGCGGCCATTGGTGACATCGAGACAGGGAATAACACGACGAGTGAGCGCGTTGGCGTTCATTGACGTTCTTTCAAAGGGGCCGCGACGATGCTTGCCACATCGAAGGCCTCCGCGAGGTTGAGGAGGCCGTCGTAGAGGGCCCGACCGACGATGACGCCATC
>JAIOPR010000224.1 GCA_021413805.1 Planctomycetota bacterium
CCGCGCGTTCCGCTCCGTCGGGGGCACGCCGCGTTTCATCGTGCGCGGAAAAGGCCCGTTCGTCTGGGACGCCGACGGCAACCGGTATACGGACTTCGTCGGGTCCTGGGGCCCGCTCATCCTCGGCCACGCGCCGGCCCCCGTGGTCCGGGCGATTGCGAATTCGGCGAAGCGCGGCACGACGTTCGGTGCGCCGACGCCGGCGGAGACGGACCTTGCGGAGGAAATCCGTCGGGCGGTGCCGTCGATGCAGAAAATCCGCTTGGTCTCGAGCGGGACAGAAGCGGTGATGAGCGCCGTCCGCGTCGCGCGCGGCTTCACGAAACGCGACCTCATCCTGAAATTCGACGGCGGCTACCACGGCCATTCCGACGGGTTCCTCTCCAAAGGCGGCAGCGGGCTCGCGACCCTCGGCATCCCCGCGAGCGGCGGCGTTCCCGCGCCCATCGCGGCGCTCGCCCTGACCGCCCGCTACAACGACCTGAAAAGCGTCGAAGCGCTCTTCCGCAAGCATGGAAAGCGGATCGCCGCGATCGTGGTCGAGCCGGTGGCGGGGAACATGGGCGTCGTGACGCCGGCGCCGGGGTTCCTCGAAGGCCTGCGTCGCGCCTGCGACAAGTGGGACGCCCTTCTCCTTTTCGACGAAGTCATCAGCGGATTTCGCGTGGCCTACGGCGGCGCCCAGGCGCTCTACCGCGTCCGCCCCGACCTGACGACGCTCGGCAAGATCGTCGGGGGCGGCCTCCCGCTCGCCGCGTACGGCGGCCGCGCGGACATCATGGCCCTCATCGCGCCCGACGGCCCCGTCTACCAGGCCGGTACTCTCTCGGGAAATCCCTGCGCCGTCGCCGCCGGCCTCGCCACGCTCAGCGCGCTTCGCCGCGCCAATCCTTACAAGGAACTGGCGAAGCGGATGCGGGTGTTCGGCGACGGGCTGGGGGAAGCGGCGCGGAAGGCGGGGGTGGCGATGACGATCAACGCGGTGGGCTCGATGGCGACCGCCTATTTCGCGGAAGGGCCGGTCACGGACTGGGACAGCGCGGCGAAGAGCGACGCAAAGAGGTACGCGCGGTACTTCCACGCGATGCTCGACCGGGGCGTGATGCTGGCCCCGTCGCAATTCGAAGCTGCGTTCGTGTCGGTGGCGCATACGGACGCCCTGATCGAGGACGTGGTGCGCGCGGCGGCGGCCAGTCTCAGGAAATGAGGCGGGGCCTTAGGACCCTCTCCACGGGTCCTTCAACCGTTCCCTGAATTCCCGGAGCCAGCCGCGGTTCCGCGCGATCTCGTCCTTCTTGTCGGGGCACTTCGCGGAGGCCTCGGTCCACGCCTGTTCCGCTTCGTCGAACTTCAGCTGGTACGCGAAGATCATCCCCAGGTTGATCTGCGCCTGCCAATGCTCCAGCGCGAGCGCCTTCCGGTACGCCGCTTCCGCCTGGTCGAGCGCCGGGCCGTAGACTTTGGCCGCTTTGCGGGACGCCTGGATGGTCACGAAGAGCGCGTTCCCGAGGCCGTTCCAGAATTCCCCGTTCTTGTCGTCAAGCTTGGTCGCCGCGTCCATTTTGCCGACGGCGCGCGCCAGGGTGTCGAGGGCGTCGTTGCCGCGGCCGAAATCGACCCAGCCCATGAAGAGGATGGCATCGCCGCAAGTGTAAAACCCGCGCGCGTTCTTGGGGTCCTTCGCGACGAGAGCCTCGAGATCGGTGATCGCATTCGTCACGTTGATGCGCGCGTCCTGTCCCTTGCTGTACTCCGCGCGGGAAAGCATCAGGAGGGCCCGGCCACGTTCGAAGCGGGCCTCCGGGTTGTCGGCCTGGGCGGCCAGGATGGCCGTGAAGTCGTTGACCGCCGTGGTCAGCTGCGCGCTCGGGTCCAGTTTCATCTTGAGCGAATATTCCGCGGAGTGAGTCAACGCCTTGCCACGTCGCATCTGCAGGTCCAGGTTCCCCGGCGACAGCTTGAGGCACGCGTCCACGTTGTTCGACGCGTTCTCAAACGCCTGCCGCGGGTCGATCCCCGCCTTGATGTTCGCTTCGCCTTTCGCCAGCCAGGCGTCCACGAGGATTCCGCCGACCCGGAGCGACGGCTGCTTGCTGAAGAGGTCGAAGAGGTCGTCGAGGGCCTTGCTGAGGACTTCGCTCCCGTCCTTGCCCTGGCGCGTCAGCGCCTCGCTGAGCGCCCACTGCGCAAGCCCGCGGGCCTCGAGGGCGGCGATCAGGTTCGGGCGGCTGCGGATGAGCGAACTCATCTCGTCGATGACTTTCTGGAAGATCGCGTTGGTGTCCGTGCCCTTCTTGGAGTCCTCGATCGCCTTCTCGACCCTTGCCGTGGCGCTTCCCAGGATCGGCTCGATTGTCCCGCCGCCGGGGCCGTCGTTGCCGCGGACCGCGTCGAAGTCCCTTGCGGCGCGGTCGTAGAAGGAGCGCGAGTCGGCGCCGCGTGAAGATTCGGCGCGGGCCCGCTTGAGAAGGGCACGGGCGCGGTTCATGATCGCGGGGATGTCTTTCGGGTCGCCGGCCAGGCGGTCGAGCGAGGCGATGGCGCGGTCGAGGCCCGGTCGCGGGTCTTTCCCGGCGCGCTCGTCGATCTCGGCGCGGCGGAAGGCGACCACCGCCTGGATTTCCTGCGCGCTCGGGTCCGAAGCATCTTTGCCGAGCGCTTCCGTCGCCTTCGTGTCGGCCTCGTCGAGAATCGCCTTGGCGTCCTCACCTTTTTCGATCCGCAGCGTGGCGCGGTCAAGGCGGAGGCAGGCGGCCGCGGCGAAGGCTGCGGGGTGGCCCTCGGAGGCGGCCTTATCGGCGAAATCGACCGCGCGATCGAGCCAGGCCGGCGCTTCCGCGTTGGCCATGTCCAGGAGCGCGCGGCGGCGGAGCCCCCACGCGGCCGAAAGCCGCGCGAATCCGGAGCCGTGGTCGGCCTCGATCGCCGCGTCCATCGCCTTGCTCCCGTATTCCCACTTGTCCGTCTCGTAGTAGAGCCCGCCGCTGGCCGCCTGCGCGTAGCCGGCCTGCGCGCGGCCCGAGATGGCTGTCTCAAACTTCCGCAGCGCTTCAGAAGGCCGCCCGTCGATTCGGTCCGCTTCGGCCTGCGCCAGCGCGAGAAGACCGACGGAAAAGAACGGGGTCTCTTTCGCGGAGTCGGCAAGCCTGAGGTCCGCGGTTGCGGCTTTCCCGGTTTCTTCCGACACCGGGTCCGGCGACAGCGAAACTCCCCCCGCGCGGAAACGCCGGGTGCGGAGAAGCCGTTCCAGCGACTGGCGGGAAGCGATGAGCCCCCGCTCGATTTTCGCGTAGTTCTGCGCCGTCTTCTCCAGCTTGCCGATCGCCAGGACCAGCGCTTCCCTGGCCTCGTCGTATTTCCCCATGCGGGAAAGCGCGCGGCCCTTGAAGAAATCCGGCCAGCCGTAATTGTGAAGTTTGCGCGAGGCCTCGATCGAGTCGAGCACCTTCTTGAACGCCGTGTCGCGCGATGCCGGGTCGTCCTTGTTTTCAGCGGCCTTGAAATCGGTCTCGAGCGTTTTCCAGATTTCCGTGCCCTCGCTCGTGCGCCCGGCATTTTCCGGTTTCCCCGGGCCCTTGAACGCCAGGATCCCGGCCACCACGATCACGAGCACCAGCGCGCCGCCGATACCGCCCGCCAGTACCATCTTCTTTTTGCGCGCGGCTTCCGGGGAAACCTCGGCCGCCTCGGCAACGGGAGCCGGCGCCTGCGCCCCGCGCCCCCGGCTCGCCAGGCCGCTCCTCGACCGCACCGGCGCTTCTTCCTCCTCCGCCGGTGGCCCCGCTGCAGGCCTCCGCCCCCGCGACACCGCACCTGACCCCGGCTTCGGCGCCACCCCACGCCCCGGCGCTGAACGCACCGCCGGCGGCGCCGTCTCTTCCCCCGTCGCTTCCGTCAGGTCGAGCGGCTCCTTGCAGGCGGGGCAGCGGAAGCGCCCCCCGGCCTGTTCCGGGCGGAATGCCAGGGTCTGGCCACACGAGCAGGTGACGTGCAGTTTCTTGTCGGCCAAGGCGGAACCTCCTGAATGCGCGCACGATAGCAGGGGGCACGCCCGGCGCGAAGCTTGAATGGTCGCCCCTGCTTTATTCACCTTTGTAGTCGGGTTGTTATCATGCGCGCCCTTCCTCGAGAGAAACCCCATGGAAATCGCCTGGTTCGGGCACGGCACCGTCCGCGTCTTTTCGTTCGGCCAGACCATCCTCGTGGACCCGATCCGGGCGAACGCGAAACTCGGCACGACGTTCAAGCCCGACACCGAGCAGAAGGCGACCGTGGTGCTGGTGACGTCCGAGAAGGCCGACCACTGCGAGCCGGAGACGGTCAAGGCCGCCGCCGAGATGCGGGCGCACGTCATCGCGCCGAAGTCGGCGATGAAGGGCCTGCTCCGCACGCGGCGCACGGACATCCAGTGGGCGATCGCCAAGGCCGACGAGACTTTCGCGATCGGCGAGCACATGAAGGTCCGGAGCGTGAAGGCGCGGGAGGGATTCGGGTCCGGGGTGGTCTACATCCTGCACGGAAGCGAAACGATCGTGTTCCTGGGCGACTCGCTCATGGACAAGGCGGGCTGGGCCTACCTCGCGGGCGACGTGAAACCGGATGTGATCGTGTACCCGCCGTACCTGGCGCTCGGCGATAAAGGGCAGGGGGACGCCTTTCGCGAGTGGATCGTTTCGCTGGGCAGCGTTTCCTGCATCCCGGTCATCTACCACTCCTCGCCGCACGCGGACCCCGTCTATTTCGTGAAGCAGGAGGACATCCCGAAGTCGCTTCCCCCCGGCGCGCGCCTCGAGATGCTCACGAACCGCCCGCTGGTCGCGAAGGAAACGCGGCGGATGCGGCGCCGCATGTAAGTAGCTCCACGATAATTTCCTGCCATTCAGCCGTCGCGAATTTTGCCGGCTGGCAAGGAGGAGACCGGAATCGATGCGGGACGGAGCATCGATGAGGATCGACGACGCCGCCAGACGGCGAAAGGCGCGCGGATGGATGGCAGAAAATTATCGTGGAGCTACTTAGCGCCCCGGGCGGAATTCCCGCTTCGCCCCCCGCGGTCCCCGCGCTACAGTGCTGCGCGACCGGGGAAGACCCGGCATCCCGTTTTTTATTTCGGAGTACCCCATGCGCCTTCTCGCCATCGCCCTCCTCGCCGCCCTCGCGGCGCTTCCCGCCAGCGCCGAGGACAAAGTTGAAGTGAAGATGAACGTGAAGAAAGGGCTGAAATTCACGCGCACGGTGGAGATCAAGGGGGAGGGGGACTGCCGGATCGAAGCGGGAGGGCGGGCGATGGTGATGAAGACCTCGCTGGAGAACACGGTGAAGCAGCTGGAGGAGGAGCAGGACGTGAAGGATGGCGTCCCGGTGGCGATCCACAGGGCCTACCCGGCGCGCAAGACCGCGATGAATCTCGGCCTCTACGGCTCGCAGGAGAGGCCGCACGGGCTGGAGGGGACGGACCTGGCCTTCAAGGGTGGGGCGTGGTCCGTGACGGCGGGCGGGACGCCGGAAGAGGCCGCCAAGGTGATCGCGAGCGAAAAGGCCGCCGACCCCCTCACGGACGCGATCGCGAGCGGTAAAGCGGTCGTCGTCGGCAACACGTGGGATGCCGACAAGGAAAAGGTGAAGGCCTGGATCACGAGCGAGTTTCCCGGCTTCGAGGGAACCGAAGCCGAGATGGAGTGCAAGCTCTGCGAGTTCAAGGAGAAGGACGGGCACAAGTGCGTCCGCATCGAGGTCAACGCCAAGGTCACCGGAAAATTCGCGCTCATGGGCGCCCCGCAGACGGAAGTCACCGTCACGGTGAAAGGGGACGTCTTCTACGCGACCGACACGGGGATGGTGATCCTCGTCAAGGCCGAGGGAAAACTGAAAGCGGACGTGGAAGTCCAGGGCGCCCAGTCGGGGCACCTGAAACTCGACATCCCGCTGGAATGGAACGTGGCGGTGAAGGTCGGTGAAGCGGACTTTTCGGCGGCGAAGCCGGTGGACAAGCCCAAGCCGGTGAAGCCGGAGACGTTTCCGCCGCCGGTGAGGTAGAGGGGCGGCCGTGCTTCAGGGCTGCTCGTCCGCGGCCTCCAGGTCCCGCCCGCGCAATGGCCACGCCCTCACGGCCAGCGCGTAAACCGCTCCCGTGATCGCCCACGCCCCGACCACATCCACCGTGTAATGCAGGTGCGCCAGAAACACGCTCGCCGTCACCGCAAGATGGGCGACCAGCGCCAGTGGCCCCAGAGCGCCCTTCCCCCGGCAGTACAGCCACAGCAGGAACGTGCTCGAGACGTGCCCTGAGAAAAACATGACCTTCGTCAGCCCGACGTGGGGCGCATCCGTGAACAGCGCCGTGACCGGGTTCACGATCGCCACCCAGCTGCGCCACATCATCGCCGCGCTGATCCCCGCGTTCGTGTCCGGCCCTTCCACCGGCCCCAGCCCGCTCAGCGGGATGCAGACGCCGCGCAGGAGGCTCAGGACGCCGCCGATCCAGAGGAAATGCAGGAACGCCCGCCGGTCGGCGCGCCACAGCCCGATCGCCACCGGGACGTAGAGCAGCAGCCAGAAATGGTAGTTGTGGTTGGCGATCCAGGCGACGCGCGGAATGTGCACGAGCAGCAGATCCGGCCTCGCGGCCGCCGGTCGCGACTCGTTCCAGATCGCGATCGCCACCATCGCCGCGTGCGCTGCGTACCGCCACACAATCGCAGCCGGCACCGAGTCGAAAAGGCGTTTCACGCGGCGAAGCGTATCATCCGCGCTACTTCTTGCGCCGCTCCGCGAACCGCAGCCGGTTCTCCGCGCGCTTCACCGACGCCTCCAGCTCTTCCTGCGAATGCCCCGGCGCGCCCTCGGCCAGCGCGGCCTTCGCCTTCTCCAGCGCCTTCCGCGCCCGGTCCGGGTTCAGCTGGTCCGGCGTCTCCGCCGCGTCCGCCAGGATCAGGCACTTCGCCGGCCCCACATCCGCAAATCCCCCGGAAACCGCGATTTCTTCCTGCTTTCCGTCCGTGGTGCGGACGACAATTTCGCCGGGTTGTAGAAGAGCGAGGAGCGGGGCGTGGCCGGCCATGACGCCGAGGTAGCCCTCGTAGGCGGGCATGATGACGCTGGTCACCGCTTTGGAGAACACGGTGCGCTCGGGGGTCACGACTTCGAACTGGAATTCGCGGGGCATTTGGTTGGTGGGTTGATGAGTTGGTAGGTTGAGAACTGCAGCGGGTTGAAGGAGGCGGGTCGTTTTCAACCCACCAACCCATCAACCCATCAACTAGCCTTTCATCTTCTTCGCTTTTTCGATCGCCTTGTCAATCCCGCCCACCATGTAGAACGCCTGCTCGGGGAGGTTGTCGTGCTTGCCCTCGAGGATCTCCTTGAACCCGCGGACCGTCTCCTTGACCGGGACGTACTCGCCGTCCGTGCCGGTGAAGATCTTGGCGACGTTGAACGGCTGGCTGAGGAAGCGCTGGATGCGGCGGGCGCGGGCGACGGTGACCTTGTCCTCGTCGGAGAGCTCTTCCATCCCGAGGATCGCGATGATGTCCTGGAGGTCGTTGTAGCGCTGGAGGACTTTCTGGACGGCGAGGGCGGTCTTGTAGTGCTCGGTGCCGACGATTTTCTCGTCGAGCATGCGGCTGGTGGACTTGAGGGGATCGACGGCCGGGTAAATACCGAGCTCGGAGATGCGGCGGTCGAGCACGGTGGTCGCGTCCAGGTGGGAGAACGTGGTCGCGGGCGCCGGGTCGGTGATGTCGTCGGCCGGGACGTACACGGCCTGGACGGAGGTGATCGAGCCCTTCTTCGTCGAAGTGATGCGCTCCTGGAGCTGCGCCATTTCGTTCGCGAGCGTCGGCTGGTAGCCGACGGCGCTGGGCATGCGGCCGAGAAGGGCGGACACTTCCGACCCCGCCTGGACGAAACGGAAGATGTTATCGACGAAGAGGAGCACGTCCTGGCCTTCCTCGTCGCGGAAGTACTCGGCGAATGTGACGCCGGAGAGGGCGACGCGGAGACGGGCGCCGGGCGGCTCGTTCATCTGGCCGAAGCAGAGCACGGTCTTGTCGATGACGCCCGACTCCTTCATTTCGTGCCAGAGGTCGTTCCCTTCGCGGGTTCTCTCGCCGACGCCGGCGAACACCGAGAAGCCGCCGTGGTTCTTGGCGATGTTGTGGATCAGTTCCTGCACGAGCACCGTCTTGCCGACGCCGGCGCCGCCGAACAGTCCGACTTTTCCGCCCTTGGCGTACGGCGCGAGCAGGTCGAGCACCTTGATGCCGGTCTCGAGCACGTGCGGGGTGACTTCCTGGTTGGTGAGCGGGGGAGCGGGCCTGTGAATCGGGTAGTACTTGTCGGTCTTGATGTCGCCCAGCTTGTCGAGCGGCACTCCCAGGAGGTCGATCAGGCGCCCCAGCGTCGCCCGGCCGACGGGGAGCTGGATCGGCGCACCGGTGTCCAGCACGGGCATGCCGCGCACGAGTCCTTCGGTCGTGGACATCGCGACCGCGCGGACCGTGTTGTTCCCCATGTGGCTCGCGACTTCCAGCGTCAGGCTGATGCCCCGCGCCGGTTCCTTGATCGTCATCGCGTTATAGATGGCCGGAAGCGTCGTCTCGAAGGAGACGTCCACGACCGGGCCGATGACCTGCGTGACTTTTCCGATGTTGTCGGCCATTCGCTATCCCTTCAATGCCTCGGCGCCGCCCACGATGTCCAGCAACTCCTTCGTGATCGACGCCTGGCGCGCCTTGTTGTAGATGAGTGTCAGCGACGAAACGAGGTCCTTCGCGTTTTCCGTCGCGTTGTGCATCGCATTCATGCGGGCCGCGTGCTCGCTCGACATCGACTCGAGCAGCAGCCGGTGAAACGTGGTCTGGACGTACCGCGGGATCAGCGTCGCGAGGATCTTCGCCGGCTCGGGCTCGAACTCGTAGTCGCTCGACGCCTCTTTCTTCGCGCCTTCCTTCTTCTCCGTCTGCACCGGCAGGAACTTCACCGCGCGCGGCCGGAACGTCACCGCGTTCATGTACTCCGTGTACAGCACCCAGACCTCGTCAACCCTGCCCTCGACGAACGAAGCGATCAGCTTGTTCGTCCAGCTCTGGATCTCGCCGAACGTCACGTCCGGCTTCAGCGCCACATACGAGTCCACCGGCGTCAGCGGCACCTTCTTCGCCGTGTCCACTGTCTTCTTCCCGATCGCCGTCAAATCCACCGGCTGCGGGTGCTTCTTCTGGAACTCGTTGAAGAACCGCAGCATGTTCGAGTTGAACGAGCCGCACAGGCCCTTCTCGCCCATCACCAGCACCACGCCGATCCGCTTGACGTTGTCGCGGGTCTTGAAGAGCGGGAAGTCGAGGTTCTGGACGCGCCCTGCGAGGCCGGTGAGGAACTCGGCGATCTTGGAAGCGTAGGGGCGGACGGCCATCAAGCGCTCCTGGACCTTGCGGAGCTTCGCCGCGCTCACCATTTCCATGGCGCGCGTGATCTTCTTGATGTTGTTGACGGACCGGATTTTCGTCCGGATCGTCTTGATATTTCCTACAGCCATTTCGTCGCTCTGAAGCTGATTCCTTGGGGAAGGGCTTTTCACCCGGGACGCCGTGAGGTCGCGGCATGCCGCGACCTCACAACGACGAGCTTTCGAACCGTACATCGATTTACCGCTTTAGTACCGAAGTCGCCTTTGACCGCGACCTCACAACGACGAGCTTTCGAACCGTACATCGATCTACCGCTTTAGTCCCGAAGTCGCCTGTTGCCGCGACCTCACAACGACGAGCTTTCGAACCGTACATCGATTTACCGCTTTGGTCCCGAAGTCGCCTTTGACCGCGACCCTACAGCGACGGGCTTTCGAACCGTTCATCGATCTACCGCTTTGGTCCCGCAGTCGCACTTTGCCGCGACCTCACAACAACCAGCTTTATAACGCCGTCAGTCTAATGACCCGCCGCTGCGAATACCTTCGCCGCTTCCGCCTTGATCATTCCGCCCTTCCAGCCCTCCTTGAATTCCGTAAGGGCCTTGCGCAGCTTTTCTTCGTTGTCCTTGTCGAGATCCTTCGACGTCTTGATGGCCTGGATGATGGCCGGGTGTTTCTCGTCGAGCCACTTATGAAGCGTGCGCTCCCACCCGGCGACCTGGTCCTTGGGCACGTCGTCGATGAATCCCTGCGTGCCTGCGAAGATGATGGCGACCTGGTGGGAGAAGTGCATGGGTTCGTACTGGGGCTGTTTGAGGATTTCGACGAGGCGCTCGCCGCGGGTGAGCTGCGCGCGGGTGCCGGCGTCGAGGTCGGAGGCGAACTGGGCGAAGGCGGCGAGCTCGCGGAACTGGGCGAGCTCGAGGCGCAGCTTGCCGGCGACTTTCTTCATGGCTTTCGTCTGCGCCGCGCCGCCGACGCGCGACACGCTGATACCGACGTTCAGGGCGGGACGGACGCCGGCGTAGAAGAGGTCGGGTTCGAGGTAGATCTGGCCGTCCGTGATGGAAATGACGTTGGTCGGGATGTACGCGGACACGTCGCCAAGCTGCGTCTCGATCACGGGCGTGCTCGTCAGCGAGCCCGCGCCGAGCTCGTCGTTCAGCTTCGCCGAGCGCTCGAGCAGGCGGCTGTGGAGGTTGAACACGTCGCCGGGGTAAGCCTCGCGGCCGGGCGGGCGCCTGAGCAGCAGCGACATCTGGCGGTACGCCCAGGCGTGCTTGGTCAGGTCGTCGTACGCAATGAACGCGTGCCGCTTCGTGTCCCGGAACTCTTCGCCCATCGCCGTGCCCGCGAACGGGGCGATGTACTGAAGCGCCGCCGGGTCCGACGCCGCGGCCGCGACGACGATCGTGTACTTCATCGCGCCCGATTTCTCGAGCACGTCCACCACCTGCGCGATCGTCGACTGCTTCTGCCCGATCGCGCAGTAGATGCACTGCACGTCGTCGTCCTTCTGGTTCAGGATCGTGTCCGTGATCAGGGCCGTCTTCCCGATGCCGCGGTCGCCCAGGATCAGCTCGCGCTGCCCGCGCCCGATCGGGATCATCGAGTCGATCGCCTTGTAGCCCGTCTGAAGCGGCTCCTTCACCGACTGCCGCATGACGACGTTCGGCGCCGGGTACTCGATCGGCCGGAACTTCGTCGTCGCGATCGGGCCCTTGCCGTCCAGCGGCTGCCCCAGCGCGTTGACGACTCTTCCCAGAAGCGCGTCACCCACGGGGACCTGCACGATGCGGCCCGTGCATTTCACCGTGTCGCCTTCCTTGATCCCCCGGTCGCTCCCCAGGATCACGATACCGACGGAGTCTTCTTCCAGGTTCAGCGCCATGCCGAAGACGCCGCCCGGGAACTCGACGAGCTCGCCGGCCATGACCTTGTCGAGGCCGTAGACGCGCGAAATGCCGTCGCCGACGGTCAGTACCGTCCCGACGGATTCCATCTTGAGATCGCCTTCGTACTTCTTGATCTCTTTCTGGATGATCTGGGAAATCTCTTCCGGCCGGATCTGCATCTGTCGCTACCTCATCGTGGACGTCAGAAGTTCCCTGAGCCCGTGCAGGCGCCCGGCGACCGAACCATCGATCACCGAGTCGCGGATCCTGACCCGGACGCCGCCCAGCAGCTCCGGGGTAACTTTCGCGTCGATTTCAATCTTGCGGCCCGGCGCGAGGGAGGTGAGCTTCCCCTGAAGCTTCGCCTTCTGCGCGTCGGACATCGGCACTGCGGTTTCGACCGTCATGCGCACGATGCCCGCATACCGGTCGGCGAGGTCGTCGAACACCTCCGCGATCTCCGGGATGCAGTTCGCGCGGCCCGTCTCGATCAGCCGGTCGAGGAAATCCGCGACCAGCTTCGACATCCCCGGCATCACCTGGCGGAAGAACGTCTTCTTGTCCTGCCGCGCGATCAGCGGGTGCGTCATCGCCTTGCGGAAATCCGCCGACGATTTCCACACGCCTTCGATCTGCAGCAGCTCCGTCTCCACCGCTTCCACCGCCTTCGCCTGGTCGGCGAGGGCGAGAAGAGCGCTGGCGTAGCGGCGCGCGATCGTGCGTTCGATCATGATTTCACCTTCTCGAGCTCGGAGACGAAACGGTCGAAGAGCTCGTCCTGTTTCGAGTTGGTGAGCTGCTGGCGGACGAGCCGCTCGGCCGCCTCGAGGGAGAGCCGCACCATTTCCTGCCGGATCTCCTCGATCGCCTTCGCGCGCTCCATGTCGATTTCGGATTTCGCCTTCGCGAGGATGCGGGCGGCGGAAGAGGTCGCCTCGGAGAGGATCGCGGCTTTCTGGGCCGTGCCTTCCCGGACGGCGGCCTCGACCTTGGCCTTCGCCTCGTTTTCGATCCCGGCCAGCTTGTCCTGGGCGAGCTTCGTGAGCCGCGCGAGCTCTTCCTTTTCCTTCTCGAGCTTCGCGTAGGTGTCCCTGATCTTGTCGGCGCGCTCCTTGAGCATGCCGGCCAGCGCGGGGAAGGCCCACTTCTTCAAAGCCACGAACAGGAGGACGAAGGCGATCAACTGGAAGAGCACGACCCGGACCCAGCCGCCGTGCTCGTCGTAGTAGCCCGGCGGATGTTCCGCGTGTGCGCCGTGCTCCGCCGCCGCCTCGCCGCCCTCGTGCTCCGCAACGTGCGCCCCCGGCTCCGCTTCCGCATGTTCCGCGAAAACGAGGACAGGCCGCGCCGCGAAGAGCGGCAGGGCGACGATCGCGAGCGCGAGGAGCCACTTGCGCATCAGAGTTTTACCCCCAGGGCCCGGGCGGCCGCGTCGCGTGCCAGGGCATCCACCAGCGGACCGGCGTCCTTGAGCGCCTTGTCGCGCTCGCCCCGGATCGCCGCCTGGGCCTCCGCCACCGACCGGGTCGCGTCGTCCTGGGCCTTCACGAGCTGGTCCGACCGGGTGCCGACGCCTTCCTTCACGAGCGCCGTCAACCGGTCGTACGCCTGCCGCTCGATCACCGTCATCTTCGCGGCGTACTCCGCCTCAAGTTTTTCCCGCGACCCTTTCGCCCCTTCTATCTCCGACTCGGAGCGCTTCCAGTCCCCCGATCGCCCGTCCATGACGTCCCCGACGGGCTTCCAGAGGAGGCTCCGGAGCACGAAATAGAGCGTCCAGAACCCGATCATCTGGATGACGACGACGACCGGGTTGACGCCGAGGGACTGCGCGAGGTCCTTGAGGATCGACATCGGTCTTCTACTTGATCTCCGGGAACTTCCCGTTAAGGAAGAAGCAGATCAGCAGCACGTAGATGACCAGGGTCTCGATAAGGGCGAGACCGATGATCAGGGCGCCGCGGATATTGCCGGCGGCTTCCGGCTGGCGGGCGATGGACTCGACCGCTGCGGCAATCGCCTTGGACTGCCCGATGGCGCCGAAAGCGGCGGCGATCGCGAGGCCGAAGCCCATGGCGATCGGGATCCACTGGGCGGCGGCGGCCTTGGCGGCGTCGTCGCCAGCGAATGCCGAGGACGAAAGGACGAGGACGGCAACGGCGACCAGGCTGACCTGCGCGAGCTTCTTCATCCTGCTGTCTCCCAAAACGTGTCCCGAAGGGGCTGAATGGTTGCTAGTGTGCGTGAGCGGCCGCGTGGGCGTGGTCGTGCGCGTGCCCCTGCCCGTGCTCGTGTCCGTGCCCGTGGCCGTTGTCGTCGTGGTGTTCGTCGTGTCCCGCGTGCTCGGTGAAACCCTGGACGTAGATGCACGAGAGGGAAGTGAAGATAAAGGCCTGGAGGAAGGCGGTGAAGATCCCGAAGGCGAGCATGGGGAGGTGGACGGGGATCCAGGCGGGATAGCCCATCTTGAGGAGGACGGCGGTGATGTTGTCTTCGCCGTAGATGTTCCCGAAAAGACGGAGGGAGAGGGACATCGGCTTGGCGATTTCGCCGAAGATATGGATGACGAACATGAGGGGGGCGAGGGCGAGGATGTCGCCCATGAAATGCTTGAGGTACCCGACGACGCCGTTGACCTTGATGGCGATGGCCTGGACGGAGAGGAACGTGGTGATGCCGAGGGCGAGCGTGGTGGAAACGGTCATGGTGGGCGACTTCATGCCCGGGACGAGGCCGATGAGGTTGGCGAAGAAGATATAGAGGAAGAGGGTGCCCATGAGGGGGAGGTATTTCGGTCCTTGCGGGCCGAGGAGGTCGGTCGTGAGGCCGCGGAGGGACTCGACGGCCCACTCGAGGACGTTCTGGAGTTTGCCGGGGATCTTGTCGAGGCGGCTTCGTCCCAGGAAGACGATGAGGACGAGCGTGGACATCGCGAGCGCGGTGCAGATGAGGGCGTCGAAGAAAACCTCGGACTGGTGCGCGT
>JAIOPR010000225.1 GCA_021413805.1 Planctomycetota bacterium
CGAGGAGGTCGGACCACGGGAACTGGGCGATCGTCGCGCCGCCTGCGCCCCCGATGATGATGGCGAGCGCACCCCAGTTCATGAAGACGCCGGGCTGGCCGCCGGCCGACAAAATACCCAGCACCACGGCGGCGACGCCGATGAGAAGGCCCAGGACGGTGGTGAGGTCCAGCATGGAGTTGTTGTTTCGGCCCCGGAATCGCGGCGATTAGCCCGCCACCGGCCCCCGAATGCCCCGATTGTAGTCGATCACCCTCTTAACCAGCTCGTCTACCCCCTCGCGGACGACAATCTTCTCCTTGTTCGCGAGCGTAATCACCGTGTCCGGCGTCGCTTCGATGAACTGGATCATCTCCGCGTTCACGACGAACTCTTTCCCGTTCAACCGCGATACCTTGATCATCGGCATTTCCTCCGCTCGGGCTGGCGTCGGGAAGCCCTTTCCGGGGCCCTCCGGGGAGGGGCCTGGAAAGAGGAGCGCGAGGTTGCCCCCGCGCTCCCCCGTGCCTAGACAATATTCACAAGGTCCTTCAAAAGCTCGTCCGCAACGCTGATCGTCCGCGTGTTGGCCTGGAACGCCCTCTGCGCCACGATCAGGTCCGTGAACTCCCTTGCAATGTCCACGTTGGATTCCTCCAGGAAACCCCCACGGATCGTGCCGGCCGAACTCTGCCCCGGCGTCACGATCTGGCGGTCCCCCGCGTCGGCACCGACCTGGTAATAATTGTCGCCCACGCTGAGAAGCCCCCCGTTGTTCGCAAACCGCGCCATCATGACTTCCGCAATCGCCCTCGTCTGGCCGTTCGTGAAGATCCCCGTCACCACACCGTCCGACCCGACGCTGAAATCGCTCAGCGTCCCTTCAGAGAAGCCGTCGTTGTCGCTCGTGAAGAGCGACGACGTCGGGGTCGCAAGGGCGGTCATCTTCGAGTGATCGGTATCGGCGGCCAGCGCCGTCAGCACACCCTCCACGACCAGGGACAGGTCGATCGCCGAGCCCGGGTTCTCACTGACGAACTTCCCGGTCGCGTCGAAGTCGATCGTCCCCGTGCCGACGGGAGTGCCGAAAACACCGGTCTGGACCTGGTCGGCGGACTCCGCAAACCACCGGAGACGCGTTCCAACCGCATCCGGGGCCGTCGGGGACCGCTTCGATTCGATCATGTACGTCACCGTCACGTCGTGCGGCTTCCCCAGGGAGTCGTAGACGGTGACATGCGTCACCGCGGACTCGCCTGCGGCGGTGGCGGTCTCATTGAAGAGCAGGAGCCGGTTTCCGCCGCTCGAGATGATGATGTTGTCGAGGGCGTTGAGCGTCCCTGCATTCGCTGAAATCCGCATCACCCCGGCGGGCGACGCTTCGTCGATTCTCCTGTCCGGCGTCGGCCCGGCGTCCGACAGCGTGCCATCCTCGGTACCGGCGGTGACGCCGATTGCGACGCGGGCGCGTTCATTGAACTCGAATGAAGCGCCCGTGATGGGGGTGGCCAGCGTGGGGTCGAGCGGCGACACGAACGTGAGGGTGGTGATGCCGGCGGCGACGGAGATCGTGTCGATCTGCGCCATCTGCCCGGCGGAAGGACCGTCGGTGAACCGGATGTAGTCCCCGGGGCGGACGCCGGCGGCGAGGTAATCGCCCGTCAGGGTCGCGCCGGTGGAAGTGACCGTATCGGTCGCGCCCACGGAGCCGGTGGTGATGGAAGCTCCCCATGTCCCGCTGGACAGGGAAGTATTGATCCCCAGGCCGCCCTCAACGAAATCGAGGAGGTCCTGGAGGGTCGTCCCGGTGTCGTCGATCCCCGCCGTCGGGGGAGCCGCGCTCACCTGGAACTTCCGTGTCCCGAGCGATCTTCCGCCCTTGTCCGCCTGGAACTCGATGATATCGCCCGTGCTCAGGCCGAAATCCACCGGGCCGCCGGAGTCAAGCCGGCCGAGGTCGGTGAGCAGGGTTGCGAGCGTCGCCGGCGTGGCGCCGGTGATGTCGAGAAGCGGAACGGCCGACTGGAGGACGTTGCCGCTGGAAGCGACCGCGCCGCCGCCGTTGAAGTTCCCGTCGATCGAGAACTTCGAGGTCGCGTTGGCGATCGTGAGGGACCCGAGAGGAATCGTGATGTCCGAGAGCGCCGAGCTCGGCGTGATCGTGAACGTCGAGAGGTCCGCGAGCAGCCCCTGGATGCGGAACCCCGTGGACGGGTCGATCAGCACCCCGTTCGAATTCAGCCCGAAAGTCCCGTCCCGCGTGTACATCTCACCGCCGTTGCCGTCGAGCGCGATGAAAAAACCGTCCCCGTCGATGGCGAGGTCGGTGCTGACCCCCGTCGCGACGAAGTTGCCCTGTGAGAAATCCTTACGCGTACCGGCCACGCCCACTCCAAGCCCGATCTGGCTGGGGTCCGTGCCGCCGAGTGTTCCCGACGGCGCCGAACCGAAACCAAGGGACTGGCTGAGCATGCTCGCGAAATTGACGGAGGACGACTTGAAACCCGTCGTGTTCACATTCGCGATGTTGTCGCCGATGGCGTCGATCCTCACCTGCTGAGCCCTGAGCCCGCTGATGGCGGAATTCATGGCCCGGATGAGTGCCATGTCAATTGCCTCGAAAGCGGGGTTCCTCGGTCGCTCGGAACCCCTCCGGAGTCTCCCTTTCGGGGCCGACCCCTGATTTAATCCAGGATGACGGTCGAGTCGATTTCGGTGAAGACCCTCTCCTTCAGGTCCGCCTTGTCGACCGCCGTTACAACGGTCTTGTTCTGCACCGACACAACCAGCCCGATGTCCCGGAGAAGGAACAGCGAATTGCGGCTGCCTTTCTCCGCGGCTTTGCGAAGCGCCCCGTCGATCAGCTGCTTGTCGCGGTCGCTCAACGCGATCCCGCGGGTCTTCAGCCTCTCCTGGGCGTGCGCGCTCCACTTCAGCCCTTCCAGCTTCGATTTCAGGACGTCCGCGAACTTCGGCCCGCCCGTGGCGGCAGGTTGCCCTGCGCGCTGGGAAGCGCCTGTGTTGCCGACTCCCGGAATGTTGCGGATGGGATCCATGGTTACGCTCCTTCCGGCTCCACGGGGGCAGGCAGGAACACCTGCGCCACGTTGGCCAGCGGCATCGTCTGGTCCCCGATTACCAGCCTGACATTGCCGCCCTCCACGAGGACCCGCGACACGACCCCGCCGCCCTGCTGGCCGTCATCGGTCGTCCCGATCACGGCTTTGCCGAGAAGCGAAGAAGCGCTGGCGAGGTCCCCGCTGGTCTGGAGGTTCCTGATCCCGTCGGTCAGGCTCGCATAGCTCTCGAGCTGGTTGAGCTGGGCGATCTGGCCGAGAAACTCGGAATTCTTCAGCGGTTCCATCGGGTCCTGCGAACGAAGTTCCGTGATGAGCATCTTGAGGAAATCGTCCTGCGTCACTTTGGCCCGGTCCCTCGCCGAGGTCGCACCCAGCAGCGCCTCTGTCGGGGAGTTCGTCGAAGTCACGTTCACGTTGATCTCCTTAAACGGTTACATCGAGCAGGCGGGGAAGCCGCACTTCGACGCGCGAGTCCGGAACGGATTCCGGCTCGGCCCCGAAGGGAAGCAGCGCGGGCGCGGAGGCAAACGGCGCTTCCGACCCGTTTCCATCGCCCTGGCTGACGGAGACGGACATCTGGCCGAGCGACAGTCCCTGGTCCTCGAGAGACTGCCGGAGATCGGCCATG
>JAIOPR010000226.1 GCA_021413805.1 Planctomycetota bacterium
CGCTTGCACATCATGATCCGCAGGTAACGCGATCCGCCGTACTTCTTGTGCTCGCCGTAGCACGAGAACTGGAAGAACGACCCGCAGGGATAGTTCACCTTGTCCGTTTCCTGCTCGTTCTTGATGTTCTTGTACTCCTCCTCGGTCACCTGCTTCGAGATCGCCTTCGCGAATCCCTTCGTGCTCGACGGCGTCCCTTCCCAGTCGCCAACCTTGAGCTTCGACTGGGTGTCATACCGGAAGCCGAAGATCTGCACGAGCGGCGGGCTCTTCTGCGGATCCATGTCCTTGTTGTCCGCCGCCCATTTCGTCAGGAGGAAGACGACGCCGCCCGAATCCTTGAAGTAGTGGTCCCAGGAACCGGCGCCGACGATCTTCCACTGGTCCTTGCCCTTGGGTTTCCAGATTTTCACGCCGTACTGGTCGTTGTCGAATACGTCGGTATCGATCTTGGGGTCCTCGGCATGGGCGGGGCGCTGCGGGACGATGGCGGCCGCCACGGCAAGGATGGCGAAAACGGGCAGCAACTTCTTCACGGCGTCCTCCCTCAATTTCGAAAGGTGGGTTGGGTTGCCTGGAGAGGCCTGATAAGTATAGGAGAACGGGTCGGGCGCGCCAAGGCGAAATGGACTCCGAAATCCGGGGCTATTTTTTCGCGGGGGCGTTCTCAGCCCGCCATTTATCCCAGTCGATGCGGTGGACGCCGTAGTCCATCCCGGACGCCTTCTTGAGGCCGTCCGCCGCGGCGTGCCGGATGCGGTCGGACTCGTCGGAAAGGAGGTCGATCAGGGTGTCCAGGACGGCTTCTTCGGGACCGAAGATCCCCAGGTACTCGATGAGGACCGGGCGGAGGCTGGTCTTTTCGACCTTCTCGGCCTGGATGAGCGCGGGGATCGCGCCCTTGATCCCCTGCTGCGCCAGGTCGCGCGCGGCGTTCCGGCGCGTCATCATGTCGGCGGACTTGAGCTCGTCGATGACGGAGTTCCAGTCGCGCTCCTTCGAAGCGATCGCCGGGTCGTCCGCGGGGAGTTTCTTGCGTAGGTGGAAATTGCCTTTCACGGACTTGTCGCGGATGACCGCCCAGTCGTTGTCATTGATGAGCGGCGACAGGCCGAACTCGTAGCCGACTTCGTAAACGGGCAGGTAGCGGTAGTAGACCTCGAGGTTCATCACGCTCATCGCGGTGGCGTAGACGCGGCCGCCGAACGAAGCGTCCGCGGTCACGGGGTCCCAGCTCCCCTTTTCGTGCCCGCCGGTCCGTTGGGCGCCGAGCGTCACCTCGCGCATTTTCGCGTTCCACTTTTCCCAGTCTTCCCCTCCATGGTGGAACATCGCGAGCGTCGCGTAGTACGTGTAGTAGAGCGTCCAGTGCCCCGTCGCCTTCCGGTCGGCGAGCATCGACCAGTGGAGGCAGGCGCCCCATTCCTTGTCGAAGCGGGGCGGGACGGCGCGGATGGCGGCGGCGAATTTCTCCTGGGTCGGGTGGTCGTCAGCGATGCCGAGGTAGGCGCGGGTGACCCAGCCGGCGGCGACCATCGCGTTGCAGCCCGGGGTGGTGCCGAGGTTCGGGCCCTCGATCTCATAGGCGATCTCGCCGGTCTTCCGGTCCGTGACCGTTTCCATGTAGGCCCGCGCCATTTCCCAGGTCTTCCTCGGGACCCCGAGACCGGCCGCACGGGCGCTTCGCAGGAGCATCACCTGCCACGACGTCACGCTGGTGTCGCCGCGGCCGCTCGGCGTGGAGCCGTAATCCCAGCCGCCGTTGCCCTGCTGCGCCGCGCAGGTGAAATTCACGGCCAGTTGCGCGTGGGCCCGGAGCCGCGGGTCGTGCGTCAGCGAGTACGCCTCCACGAGCGCGATCCCCGCCATGCCGTGCGAGTACATCGCCCGTTCGTTCTCGTAGTTCGCGGTCGCCACGCACCCGTCGGCACGCTGGCTCTTGCAGAGGAACAGAAGCGCCTTGTCCACGACGTCGCAGTACGGGTGCCGCGGGGGCTTGCCCTGCCCCGCCGTTTCCGTCCGCTGGTCGTCCATGTGCGTGAATCCCGCGCCCAGGAAGCCCAGCGTCGCCACGCCCGTCACCGCGCACTTGTACGCATCGAACGTGTGCGACCAGTAGTCCTCCCGCCCGTCGGCGCACTTCTTCCCCGGCGGGCACATCTTCGTGTGCCCCGAAATATCCCAGCACCCGTCCGGGCTCTGGTGATCCGCCAGCCAGGCCAGCCCACCCGAGACGGCCTCTTCCGAGATCCCGTCGCCGCCGTACCGCTTCAGCGCATCCCCGCGCCCGTTTCCGCCGCGCCCGGCATAAATCCCGCCGAATCCCCCGTTACCCGAAAGCGGCGAGCCGCTGACACTCAGGGGAAGAGCGAGCGGGGACTCGGTGGCGGCCGGGAGGGTGCGGATGGGGTCGGGGGCGGGCTGTCCCGCTTCGGCGACGGTCTCGGTCACCGGGCCCGCGGGCGGCGAGTCCTCGGACTCGTGGCCTTTCACCCCGTTATCCTGGTCGCCTTCCTTGGCACCGCCGGGAGCGTCGAGGTGAAACGCGAGGCGGAAAATCTGGCCGAGGCGCTGGTGCGGCTTGAAGTAGACGACGTTCATCAGCACGACGGCGGCGACCAGGTGAATCGCCAGCGAGAACGCCCACGCGGGGCTCCGGCGGATCCACGACTGCGGGTCCTTCGACTCGGCGGCCACTTGCGCCGCGGCGCGCTCGGTGCGGGCGGCGATGTCCCGCGCCAGTCCCCGGGTGTTCGGGGGGACGCGCCCCTGCGGGCCGAGTTTTTTTTTCCCCGGGGGCGCCGACCATTTCGCACGGCGCGAGTGCGAAGCGGGCTTCGGCGGCGCGGGCGGAGTCACCCGTTTCAGGAACGCCGCGGCGGTGGAAGAGAGCGAGCCTTTCGGCCCGCTCGCCGGGTCGGGGATCGAGGGGTTCTTCGGGTCGTTGCCGGGTGTGTGCATGGTGGCCTCTGTCGCGGTTCCCCCCGGAGCCGCGGCGCGACTATTTCTTCGTCTTCGACTTTTCTTCCTGCTGCCTGGTCCACCAGCTGCGCCACGCACGGGCGTCCTTGCCGATCGAGGTTTCGCCGGTGGCGCGACGAAGCGCGGTGAGGGCGGCCTGCTGGAGACGGTCCTCGGCGTTGTCGAGGGTCTCGATCAGGTAGGAGATGATGGCGTCGGAATCGCCGAAGGCGCCGAGGTACTCGATGAGGACGGGGCGGAGGCTTGTCTTTTCGATCTTCGACTGCTGGATGAGGGCATCGACGGCGGAAAGTTCATGGCGGCTCGAGAGTTCCTTGGCGGCGTTGCGGCGCACCATCATCTGGTCGCTCTTGAGGTCGCTGATCAGCGATTCCGCGTCGCGCTCAGCGCGCGGGGCGACGGGCTTGTCGGGGGTCCCGGTCTTGGGCGGAGCTTCCGCCGTCCCCTCCTCGGCGGTTCCCTTGATTTCACCGAACTTGCCGTTGCGGGCGTCGCCGGTCACCTTGTCCCACTCTTCGTCCGTCACCAGCTTCTGGAGGCCGAACTCCGCGCCGACCTGGTAGCAGGGCAGGTAGCGGTAGTAGACCTCGAGGTTCATGATGTTGAAAGCGGTGGTGTAGACGCGGCCGCCCCAGGCGCCGTCCCAGACGACCGGGTCCCACGAGCCGAGCGCGTGGCCGTCCTTGCGCTGCGCGGGGATGGTGCAGGCGCGCATCTTGGAATTCCACTCTTCCCAGGCCTTGCCGCCATGATGGAAGAGCGCGAGGGTGGCGTAGTAGTTGTAGTAGAGGGACCAGTGGGTGGCGCCCTTGCGATTCTGGAGGCCGCCCCAGTTCGGGCAGGCGCCAGCGGTCTCGTCGTACCGCGGGGGCGCCTTGAGAATCGTATCGACGAACTTCTCCGAAATCACCTGGTCGTCGGGAATGCCGAGGTACGCGCGCGTGGCCATGCCGACGGCGACCATGCAGTTGCAGCCGGGAGTGACCTTGCCGTTCCCGCCCTGGATGCAGTACCCGACGTTCCCGGTCTGGTAGTTCGTGACCTTGCTCATGAAAAACCGCGAACGGTCCCACACGCGCTTCGGCACCGCGAGTCCCGCGGCGCGCGCCGAACGCAGGCACATGACCATCCAGCTCGTGATCGAAGTGTCGCTCCGGCTCATCGGTTCGGGGGTGTAGTTCCAGCCGCCCGAGTCCTGCTGCGCTTCGACGATATGCATGACGCAGCGCTGCGCGTGCGGGCGCAGCCCCGGGTCCTTCGTCATCGAGTACGCCTCGATCACCGCGAGGCTCGCGATGCCGTGCACGTACATGTTCCGGTCGCCCTCGGGATCGATCGCGCCCGTCTTCTCGTCCTGCTCGCGGCACAGCCACGCGAGCGCCTTTTTGATCGTTGCCGTGTACTGGTGCGTCACCGGCCCGCCCTGGTCCGCCGGCCGGAGGTGGTCGTCCATGTGCGAATACCCGGCGCCGAGATACGCGAGAATCGCCAGCCCCGTCGTCGCCCCCGCATACATCCGCTCGCCCTTGTCGTCCCCGCCGCACGATTCCCCGCGCGGGCAGTTCACGTCAAACCGGTCCGGGTCCCACGCCCCGCTCTTCGACTGGTGCTTCGCCAGCCACGCCAGCCCGTCCACCACCGCCTGCTCCGACTGACCGTCCCCGCCGAACTGGCGCAGCATCTCCCCGCGCCCCGCTCCGCCGCGCCCGGCGTAAATCCCCCCAGGCCCGTCTTTGCCCGACATCTCCCCCGCCACCACCTTCAGCGGGAAGGACATCGTCGAAGCGCCCGGGTCCGGAAGCGTCGGCTTGATGTTCGCGGGCTTCGGGTCCGACGCCACCTCGGTGTCCGGCTTCTCGGGACCTGCCGGCTTCGAATCCTCGTTGTCCTTCCCGTTGATCCCGTTGTCCTGCTCCCCCTGGTGATCCCCGCCCGGCTGCGCGGCGCGCAGCGTCATGCGGAACACCTGCCCCAGCTTGTCGTGCTGCGTGAAATACACGACGTTCATCAGGATCACGCCGGCGACAAAATGAAGCGCCAGCGAAATCGCCCACGCGGGGCTCCGCGTCACCCAGTTCGAAACATTGCTCCGCTCTTCAGTTTCCCACTTCTTCGAGCGCTCGCTCGCCAGCCCCCCGCCGATCGCCTTGGTCAGGCCCTTCACTCCCTCCGGGACCTTGCCCTGGGGGGCGAGGCGTTTCCGCTTGTTGCCGAAGCGCCACATCTTGCGAGGCTGGGTCTTGTCGTTGGTTGCGTCCATGTCGGTGTCCTATTCTAGCGGTTACTTGCTGCGGCCGGCCCACCAGTTGCGCCAATCCTCGGGATTGTCGCCGGTGAGGCCAGTGGCTTTCTTCAGCGCACGCACGGCGGCCGCCCTGGTGGCCGGTTCCGCGTCGAGCCACTCCACGAACGCACCCAGCACCTTGACGTTCTCGCCGAACGCGGCGAGGTCTTCGATCAGGAGAATTTTCAGGCTCGAGGATTCCGCCTTCGCGACCTGGAGCAGGTCCTTGAGCGCGCCCTCTTCCTTGCGGCGGCAGAGTTCGCGGGAAGCGGCGCGGCGAAGGACGGTGTCTTCGCGGTGCAGGAATTCGATCAGGTCCGCGGAGAGGGTGTCGCTCTTGACTTTGCCCGATGCGGACTTCGCATTCGGGTCGTCCATGGGCGCGAGGAGGTCGACTTCGGCCTTGTAGCTCGGGAGGTAGCGGTAGTAGACCTCGAGGTTGAGGATTCCCATGGCGGTCGAGTACGCGCGTCCGCCGTAACCGGTGTCGTTTCCGCGCGGCAGGAACGAGCCGTCCTCGTGACCCGAATGGCTCTGCATCGCGAGCACTTCGCGCTTCATCAGCTTGTTCCACGCCTTCCACTCTTCGCCGCCGTTGTAGAACATGACCAGCGTGGCGTAGTAGACGTAGTAAAGCGTGTGGTGCCAGTGGCTGATTTCCGCCGCGGGCGGATCGAGGATGGAAGGGGGCGTTTTCGAGATGAGGGAGATGAGTTTGGTCTCGATCGGCCCGCCGCGGGGCAGCCCGAGGTAGTTGCGGGCGAGGACGCCGGACGCTTGGGTGGCAGGGGTGCCGCCCTGGCGCTGGCCGGCGATCACGTAATAGCAGATGGAAGAGTCCTTCTCGTCCGAAGCGAACACGTAGAACTTGCGCGCGGCCTGCCATGTTTCCGTGGGGACGGCAAGTCCGGCCGCGCGGGCGGATCGGAGAGCCATCACCATCCACCCGCTGATCGAGACGTCGCCGCGCCCGGATTTCTGGGCGTCGTAGTCCCACCCGCCGTTTTCCTGCTGCGAGGCGACGATGAAGCCCACCGCCCGCTCGCAGACCGGCCGGAGCCGCGGGTCCTGCGTCATCGCGAGCAGTTCGCACAGGGCGTACGTCGCGATGGCGTGCGAGTAGTTGAACAGCGGGTCAGTTTCCTCGAAATGCCCGTCCTTCATCTGCCTGGAGGACAGGCACTCCGCCGCGCGCTTGATTGTCTCGACGTACGGCGCCTGCTGCCCGTCGAGGTGCGTATGACCCGCCCCGATAAACGCCAGCAGGCAAAGCGCCGTCGTGCCGACCGGATACCGGGAGGCCATGGTGCCGCACGGCGGATCCGAAGTGCAGATGTCTCTTCCCCACTCCGCTCCCCACCACCCTGCTTTGCCCTGGTGCGCCTGCAGCCATTTCAATCCGCGCTCCACAGCGGCTTCGGTTTCGTCGTCGCCGCCGTTCTTGAGAAGCGCGTCTCTCCGGGCCTGGCCTCCGCGCCCGGCGTAGAGGCCGCCGAGGCCGTTGAAGCCGCTGGTCCCGGTTCCGGGGCCGGTGGGAATCGAACCGAGAGAGATGGTGGGCGCCGTCATGTCCTTCGGGATTTCGGGGAGCCGAAGTCCCGTGGGATTCGGGTCCATCGGGTCGGGGTTCCCGGCCGGCAGGCTGTCCTCGTTGTGGTGACCGGCGACCCCGTGGGTCTGGTCGCCCGGGGGCGGCGTCGGAGGAACGAGCGCGGGGGGTTGCGCGAGCGCGACCCGGAAAATCTCGCCGGAGCGCTTGAAGGTCGTGAAGTAGACGATGTTCATGAGCACGACGGCGATCAGGAAATGAAGCGCCAGCGCGATCAGCCACGCCGGCGCGCTTTTCGCCGCCTGTTCCGGCGTCAGCGTCTCGCCCGGGTTTTCCGAACGCACTTCGCGCCGCGCGTACTTCGGCCCGCGCTTGCCCGGCGCCCCGTCGAAAGCCCGGTTCTGCGGCGAGGGGGGCACACCCGACCCGGCCAGCACGACCGTCGCGGCGTTGCGCGTTTCCTTGAGCGTCGGCGCGGCAGGGGCCGGCGCGGGACCGAGAAGCGCCGCGAGGTCGGCGGACGGCCCGCCGGACTTGAGCTCGTCGGTGGTCTTCCGGTCATCCGCAGGAGCGCCCGGCGCCGCAGGGCCGGCGGGCGCGGCGACCCACTCGCGCATCTCCCGGCGTTTCGGCGAGTCCGTCGGCTCCTTCTTGATCCCTTCGATCAGGCCCTTCAACCACAGCCCCGTGGACTTCGCCTCCGCCTCGACGTCGCGCGGCTTGGCGAGGAATTCGGTCCGCGGACGCGGGTCCTCGAGAATCGAATCGACGAGGTCCGTCAGGTCCTGCGCATCCGGGGGACGGAGCGCCGGGTCGTCCTTCGGCGGCAGCATCGGGTTGGGCTCGCGCTTCACATCGGCCGGCTTTTCGCCGGTCGCGAGTTCCCACACCATCTTGTAGACAACCTGAAGCACCTGCGGGTCGTCGGGAGACTTCCCGAGTTCCTTCGCAATTTTCTCCAGGATTTCTCGCGTCAGTCGGTCCACGGAGTGCCCCCTTGGGTCCTGCTTACCCCTTCCAACTCCCGTGCCCGTTGAAACCCCTCTTTTTGGCTAACAGACGCCGAACATCCGACTTTTTGAGGCGCGAAATGTAAAATGCCTTGCATGCGCTCCCGGAGCGTGTAATTTCGCGCCACTCCAACGGAGATTGTAGCGATGCGAAGCGGCGACCCGACCGATATTTTCGAAGCCTCCCCGACCGACATCGGCGTGACGTCGAGCGACGGGCACAAGAGCGTGTTTTCATTCCACCTCCTGCGCACCTGCTGCCCATGCGCAACCTGCAACGATCTCCGCACCAAGTATGGCCCGCTCATCATCAACAAGGACTCTCTCCGGGTGAAGGGCCTCGATCCGGTCGGGCGGTACGCGCTTCAGATCCTCTGGAACGACGGACATCAGACGGGAATCTATGCCTGGGAGTTCCTGAGAGATTTGTGCACATGCCCGGAATGTGTGGAAACGAAGAAAGAGGCGCCGGCCGCTCACTAAAGGACTAACCCGCGGCGCCTGTCCGGGTCGCGCGTGAATTTCCGCGAAGGGCGACATAGAGCGCCGGGAGCACGAACAGGGTCAGGAGAGTGCTCGTCGCGAGCCCGCCGATCACGACGGTCGCAAGCGGCCGCTGGACTTCGGCGCCGATTCCGGTGCTGAGCGCCATCGGGACGAACCCGAGGCAGGCGACGAGCGCGGTCATCAGGACGGGGCGGAGGCGCTGCTCGGCGGCGGCGAGCACGGCGTCGCGCACAGCCATCCCCGCGTCGAGGAACTGCCGGATCGTCGAGACCATCACCATGTCGGCGAGCACGGAGACGCCGGAGAGCGCGATGAAACCGACGCCGGCGCTGACGGAGAAGGGCATCCCGCGAAAATGGAGCGCGAGGACGCCGCCCGCCATCGCGAACGGGACGCCCGTGAAAACGCGCAGCGAGTCCGGGATGTTGCCGTACGTTGAGTAGACGAGGAACAGGATCATGAGAAGCGCGAGCGGCACAACCCACGCCAGCGTTTTCGTCGCACGCACCAGGTTCTCGTACTGCCCGCCGTACTCGACGCGGCATTTTGCCTCGGCCAGTTCCGCCCCGAGCTGCGCTTCGATCGCGCGCTTCGCGTCCGCCACGAATCCGCCCAGGTCGCGCCCCTCCACGTTCACGCTCACCACCGCCAGCCGTTTTCCCCACTCGCGTTTCACGACGAGCGGCCCGGTTTCCCGCGTGATTTTCGCCAGCTGCGACAGCGGCAGCCGTTGGCCGTCGGGCGCCCGGATCAGAAGCGCGCCAAGCCCGTCCTCCCCCGTCGTGTATCGCTCCGGCAACCGGATCGCGAGCGGAAATCGCTGCGACCCCGCCCGGATCTCGCCCGCGTCCAATCCTCCCGCCGCCTCCACCCAGTCCAGCACGTCCGCGGCGTGCAGCCCGTGCCGCGAGAGCGCTTCCGAGTCGAGCTTCACCTGCAGCACCGGCAGCCCCGCGAGCTTGCCGGGATCGGGATTCGAAGCGCCCGGCACCGTGCGCAGCACGTCCGCAACCCGCTGCGAGAGCCGCTTCAGCGCCTCAAAGTCGTCGCCGATCACCTTGACGCCGACGTCGGTTCGGACGCCCGCGATCATCTCGTTGAAGCGCATCTGGATCGGCTGGGTGAAGGAGTAGGTCATGCCGGGAAGGGGTTTGAGGACGCGGTCGATGGCGGCGCGGAGTTCGTCCTTGGTGCGGGCCTTTTTCCAGGTGGCGCGGGGGCGGAGCATGACGAAGACGTCGCTGACCTCGATGCCCATCGGGTCGGTGGCGACCTCGGGGGTGCCGGTGCGTGTCCAGATCGAAGAGATCTCCTCGGGGAATTCGTCGAGGAGCACGCGCTCGATCGCGGTGGAGAAGCGCGCCGATTCCTCGACCGAGACGCCCGGGAAACGGACCGTGTTGATGACGATCGATCCCTCGTCGAGCTGCGGGATGAACGTCGCGCCGAGTTTTCGCGCGAGCGGGATGCTCCCCGCCATCACGATGAGGGCGCTTCCCAGGATCAGCACGCGGTGGTCGATCGCGAAGCGCACCGCGGGGCGGTAGAGGCGTTTCAGCCCGCGGATGATCCAGGGTTCTTCGTGTCCCGTTCCGCCACGGCGGAGGAGGAGACTGGCGAGGACGGGCATGAGCGTGAGGGAGAGGATCATCGAGGCGCCGATCGCGCAGATAACGGTGAGGGCCATCGGCCGGAACATTTTCCCTTCGACGCCGTGGAGCGCGAGGATCGGGACGTAGACGATCATGATGATGAGTTCGCCGAACATCGTGGGCTTGCGGACTTCGCTCGCGGCTTCGGCAACGATTTCGCGGACGGTGCGGCCGGAGGAGTCTTCGCCGAGGCGGCGCACGACGTTCTCGACCATGATGACGCTGGAATCGACGATGAGGCCGAAGTCGATGGCGCCGAGGG
>JAIOPR010000013.1 GCA_021413805.1 Planctomycetota bacterium
CTCCGTCAATCTCTCTTGCCGTCCTTCCCTGCCCCGCCAAAGTCGGTACACGGCCAGGTACGGGAAGCAGCGCAGCTTGAAGTGACGCGTTCGGTTGCGGCCGGGTGGACAATGATCACCGTTTGCGGCGCATCCCGCGGCGCACGATCGCGAGAGATTCCTCGGCGGTGTGGCCTTTGACGGCTCCCGACCGCAGATCTTCAAAGCGCCGGAGGAGCATGGCCTCGAAGGCTTCTTCGTGGTCCGCCGCGTAGGCGAGAGCCGCCCGCAGGTCGTCAGGTGTCAAGCGGGGATAACCCTCGAGCAGGTCCCGTTCCGTCGCCCCTTCGCTCAACTTGCGAAGCAGCAGCTCGACGGGGATGCGCGTGCCGCGGATGACCGGTTTCCCGAGCATGACGGCGGGGTTCATTTCGATGCGGGGGTGCAGGGGCATGTGTGTCCTCGGCAGGGCATCCTAGCGGGCAGGGCTTGGTGGTTGCCAGCGGCTTCGCGGACGGCTCACTTCTTTCGGTGCGGCACTCGGGCTCAATCAGCCCGCCCACGCCGCGTGATACAGTCCTCGCATGGACGTGAGCGAACTTCGAATCCGGAGTCGATCCTTCCTCAAACTCTGCGGCGGCATCGTTCTCTTCAACATCCTCACGCTCGCGTCGAACGGCGCCGAACTTTTCCTGACGCTTCCCAAGCCCATCGGGATGGTTTTCAGCGTGGTGGGTTTCGCGGGGGTGTTCGCGTTGCTGGCCGCCACGCTTGCTCCGCTGGCTGCGCTGGGGATGTGCGTGGTGGCCATCTTCCGCCGGGACGTGCGGCCGGCGCTGCCGGCGATCCTCGTGCTGGGTTTCTTCGCGTTCGCGACCACGGTCCCCAGCGGAATCGCCGGGTTCAAGATCTGGGATGCCGGATTCCGCAACCTCGCCTGCAAGAGTTCCCCCCTGGTCCAGGCGATCCGGAAGTACGAGAGCGACCACGGAAAACCTCCGCCGGACCTGGCGGCGATCGTCCGGGAGAAATACCTGACGGAGATCCCTTCGACCCCGTGCGGTTGCTCGGAGTACCGGTACGAACTGAATGACCACGGAAATCCGTGGACGCTGACAGTGATTCCGCCCTCACGGGGCGTCGGCTTCGACCGCTTCGACTACTGGCCGAAGCAGGACTACCCGGAGCGCGATTCCGGTGGGAGCTGGGAGCGCATGGGGGACTGGGCTTACTACCACGAGTGAAGGGGTGAACAGGAGGACAGGCGGCGATGGGGATGGCGCCCTTGGATATCGGGGTCTTCGCCGTCGGCGCGGCAGGAGCGCTGGCGTACCTGGGGTACGTCCTAGGCCTGCGCTGCCCGAAATGTCGTCGCTTCGAAATCGTGGACCATGGGAAATTCTGCCGATTCTGCGGCGACGATCTGGACGTCATCACCGAGAAATTCAAGTGGATCGCAAGGGTTCCGCTGGCGGTGATCCCTCTCACCGCGGCGACAGTGATCCTGGCCTACCTGTTCGGCCATCGTGAATATGCCTTTTGGATCGTGGGGATTGCGTTCGTCGTCCTGCTCCTGCGTAACATTGTCCTGCGCGTTGCTTTCGGCTGCGATGGCTGCGGCGCGTCGCAGGTCATCACGAGGAAGAACTACATGGCCCAGCGCCACTGCAGCCATTGCGGGGGGCGAATGTGGTGAGCGCTGACCCCACTCCTCACCTCCCCCCCGCCACCCCTAGAATCTCAATCTGAACGCGACCGCTGCCGTCCTCCTTGTGCTTGCTTCGTCCTTCCCGTTCGCTGAGCATCTTGGTCCCACAAGTCCCCCGAAGGCAGCCTGCTGGTCCGATTCGGATGAATGGAAATGCCGGAGCCGCAAGAAACTCCAAGTCTGGCTAAGCGCCGGGGACTTTGGGCCAGGTCGAAGTGGCTGCGGGTCGGCCTGCTCGTCGTTCTCGGCGGATTCACGGCCATAGTGTTGTTCGGGGTCGCCCGCCACACCCGTCGATGGAACGAGTTCCTGGAGCACCATGCGGCCCGCCGCAGCGAGTCGCCGCTGGGACCGGTCGCTCGCCCTGCGCTGGCTGGTCCCGCGTTGCCCGGCGATGCCATGGACGATTACTGCGAAGGAATGAAGCGACTCTTCGGAAACGCGAAGGTGATTCTTTCGATGGAGAAGCCCCTCGGCGACATCGTGGACGCACCCGAGTATTCGCTCGAGGCATTCCGGACAGGCACCCGTCGGTCTCACTGCTCCTACATCCATGAATGGCCCTGGGCCTTCAATGGCAGTCTCCTGGTGTCCCGGCTCCTCGAGTACTCGGCGCAGCGTCATCGAAAGGCCGGGCGATTGAGCGAGTCGCTGCTCGAGATCCAGGTGCTCGCGCAACTCGGGCTCGACCTCGGAAATTCTCCCGAGACGGTCGCGGCCGGTCATGGAATGCTTCACGACGCGATCCATGAACTCGTCGAGCTCATTCGTGACGCCCGGGTGACTGCGGAAATTCTGGAGCGTATCGAGACGACGGTGGCGTTCATGGACAGGAACTTCCCGACCGCTCTCACCGTGATGCGACGGATGGGAGTCCTCATCGGTGAGCAGATTATCCGGGAGGGCGGAATGCATTTTCAGTTCCGCCGTTCGCCTCCCTTCGTGGAAACGGACCGGGCCTTCGCCTGGTTCGATGACCAGTGGGAACCGTTCCTTCCCAGGCCTGGAAGCCGTTCCGGCCGGCCTACACCGAACGATTCATGAAGCACGTCGAGGCAGGAGGCCGGTTCTTCTGGCTTCCCAGTCACAGCATCGAGGATCCGGGTGCGCGGCACGACTGCCTGGCGCACATCCGGCTGGTCCGCGCCGGGCTCCTCGCCCGACGTGGAGTGCATCCGGGTGATCCCACCTGGCCCGAGAATCCCTACACACTCAACCCGGTCGCGTGGAGTGCGCGGACCGGCGAGGTTTCCTGCAACGGCCTGACATGGACTGGAGGCTGCTGGGCCAAAGGATTCTCGATGGTCCTGGATCTGGAGCGGTCCGGGCCACAAGCGCCGGTTATCCGTGTTCAATGCCTTGTCTGCGGAATGGAAATTCTCTCCAACACTCCGTATTCAAAGGGGGAAGGATCGCGCATCTTCTATTTCTGCTCCGAGGGTCATCTGGAGGACTTTGAAGATGATCCGGACGCTTGGCGCGATGAAGAGGGAAATCCACGGGCGGACTGGAAGCGGAAGTAGGCTAAGGCGAGGCGCCAACAGGGTGGACCACTCCATGAACTCGCGCAGGTCGTACTCGGGTGTCCTCGCCATGGCGATGTGCCTCTTCATCGCCCCCGGCTGCGCCTACATGCAGGACCGCGGCAAAGATTTCGGTGAGATCTGGCGCGGCGGTGTCGGCCTGGGCCTTGGAGGCCTTGCCGAGGTCAGGGTCGGGGACGTCGCGCACCTCGGCCTCGGGGCGGATCCTCTCGAAGCTGAGTGGGGCTGGTGCTACGGGACACCCATGTCGAGCATGCAGAGCGAGGCCATTTTCGGTCCCTTCCATGCCACAGGAGGGGCCGGGTTTCACGCCGTCCAGGGCCCCCGGGCCGCCGTGGGCTGCTGGCAGACGCCTCCGTGCCAGCATTGCCTCGGAGTCCTCCCCGTTCTGACCAATCGTTCGGTGCGAACGTGGATACACCGGTTCGATCTGGAAGTGCGGGTCACCGCGCTCGTGTCCATCGACGTCGGCTTCTCCCCGGGGGAGTTCGTGGACTTCATTGTCGGGTGGTTCGGCGTGGAGCTAGACCCGCCGCACCAGGACCCTCCCAAGGGCTGGAACACAGGAATCCCCGGGCCGTTTGAACCGCCGCCGAGGGAGAAGTGGCCGGACGAAGAGGCCCCCAAGCCAGAAGCGAAATGAGTCCGCGCGGCAAAGGAGCTCCCGGACGAGCTGTTGGAGGTTGCTTCCACGGACGAACCTTCCCTAGCAGCCACCCTTGGCCAAGATTCCGGCGACGATAAGAAGAACCCAGACCGGAAAAAAGACGACGTCCAGGGGAATCGTCACGGGCGTCACCAGGACATGTCCGAGCGTGCTCCAGGTGAGCCACGCAACGGGAGGATCCTCGAACTCAATCCAGAGCGAATTGTCCGGCCAGTGCGGGTCCGCAAGAATGAGCTTGGGATGAAGGATGTCGGCCAGGTGGCGACCGTTCAGCCCGACGATCAGCGAGGCATCCGTTTTGATCTTTGATGGATCGTGGGCATTGATTTCGGCCTCGGTCATGATGTGGACTTCCAGGAACGACGTTCCGGGAAAGTCCTCGGCGTTCACGGGTTCGGGTTTTTGAAACGTCCACTTTTCACCCGCCCCGTTGGGGCGTTGAAACTCGATCTTCCAGGTTTCCGTATCCGAGTGTTTGCGGTTGATCCTGACGAAGAGAACGCCGCTCTCCGTAACCGCCGCAACTTCGAGATTCACATACTCGTTTCGCTCGACAGGCCAAGGTCCGCCCTGTCCCCAGACGATGTAGGTGCACCCCTGCAGGAGGATCGAGGCAATCAGCACGCAGGAAACCGCCGCCGCGCGAGTCCACACAATGGGCTGGCCTCGGAAGATCTTCGAGTTCAAGCTCATGCGTTTCAGCAGCTTCGCGTCGTTCAGGGTCGGCCTCCTGCGCGAATCTTAGCAGAGTCGCCGTTCCACATTCACATGCCAGCCCCGAACGCCTTCCAGGTCTTCTCGAGCGCGTCGAGGTCGGGGAAGTACTTCGTGAAATCCTCGACCTTTCCAGAGGACATCGCGGCGCGGTAGTCGCGGTAGGCCTTGGCGATGGCGGGGTCAGACGTCTTCGTCAGGAAGTAATTGAGCGCCCAGCACTCGGAGTAGAAGACGAGGGCCTTGGACGTATCGCTGTTGATGAGTGCGCCGGCGTCGCCGGAGAGGAGGTCCTTGAGGGGGATGAAGCCGGCGCCGGCGATCGCGGACTTGGCTCCCGGGAGGCGGGTCGGGTTGGCGAAGCTGAATTTCCAGGCGCCGCTGCTTCCGCTGAAGCCCTCGAAGTACGTCGCCATGCCTTCCATGTACCAGGACGGCCACCGCGCCATCGTGGAGGTGCGGTAGTAGTAGAGGTGGGCGGCCTCGTGGACCATCGTCTGGAGGAAGAGCCGGAAGTCGCCGGTCATGTTCCAGCCGGCGACGATGTTGGAGTCGGAGGCGGCGAAGCCGGCGGCCTTGATCTCGCCCTCGCAGTGGCGCTCGACGCAGTGGCGACGGTACTCCTCGAACGTGCGGAAACAATAGAGCGTCATCTTCTCGTCCTTCGGAAGCTTCGGCTCGCGGCCGTCGTAGAACGACTTGAGCTCGGTGTACGCAAGCTCGAGCACGGTGGCGAGGTCCTTCACGAACGCTTCGCCCGCGTTGCTCTTGATCGTGTAGTGCGCGGTTTCCTGGACGATCGCGTGGTCCCACTGCGAGACGAGCGCGTCGTAGTCCTCGCCGGCCATCCACTTCCCGTCCTGCTTGCGGAACCCGGCGTCCTGGAGCTTTTTCTCGTCGCCGGGCATCCACTTGTCGCCGACTTTCACGAGTCCCTTGGCGAGGCTCTCGCGGTCGGCGGCGGGGACCCAGTCGCCCTTGAAGCGGACGAGTCCCTTCTCCAGGTTGGTCTTCTCCTCCGCCGTGACAAACGCACCCTTGTAGACAACGAACCCGCCGGCGGGCGGCTCGAGGCCGCGCTTCCGGGCGACGACGAGCGTGACGCGGTCCTTGAGCGCGGCGGAGGCCTTGAGGGCGTCGGCCATTGCGGCCTGCGCGGCGGTTGCCTGGCCGAGGTCCCACTGGAAGATGGCGAGGCCAAAGCGCTCGTCGGGGGTGAGCGTCTGCGTCCCGGCAAGGCGCAGGAACTCGGCGAGCTCAAGGCAACCCCACGGGAATTTGCCGGTGCCCTTGGCGATGGTGAACTCGAAAGCGAGTGCGTCCGCCTTGGACAGCGTCAGCTCCTGGGCGCCGACCTTCGACTTCAGCGTCCCGGGCTTCTTGTTCACGCCGGCGATCAGCTTCTCGAGCGCCGCGGCCATCGACTTGACCTCCGCAAGGCGGATCTCGATCTCCTTCTTGCGGATGGGGGACACCGTGCCGGGAAGCAGCTTCCCGTACTCGGCCACGGCCCGCGAGAAATGGCAGCGGCGAACGAGCGCCTCGATCTCCGCCGTCGTCAGGAGCCAGGTCGCGCTCTCCTTCGCCAGCCCGACCGCGCCGCCCTTCGCCCCCGCTTCCTTCCCGATCTCGGCATCGATCGACGCGAAAAACGTGTCGAGGCCCGGAATCTTCGCGACCCACACCTTGGTGTACGGGTTCAGTCGCCGCGCGGCACGTAGCGTCTCGCGCGCCTCGGCGAGCTGGTCCAGCTTCCACTGCGCCGCGCCGAGCCAGAACAGGCTGATGAACGACCGGTCGCTGCCGCGCGTCGCAAGCAGGTCGCGACACGCCGCGAAGCGCCCCATGAGGAACAGGGTCCGGGCGTAGGCCGCGACGTAGGACGAGTTGACGCGGTACCCCAGCATCAACTCGAAGTTCGAGACGGCGCGCTCGAGGTTCGCGGCCGGCTGTCCGGGCGTCCCCTCGACCCAGGCCAGCGCGAGCACTCCCAGGCCGTTGGCCAGGTTCGCGTTGTGAAACTCGGCGGCCACCTGCCACGCTTCCTGGAAGCGCTCCTTCCCCATGAGGGCCACCACGGTCCACCAGGCCTTCGCGCTCCCGTCCGTCAGTTTCCCGGCCGAGTCCTTCAGCCCGTCCCAGTCCGCCTGCAGGAACTGCGCCGGGGCGAGCATGTCCACGGCCGTCGGGTCCTCCGTCGCAGCTTCCCTGATCAAGGCGATGCCGCCGTCCACGTCCCCCAGCTCGACCATGACCGCGCCCCGGGCCTGAAGCGGCCACTTTTTGCCGGGCGCCAGCCGGGCGGCCTCGTCGCAATCCGGAAGCGCGTCCTCGGAACGGTCGAGGAACCGGAAAAACGTCGCCCGCTCGAAGTGCATGTGCGCGACCCGGTCAGGGTCGTGTCCCGGGATCGCTTCCCAAAGCCGGATCGCATCGCCCGCGTCCACGATCGCGCCGGCCTTGTCTCCCGCGCGGCTCCTCATCCAGGCCCGCGACATCCGAATTTCCGGGTCCTCGGGCGCCGCGGCGACGGCCTCGTCCATCTTGCGAAGCGCCAGATCGCTGTCGCCAGTGGTGCTCTCGATGCGCTTCGCTTCTTCGCGAAGCCGGGACGCCTGCTCGCCGTCGGCGAAGGCGGGAACGGAAAAGGCGGAACAGAGGAAGATCGCGACAATCGGGAACCGATTCATGGCAGACCCTCACTCGGATGGACGGATTGTACCTACGGAAAGCGGAAGGCAGAGTGTTCGACATGGATGGCTCTCGGCACCTTCGCGCGCCGGAAGTTGCGTCCCAGCACCCTTGCTCGCCGCCGAAGCCGCCAGGACCCTCCTCGCCCCCGCGGCGACGAGGGCGGCGAGGACGCGGGCGGGGTCGCCGCCGGCGGCGCGCCAGGCCGGCGGAGTTGTCAGGGGATTTCCCAAGCTAATCCGCTATTCACAATCGCCAGGCACAAAGGCAGGAACTTGCCTTCTGCTTCGAGGGACTCGACGAAATCGCCGAGAGCGCAATCCTCAACGGGAAAATCCGTCGCAAGGAGTACGATGCCCGTCAACGTGCTCCCGTCGATCGAGATGCTTTCTTCAAGGACGCCGTGCAGTTCCACGGCGAGTTGCTCCGTCGTCCGAACAACAGACTTTTGTCGAACGTCGCCTGGCGCGTCGCGGCGAAGGAAACGCTCAAGAAGTATGACGTCGTTCGTTAACCGAGGCCGTCAGGCGTGTCAGGGGATTTCCCGGGCTAAACCACTAATGACAGCCGCCAGGCACACGCACGAAGGAGCCAGCCGCCGATTCGTCGCTCGCCAGCCACCGCAGCGAGTCCAGCGCTGATCACGAGGACAAGCGTGAAGAACAGAATCCAGAGCACACTGCCACCCCAGTAGTCGCCGCAATTGCCCAGACCCAAGATGCGCGGGACGAAGAGTCCAAATCCGCCCGTCAGCGCGAAAAGCGCCGCGAGCCAGACGAAGCTCTCGATCTTCACTCTTCGCGACATGGCATTCTGCTCCTCGTACTTCATCGACGTGGCGAGGGGATCAGCTTGAGCCGGAGGAGATCCACCGGGTCGCGGATCGCTCGTGCCAGGCGCGGCGGCCGTGCGTTTGGGTGGCGTCGCCCGCATCCGACTCAACGCCAACGACCTGTAGCCCTCCGCAATCGATACGGCTTCACCCGGAAATAGCCC
>JAIOPR010000014.1 GCA_021413805.1 Planctomycetota bacterium
TCGCCGTCGCCCCCGGACAGGCCGACCCGGGAATGGAACCGCTGGCCGCAGGGCGCCTGCCCCTCTGGGACGAGCGCGTCATGCTCATCGCCCTCCGCGGCGTCGCCCAGCGCGATATCGACAAGGGAAAGAAAAACGTCCAGGACGGCGATGCCTGCGCCACCCTCGACAAGGAAAAGGCCCTTCACCTCTACGACTCCTCCGAGGATTTCTTCCAGCACGCCAGCGACATCGTCCCTGATTTCGGGCGGCAGTACCTCGTCGAAGCGGTGCGCAAGCAGATCCCCATGCTGATCGGCCTGGCCAACGACAACGTCACGAAGGCCAACGCCAGCAACCCGCTCGACCACGATTACGGATTGCAGCGCGGCCCCACCGGGAAAATCACCTTCACCGGCGACGGCCTCGGCCGTTACCAGTCCGACAAGCGCGACTGGAACGCGTATGCCGGCAAAATCGAAGAGTGCTACAAGCAGATCAACAAGCTCAACGAGCGCTTCCCCGCCGAATTCGCCCAGCACAAGAAGGCGTGCGACCAGCTGCAGGTGTACTACCAGAAGAAACTCCCCGAGGTCCGGGCGTTCCTCGACGAGGTTGAGAAGAAGCTCAAGTGAAGCGGCGCGTGGCGGCGATCGTGCTGATGGCGGCGGCTGCTGCGCGGGCGGAGGACTGGCTGGCGAAAGGCCGGTCGTTGTACGAGTCGGAAAAGTATGCCGAAGCGGCCGAGGCGCTTCGGCGCGAAACGGACGCGTGGCCCGAGCACCAGGAGGCGTACAAGCTGCTCGGGCTTTCGCTGGAGAAGCTCGGGAAGACCGACGAAGCGAAGTCCGCGTGGAAGGATTTCCGGGCGCTCGCGAAGACGGCGGCGGACCGGGCGCTGGCGGACGAACACCTCGGGGTTGCGTCGGCCGTGGACCGCGACCTGATCCTGGACGAAGCGACGATCGCGGCGATCCGCGAGCCGCAGGCCGAATGGTTTACGCAGGAGACCGCGCATTTCACGATCAAGTCGCACAACAAGCGGCTGACGGAAGTCGTCGCGGTGCAGGCGGAGAAGTACCTGGCGACGCTGTCGCGCACCTTCATGGGCGGCGCCGCCTACCCCCACAAGGTCCCGCTGACCATCCACCGCGACCAGAAGGAATACGTCGCCGCCGGGAATCCCGACTGGAGCCAGGGCGGGACCGCCGTCGGCTACGAATCGATTGACGGCTTCATGAAAAGCCAGGTCACGCGCCGGATCGACCTGCTGCAAACCATCGACGGCAAGCTCAATCCCGACCTCGCGAAACCGAAACTCCTCCCCCACGAACTCACCCACCTCGTCCTCGGCGAGCGCTTCGGCGAACGCCCCCTCCCCCTCTGGCTGAACGAGGGGATCGCGCAGTACATGGAAGCCGACCGGCGCGCGGAGTGCGACAAGCTGCTGAACGACTTCATGGCGCAGAAAGGCGGCGCGCCGATCCCGCTCCGCACGCTCGTCAACCTTCCCGGGTATCCCGACAACCGCGGCGCCATCGCGCTGTTCTACGCACAGAGCGCCTCATTCACCGGCTGGCTGGCGGACACGCTGGGTCCGGAGAAGCTCTCCGCGTTCCTCGAGGACCTGCGCAAGGGCACGGAAGTCGAACAGGCGCTTCAGAGCGCGTTCAAAGCCGGCGCTGGCTGGGACACGGCGGCGCAGGCGCAGTGGTTGAGAGTGGTGAAGGGAAAATAGCTGCGGGGCGCGACGGGTTGATGGGTTGAGGAGTTGAGCGGTTGGGTGACGGAAGCGTGGGGGCCAGCCGCAATAAGAATCGGCGGCCGTTGCCGGCCGCCGATGTTTTTTGACGTTTGCAGTTCCACTCCCGTCCCCGAACTTCCGTAGACGGTCTCACGCGGCAAGTGCGCTAGAAGTCGTCGCCTCCGCCCATCCCACCCATGCATCCCATCCCGCCCATGTCTCCCATCCCTTCACCACCCCCCGGCATCCCGCCGCCGCCCTTGCTGCTCTTGATCTCGGAAATGAGCGCGTCGGTCGTGAGGAGCAGGCCGGCGACGGAGGCCGCGTGCTGGAGCGCACTCCGCACCACCTTCGTCGGGTCGATGATCCCGGCCTTGATCAGGTCGGTGTACTCGTCTTTCGCGGCGTCGTAGCCGTACGAGCCCTTCCCCTCCGCCACCTTGTTCTCGACGATCGAGCCGTTCTTGCCGGCGTTGACCGCGATCTGGCGCATCGGGGCCGAGAGCGCACGGCGGATGATGTCCACCCCCGTCGCCTCGTCGCCTTTCGCGCGGACCTTGTCCAGAACCTCGATGGAGCGGAAGAGCGCCACGCCGCCGCCGGGAAGGATGCCTTCTTCCATGGCTGCCTTGGTGGCGTGAAGCGCGTCCTCGATGCGGGCCTTCTTCTCCTTCATTTCGACTTCGGTCGCCGCGCCGACGAGCACTTTGGCGACGCCGCCGGAGAGCTTCGCGAGCCGTTCCTGGAGCTTTTCTTTGTCGTAGTCGGACTTGGTATCGACGATCTCGTTCTTGATCTGCGAGATGCGTCCCTGGATCGCCTTGGTATCGCCGGCGCCCTCGATGATCGTCGTGTTTTCCTTGTCGATCACGACCTTCTTGGCGCGCCCGAGCGAGGCCAGGTCGGCCTTCTCGAGGTCGATCCCGAGGTCCTCGGTGATGGCCTTGCCGCCCGTGAGGACGGCGATGTCCTCAAGCATGGCCTTTCGGCGGTCGCCGTAACCCGGCGCCTTGACCGCGGCACACTTAAAAACGCCGCGCAGCTTGTTCACCACCAGGGTCGCAAGGGCGTCGCCCTCGATATCCTCGGCGACGAGCAGAAGCGGCTTGCCGGTCTGGGACACCTTCTCGACGAGCCCGATCAGGTCCTTGATCGCCGAGATTTTCTTTTCGCAGAGCAGGATGTACGGCTCGTCCAGCGTGCACGTCTGGGCCTGCGCGTCGGTGACGAAGTGCGGCGAGAGGTAGCCCTTGTCGAACTGCATGCCCTCGACCCACTCCACCTCGGTCTTGAGCGACTTGCCTTCTTCGCAGGTGATCACGCCGTCCTTGCCGACTTTCTTCATCGCCTCGGCGATCATCTCGCCGATCTCGCGGTCGTTGTTGGCGGCCACCGTTCCGACCTGCTCGACTTCCTTGTCGCCCTTCACCTTCGTGGACATCCCCTTGAGGTTCTCGACCACCGCGACCACGGCCTGCTCGATGCCGCGCAACAGCGACATCGGGTTCGCGCCCGCCGTGACGTTCTTCAGCCCCTCGACGAAAATCGCTTCGGCCAGCACCGTTGCCGTCGTGGTGCCGTCGCCGGCGACGTCGCTGGTCTTGGAAGCGACCTCCTTGACCATCTGGGCGCCCATGTTCTCGTAGGCGTCCTTGAGTTCGACTTCCTTAGCCACGGTTACGCCGTCCTTCGTCACCAGGGGCGCGCCGAACTTCTTCTCGATGATCACGTTCCGGCCGCGCGGGCCGAGCGTCGTCTTTACGGCCCGGGCCAGGACCTGCACGCCATCGCGGATTTTTTCACGGGCTTCCGCGTCGTAGATAATCTTCTTCGCTGCCATCGTCGGTTTCTCCGGTTGTTACTTCGTGATGATCGCGAGGATGTCTTCCTCGGCCATGATGACGTAATCGCGCCCGTCCACCTTGCACTCGGTCCCGGCGTAGCTCGCAAACAGCACGCGGTCGCCCTCCTGGACCTGGAACGGAACGCGCTTCCCGTTGTCCAGCTGGCGCCCCTCGCCCACGGCCACGATCTTGCCTTCCTTCGGCTTCTCTTTCGCGGTATCGGGAATCACGATTCCGCCTTTCGTCTTCGATTCGGCTTCCAGGCGCTCGACGAGAATCTTGTCGCCGATGGGCTTGACCTTCATGGCGCGGGCTCCTGACAAAAAGGGCTCTGAAGAAGATGCAGTCTGGGACGGGAGTCACACATAGCAACGGCTATGCCACGGAAGCGCCGGCGGCAAGATGTTTCCGGACAAGGGGTTAGCGTTTTGGAGGGGTCCCCGATTCCCCGTCCAACTGGCAGGGGTCTGCCAGAGTGACAAGCGCTGCCCATCCGCAGGTGGAGTCGTTTGGACGCCGCGATTATCCCAGCACGCGCTCGATTTCCTCCAGCGATGTCATTCCGGCCGCGACCTTTTCCATCGCGACCCGGTGAATCGGGAGCATTCCCTCTTCGATCGCCGCCTTGCGGATTTCGTCCTCCGGCACCTTGCCGATGATCAGGTCGCGGATCCTCTCGGTGATCGTGACGACCTCGAAGACCCCTGTGCGCCCGCGGTATCCGGTGTTCTCACAGCTCGGGCACCCGGAAGGACCGAACACCGGGCCATCGAAGCCGGGCGCCAGCTTGCGGAGCTTCGCGCGGTCCACAGGAACCCGGCGGCGGCAGTCGCGGCAAAGCAGCCGGACCAGCCGTTGCGCAATCGAGATGTTGAGGACGTTCGCAACGAGGAAGGGCTCGACTCCCAGGTCGAGCAGCCGGTAAACCGTCGAGATCGCGTCCCGCGCGTGCACGGTCGAGAAGACCAGGTGCCCCGTCAGCCCCGCCTGGATCGCTATGCCCGCCGTCTCGGGGTCCCGGATCTCGCCCACCATCAGGATGTTGGTGTCCTGCCTGAGCGCGTTCCGCAGGGCCGTCGCGAACGTCACCCCGTGCTTCGCGTCGATCGACATCTGCGTCACATACTCGAGGTGGTACTCGATCGGGTCCTCGATCGCGAGGACGTTCCTCTGCTTGCGGTCGACTTCCCGCAACATCGAATACAGCGTTGTGGACTTTCCGCTTCCCGTCGGTCCCGACACAAGCAGCAACCCCTGCGGCTTGACCAGGAACTCCCGCAATTGCCGCTCCGTCGCCGCCGGCACCCCCAGGCGCCCCAGGTCGATAATCTCCGGCTCCGTTTCGAGGATGCGCACCACCACCTTGTCCCCGTGAACTTCCTCCACGCTCGATACCCGGAACTCCACCGCCTTTCCTTTCACCTTCGCCGAGAACGACCCGTCCTGCATCCGTGATTTCCGCGTGATGTCGAGGTCGCAAATCACCTTGATCGCCGAGATCAGCTTGTGCCCCTGCTCGTGCTCCAACTCCGCCAGGTCGCGCAGGAACCCGTCCACCCGCGCACGGATGCGAACAACTTTCTCCTCCGGTTCAATGTGAATGTCAGTCGCGCGCAACTCGATCGATTCCCCGATGAGGCGCCGGAGCAGAAGCGATGTCCGGCTGCGCATCGACGTATCGAATGCCGGCCCGCCTGATTTCTTGAAAACCACAATCTCTTCGACCGGGATCATGGCGGGGAGTCTTGCAGAAGCGGGACCCGCTCGGCAAGCGAAACGGGAGACTCTTCCCGGAACCCCGCGCCTGCCGGACGGCAGGCCCCCTTGCTCCTTGTGCACGCGATTCGGGCATTGCTACAATTCCCGCCACTTCTGGGAGGGGGCCGAATGTCCGAGGAAGATCTGCTGAAGCCGGGTGAAACGGTCGGGTCGTATAAAGTCGTTGCGCGCATCGGCCGTGGAGGGATGGGCGAGGTCTACCGGGCTGACGACCCGTCCCTCGAGCGCTCCGTTGCCCTCAAGGTCATGTCGGCTTCGCTCGCGCAGGACCGGACCTACGCCGACCGTTTCCGCACCGAGGCAAGGTCCGCCGCTTCGCTCGTCCACCCCAATGTCGTCAACGTTTTCGGCTTCGGGGAAGTCCGGGGCCTTCCCTACATCGCCATGGAGTTCATCGACGGCGAGTCGCTTCAGCAGAAACTGGTTCGAGAGAAAAAGATCGGCCTGCGGCAGGCGGTGGTATGGATGACGGAAGCGGCTCGCGGGCTGGAGGCGGCGGCGAAGCGCGGGGTCGTGCACCGGGACATCAAGCCGCACAACCTGCTGATCGACCGCGAGGGGCAGCTGAAGATCGCGGACTTCGGGCTGGCGAAGAAAGTGGATCGCGAAGTGGCGCTCACGCAGGCGGGAGTGGCGCTGGGGACACCGCTGTACATGTCGCCGGAACAGGGGCGCGGGGACCCGGTGGACTGGCGGAGCGACACCTATTCGCTGGGGGCCACTTTTTATCATGCCATTGCGGGAAAGGCGCCGTTCGAGGCGGACTCGGCGCTCGCGGTGCTCACGAAGCACGCGACGGCTGCGCTCACCCCGTTGAATTCCGTCAGGACGGATGTTCCGCCGGCGCTGTCTGCGATCTTCTCGAAAATGCTCTCAAAGGCCGCGAGCGACCGCCATGCGTCCCACGGGGCGCTGGTCGCAGACCTGGAGCGCGTCCTGACGTCACTTCCCCGCTCCGTCGGCCCCTCAACGGCGGCGGTTCCCGGCGGCGTGGATGCCGAGGACGCGGAACTCGGCCGGGTCGCCGTTAAACGCGGGTTGATCAAGGAACCGCAGCTCAACGGCGCGATTGCGCTTCAGGAGAAAATGAAGGCCTCGGGGAAACCCGTGCGGCGACTGGACGAGATCCTGGTGGCCGCGAAGCTGATCACGCCGGAGCAGGCGTTGGTGCTGAAAGAAGAAGGAGTCCAGCGCAGGCTTGCGGCGCAGGAGGACGAGCCGGACGACCGCGGTCCCTCGAACCTGGAAATCACGGATGCCGGCGGAGCGGCGCTTCCCGCGCCCGGCAAAGGCCCGGTCTGCCCGCTGTGCCGGCTGGGTGTGCGCCCGGACCAGGTGCAGATGAACTGCCCGGAATGCGGCATGACGCAGCATTCGGAATGCATGACGAGCTATGGCGGATGCGGAAACGAAAAGTGCTCGAAGTCGCCGAAGTCGATGGCGATGGCGGCGATGCAGCCGGCGCAATCAGGCCGGGCGGAGCCCAGGGAGTCGTCGGCTGCAGCGGGAACAATTCGCAGGCTGATCCTCCGGGTCGGCGCGGTCGCAGTCGTCGGGGTCATCGCGATGCTGGTCTGGAAATCATTGCAGAAATCGCCGCAGGACCTGTTCGACGAAGCGAAGAACCTGGACGCGGGAGGGAAGAAAGGCCGCCTGTCGATTTTCAGCATCGACGAAACGGCCAAGGAAGTTTCGGCCGGCTCCGGGCTGTCGGGAGAGGCCTTGCGGCGCCTGGAGACGCAGGTTTCGCTCTACCGGCGGGCGCTGGAAAAGGACCCTGCGTTCCTGCCCGCCCGCGTCGAGCTCGCCGCCTGCCTCATTCTCCTGCGCCGGAAGCCCGAAGCCCTGAAGGAATACGAAGCAATCCTGGCGACCAACCCCGGCAACAAGGAGTCGCTGCTCGGCGCCGGCAGCATCCTCTTCCAGAATGCCGACTACGAACACGCGGAGCCGTACCTGCTGAAAGCCGCCGAGGCGGGTGAGAGCGAGGCCTGGATGACGCTGGCGATCCTCTACCAGGACAAGAAGAACGAGCCGCTGAAGGCGGTGGGTCCGCTCAAGAAGTACGTCGCCGACAAGGGTGACGACGGGAATGGCTGGTCCCGGCTCGCCATCGCGCAGTTCGATTCGGGCGACGATGTGGGTGCCGTCGCCTCCGCGGAAAAGGCAATCCAGAAGGGAACGACGAATTCCGGCGCCTACCTGGTGCGTGCCAGGATCGCCTTCAAAGGCGGGAAGTACGAGGAGGCGGCGTCGTCGGCGATGGAATCCGCAGAGAAGACGTGGACGGGCAACACTTCGCAATTGCTCGAAGCTCGAAAGCTTGCGGGGAAGGCGCTCGCAAAGGCGGGGCGGCCTCAATTGGCGCGGGAACAGCTGAACATGGCGAAGGGCGTGAACCCGGATGACGTCGAAGTGCTCGTCGCCCTGGGTGAGCTGGGCCGGGCCGCGGGCGACTGGAACGACGCTGGAGCCAACTTCAAGGCGGCCTACGAGCACGGCAGCGGGAACCCGGACCACATGTTCCAGGCGGGGTACCTCTTCTACCAGGGACACACCGCCGGCCAGGCGGCGGCCTCATTCGAAGCCCTGCATCGGAAACAGGCGGACTACAAGGACCTGAATCTCTGGCTTGCGCGGGCTTACCTGATGTCAGGGTCCCTGGAAAACGCAAGCCCGGCCGTCAAGCGGGCGCTGGAAGAAAGACCGGATGATCCGGACCGGCAGGCTCTTCGGGTTTGGGAACTCGGCATCAAGGTCAACCTCGACGAGGCGATTCGCTTCGGGAAGGAGTGCCTCGCGAAGTCGCCCGGCAACGCGGAACTCAATTACCGTCTCGCGTTTGTCTACGAAAGGGTCCGGGACTATGACAAGCAGCGCGAGTCCATGCTGGCCGCTGCCGATGCGGGCCTCCTCGACGCCATCTACGAATGCGGGGAAATTTGCCAGCGCTTCCGCGACATTCCCAACGCGCTCAAGTACTTCAAACTTTACCTGGAGAAAATGCCGGTCGGGTTCCTTGCCGACCAGGCACGCGGATACGTGATGGGCCTGACCTCCGCCGCCGGCAACGGGACACCGGGCCCGAACCCGACGCCCGACTGGAAACCGGCACCTTCCATGGGCTGGGAATTCGAAGTCAAAGAGGGGCTGGAGGTCCTCGGCCAGGCGCCGAAGACCACCGAGGAACCGGGGGACCGCGCGTATTTCGGCGTGATGGCCTGCATCGTGTGCTGCACGAGGACATTCGCACCTATCTCCTCACCCCCTCGGACTCCAGGGAACTCGCCACGGTCAGGTCGGCGCGCCTCAAACTGCGCTTCACCGCCATCAGCGGCGCCTGCGACCGCCTCGTCCGCGCGTTCACGGCGGCCGCGAAGAAGCTGAATCCCGGTGCGACCGGCGAGATTGAAACCCTCAGCTCCCGTTGGACCCCGAATTCAACCCGCGATGAATTCGAAAATCTCGCCACAGCCCTCGACCTCAGTGTCCGCATGATCGCCGCGGCCCGCGGCACTTCGGCTTCGGCGGACGGCATCGCCCGGTACGATGCCCGCACTTCCCTCGCGGAAAACGCCACCCAAAGATCCGTCGCCGCGGCTTTCGCGCTTTGCGAACTCCTTGCCAAGGGCGTCCCCGACGCCGAGAACATCCTCGCGGGCCTCGACGCCGCTGATGAAGCGTGTGACACCGCGCTCGCCCAGCTGTCCCTCGGCCTCTACAGGACCGCACTCGTCCTGCCTGCCCTCAAATCCAAGTAGGAACCATTCCATGAAACGCTTCACCCTCTCCCTCGCCCTTGTCCTTGCCGCCGCGATTATCGCCCAGGCGGACAGGATTTTCATGAAGGACGGCCGAACGTTCGAGGGGAAGGTGATCGAAGAGACGGACGATGTCATCAAGCTCAAGATGTCCAAGGGGACGATCCCGCTCAAGCGGGCCGAGATTGACCGGATCGAGAAGGGGGTGAGTGTCGCCGAGGAGGTCGATGCGATGCTGGAGGCCCTCACTCCCTCCAATCCCACGGGCTATGTAGAGGCCGCGGAAATGTGCATCTCGAAGGGAACCGGCGACGGCCCGACGATCGAGCGCCTCGGGAACATCGCGACCTCGCTGGACCCGTCGCTCTGCTCCCGCGCCCAGACTGCGATCGGCGACTGGTACAGCCAGAAAGGCAACCGCGCACGGGCCGCCGTGGCGTACCTCGCGGCGTACACGGCGGACTGGAAAAACCAGGCCGTTCGCGACAAGTTCCTCAAGCACCGGGACTCGCTTGCGGAGCAGAAGAAATCCCAAATGAAGCGACTGGGCGAATCAATTCAGCTGGCCATCGACGACCGGCTTGCGGAAGCGATCCCCGGGCTGCAGGCCTCGTTGAACGCGCCGGGTGCGTGCCTCGTCTCGACCTATGTTCCGACCTACAGGAATTTTGCTGCGCTGGTGGCTGACATACGCGCCCGAGTCCCGTGCAAGACCTGCGCGGGAAAGCTGTGGATCAAGTGCTATTCCTGCAACGGCGAGGGATCGTTCAAGTGCGCAGCCTGCGCGGGCAAGGGATACAAGGAGTTGAAGAAGAACGGTGTCGTCGTTGAGAAAAAGGACTGCGCCCCGTGTTCGGGAACCGGGTCGATCCGCTGCGCGAAATGCAGGGAGCGCTCGGGAGAGATCAGGTGCACGGCGTGCAAGGGCGTAGTGCCGAGGGCGGCTGGGACCTGGGACCGCCGAGGACTCATCAGTTTCAAGGCCGCGATCGACGAGCGGATGGTGGGGTCGCTCTCCGCCGAAGAGCAAACGGGGCCGAAACTGGCCCGGCTCGGGACAACAACATTCGATGAGTCGTTCACCGAGGACGGAAAGCTCGTGTTCTCCGGCGGGAAATGGGTGAAACCGGAGGAAAAGAGGTAATTCAGGGGGGAGCCGCGGTCCCGATCCCAATTTCGTGCCAATTCCCGTTCTACTCCAGCCAATGGATTCTGGTATCCTTCCCCGCAATTATCCAATTCTCCGGGAGGGGAAATCGCTATGCGTTCCATCTATCTCGCCCTGCTCGTTGTCGCCATCGCTTCCGTCGCGCTCGCCGACAAGCTCGTTCTCAAGGACGGACGCTCGTACGAGGGCGTCGTACTTGAGGAAAACGATACTTCCGTCAAGATCAAGACGGCCAAGGCTACCCTGACCTTTGCCCGCGACCAGGTGGCCTCCATCGAGAAGGTCTCCGGGCCACTTCAGGAGCGTGAAGAGAAACTCGCAGCGCTCAATCCGGCGAACGCCGAAGGCTACCTCGCCGTCGCGACCTGGATGACGGTGGGCAAGGGAAAAGAAGTCTTCGACCTCCCCACGGTGCGGCGGTTGTGCGCGATCGCTTCCAAACTTAACCCCGCTCTCGCCTGCGATGCGCAGATGCTCCTGGGAAACAAGCTGGAGACACTGGGGACGCACCGCGAAGCCGCGACCTGCTTCGCCATGGCCCTGGTTGCAAAACCGGGTGACCCCGATGCCCGCATCAGGCTGGGAGAAGTGCGCGGCGCGCTTGAAACCGATGCAAAGAAGGAAATGGAGCAGCTCGCGGCGTGCCTCGACCTCGTTGTCTCCGAGAGGTACGCCGAGGCGCTTCCCAAACTCCAGAAGGCCGAGTCCCTGGCGACGGCGGAATTGGCGAAGGGATTCATCGGGATGACGATCGAGGACCTCACGCGGGACATTGCGCGGCGAGTGAAATGCACGAACTGTGATGGGTTGGGGATCGCGGAGTGCCCGGCGTGCAAGGGCGACGGGCTGATCGAGTGCGCGGAGTGCGGCGGTAGCGGGAGCAAGAAGGGGTTCACGGCCGGGAAAGGCGAGGACGGCATTGCGTCGAAGGTGTGCAGGACCTGCTACGGGATCGGCTCCCTGCTGTGCGTCAAGTGCAAGGCTGAGCGCACCATCGAGATCAAGTATCTTTATTTCATGAACAGCACGAAGCCCGATTCGACTGTCAAGGCGACTGCTGGCCACGAAGCCGACGCCCTGAAGACGGAAATCGACCTGATCAAGTACGTGAACAAGACGGTTGCCGTACCGGTCGCGGGCATTCGCGGCATGCCGCCCACCGCCGGCGGAAGGACGCCCTGCGGTACATGCCAGGGAATCAAGTACGCGCCTCCTTCTTCCCCGCCGCCCCTCGATAAGATCCGGCTCTTCATGTCCGAGGTCACCGACCGCGCAACGGGCCAGAAACCCTATGATGTGATTCCCAACGTGACGGAAACCTGGGACCACACCATTCTCACGGACGGCGGAGTGAGGTACAAAGACGGTAAGTGGGTAAAATAGCCGGATCCACCCGAGGAGGTCGCCGTGAAACTAGCACTTCAACTCATCCTGGTCGCGGCCTGCGCCGCGGTTGTCTTTGCCGACAAGATCGTCCTCAAGGACGGCCGCACGTTCGAGGGAGAAATCCTCGAGGACGCTCCCGACCACGTGAAGATCAAGACCGCCAAATCCGCCCTGACATTCACCCGCGAACAGATCGAAAGCGTTGAACGCGGCGTCTCCCCGCTCCAGGAACGTGTCAAGCGCATGGAAGCGCTGGACGGGGAAAATGCGGCGGCGTACCTGGACCTGGCGGTGTGGATGGTGGATGCGCCGAAGGAAATCCAGGACGAGAAGACATTGCGGCGCGCTTGCAACATCGCGGCCTTCCTGGACCCTTCCTGCGCCGCGAAAGCGCAACTCCTGCTCGGGAACTGGCTGCTGGCGGCCGGGAAGCGGCCGGATGCGGCGGAGTGCTATGCGCGTGTCCTGAAGGCGGACGAGGGAAACGCCGAGGCGAAGAAACAGCTGGGGACGCTGAACGCGGAGATCGTGGAAACCTCCAAGAAGAGCCTGGTGCTGCTCAGGGCCGCCGTCCAGCCCGTTCGCGAACTCCACTATGGCGAAGCGATCCCGCTTCTGCGCAAGGTGACCAAGGTGTACTTCGCGGACAAGTGCAAGCAGTACGTGAAAATCTCGATTGAAGACCTGGCGGACGATCTTCAGAAGCGCGTGCCGTGCGTGACGTGCAAGGGCTCGGCGACGCGGGCGTGCGCGGTCTGCAAAGGGACGGGGCTGACGGAGTGCGTGAACTGCAAGGGAACGGGCGTCCGCCTGGACCATCCGCCGAACCCGACATTCGCCCAGGAAATCTGCACGCACTGCTACCACACGGGAAAGCTGCTGTGCACCGGGTGCGACGCCGAGCGGTACCTGACGGTGGCCTTCAGCGGAGAGGTGAACGGGAAGAACAAGGTGGACATCAAGATCGTTGCCGGCGTGGAGAAAGTCGCGCTGTCCGAGATCTGCTCACTGTCCACCTGGAAGAGCCGCAAGGGGGATTTCAAGGTGACCATGATCACGGCAGGCGCCCTCGTGAAGGGCGGGACCTTCACCTGCAAGGACTGCAAGGGCATCAAGTTCGATCCGCCGGCGACGGAGGTGAACACGTTCGGCATCACGGACTACGTCAACGCGATCGACGCGCTGCTGAGCGGCAAAGAAAAGATCGAGGGCGTCGTGATCCCGGAAACGGCCTACGACGCGGCGGACATTGCTGACAAGAAGTTCAAGTGGAAAGGCGGGAAGTGGGAGGAGTAACGGCCGGGGCCCTCCCTCACACGTCGAAGCTCTCTCCCAGCTTCGGCGCTTCCACCTTCGAAAACCCGCCCGCCAGCATGGCGTCCTTCATCGCCGTCACCTGCTCTTCTTCCCCGTGCACGCAGAAGCCGATGGACGCTTTCTTCTGCGTCATCGCGTACTCGATCAGCTCTCCCCTTCCCGCGTGCTGGCTCATCCCGTCGAGACGCACGACCTCTGCCTTGACCGGGTACTCGACTCCGTAGATTTTCGCGACGGGGGCGCCGTCGGCAAGGCGGCGGCCGAGGGTGTGCTGGGCGCAGAACCCGACGATGAGGATGGTGTTTCGCGGGTCCATGACGCCATGTTTCAGGTGGTGGAGAACGCGGCCGCCTTCGCACATTCCTGAGGCGGCGATGACGAGGAACGGGCCCTGCTTCGCGTTGAGCGTCTTGGACTCGTCGGTCGTGCGGAGGTACGTCAGCGCCGAAAATCCGAACGGGTCTCCCGGCTTGTCGTCGTCCAGGTAGGCCAGGGTCTGCTTGTCGAAACATTCGGGGTGCAGCTTGTAGATCGCCGTCACGTCGAGGCTCAGGGGCGAATCGACGAACAGCGGGATCCGCGGCAACCGCCCCTCGGACCACAACTGATGCAGCACGTACGCCAGGCTCTGGGCTCTTCCCAGCGCGAACGCCGGAACCACGAGGTGCCCTCCCCGCGCGACCGTCCGCTTCACGATCTCCAGCAACTGCTCCGTCGCGGCCGCCACGTCGCCGCCGTGGTCGCGGTTCGCGTACGTGCTCTCCGTGATGAAGGCATCGCCCTGTTCGACCGCCTGCGGATCCCGCAGGATCGGGAAGTTCCGGCGCCCGACGTCCCCCGTGAACACCACGGTCTTCGACGATCCCCCGCGGCGCGCCTTCAGGACCGTGACCGCCGAACCGAGGATGTGCCCCGCGTCGGCGAACTTCCCCGTGACTCCGCCGGGAAGCACTTCAAATGTGCGCCCGTACGGGACGGCCACCATCCGGGCGATCGCGGCGTGCGCATCCTCCAGCGTGTACAGCGGCTCCGCCTCCGGCTCGCTCGGGCGCTTCTGCCGGTTCAGGAACCTGGCGTCCGAAACCTGGATGTTCGCGCTGTCGCGGAGCATCGCGCTGGCGATGTCGCGGGTCGCGGGGGTGCAGAAGATGTTTCCGTCGAAACCTTTCTTCATGAGAAGCGGCAGGTTCCCTGCGTGGTCGATGTGCGCGTGGGACAGGACCACGGCGGCCACCGACTTCGGGTCGAAGCCGAATTCCCGGTTCCGTTTCTCGGCTTCCTTTCGCGGTCCCTGCACCAGGCCGCAGTCGAGGAGGACGCCGCCGGAAGCGGTTTCGACGAGGTGACGGGAGCCGGTGACGGTGCGCGCGGCGCCGTGGAAGGTGATGCGCATGGAATTGCTCCGGGGAGAAGGAACATGGAGGATAAGGAATTCACGCGTCCGCGGCCAACGTCGGAGCGCCGCGATGCCCCGGCCCCAAGCCCCGTCGGTAGGCCCCGGCAGTCAGCCCCGGCCCTTCCCTACTTGTCCGCTTCGACCAGCCGATTCTTTCCGCCGTACTTTGCCCGGTACTGCGCGGCGTCGGCGCGCGCCACGAGGCTCTCGGGAGTATCGCCGCCGCGCAATTCCGCGAGGCCGATCGAGGCCGTGATACGGATCTTCGCGCCGTCGCCGGCCTCGATTTCCGCCGCGCGTACCGCCTCCAGCACCGCCTGGCACGCCGCCCGCGCTTCGGACAGCGTCGATCCCGGGAATATCAGGGCGAATTCTTCGCCGCCGTAGCGGGCGCCGAGATCGCCCGGGCGGAGAGAACGTTTGACCGCGGCGCCGACAGCGCGGAGAACCGCGTCGCCTGCGGGGTGGCCGTGGGTGTCGTTGACCTTTTTGAAATCGTCGAGGTCGGCGATCGCCAGGGAGAGCGGCCGGCGCGATTTCTGCGCCGAGGCGAGATGCTCTTCGAGTTTGAAGAAGAAGTGCTGGCGGACGACAAGGCGGGTGAGGGAATCGACGGTGGCGCGCTCGTAGAGCCGGGCGTTGTGAAGGGCGACGCCGACGGCGCGGGCGAGGACGGCGAGGAGTTCGAGGTCGCGCTCGTTGAACGGGCGGCCGCCGATTTTGTCGGCGACGCAGATGGCGCCGAGGAGATCTGCGCCCTCGGAGGCGGAAGCGAAGATGGGGACGATGGCGAAGGAGTCGGTCTTGAAACGTTTGGAGCGGGCGTATCCGTCCGGGGGTTGGCCGGTGTCGGGCTCCGGGGAGTGGAGCGGTTTTCCCGTGGCGAGAACGCGGCCGAGCATTCCCTCGCCGACCTTGATGAGGTAAGCGGTCGGGTCGGACTTGCGCGGGGTGACGGCGCGGACGATGCGGGCGGCCTTGTGGTCCGGTTCGAGTTCCGCGATCGAAACGTGGGACGCCTTGAAGATCGAGCGGGCGAAGCCGACGGCCTCTCCCAAAATCGGGTCGCGCTCGAGGTATCCCGAGAGCCACATGGTCGCCTTCTCGATCGACATGAGGAGCCGGCCGTATTCCTCCATCTGCTTCGCGTTCCGCCGGTTCTCCGCCGCGACCGTCGCGATCAGCGAAACCGCCGTCACGAGTTCCACGTCCCGATCAGGGACGCTTCCCGGCCCCGGTCCTTCCACCGCGATCGCCCCCAGCACGTTCGATCGCGCCACGAGCGGGAGCACGAGCGTTGCCGCGGCCGGCGCGCCGAGCGCGACGACGGCGTTCTGAAGCGCGGGAAGGCTGGCGTACGAGGCTTCGAGCCACCCGGCGGCGACACCGTCGCGGGCGGAGACGGCCAGGCGCTCGAGTTTCCCGGTGTCGTCGTCCGCGAGCCAGGCCGCGGCGCGGCGCGCGGCGGTCTCGTCCAGGAGGACGCCGAGCGCCGTGCCCAGCGAAGTCGAGAGATCCTGCCCGCTCGTCAGGACGGCGGCGACGCGATACAAGGCCCCCAGGTGGGGCGCCCGCCGGTCGTACGTGGAGGTCTCGTCGGACTTGAACAGGAATCTCGCGGTCCCGGCGGCGATCACGTCACCGCTCTTCAAGGTGTGCTCCGTCACCTCCTGCCCGTTCACGAGGAACGGCTTTGAAGACCTGGCGACACTGAGCCGGTCGGTACGGGCAATTTCGATCCCTTCGGCCGCCCCCGGCGCAGGAACGGCATCGGGCGCGGTTCCACCGAGGCGGGTGAGGGCGCCGAGATTGTAGCGCTGGCCGGGAGAAGTGCCGTCGAGGGACAGGAGGAAGGACATGAAGGCGTCCTTGAGGGGGGAAAACGGCAGGGACAAATTTTCAATGTTCAATTTTTGATTTTCAATTCTCAATTGAACATCCGCGCGCCGCTGTTCCGGTCGCGCCCGGCACTAGATTCGGCGTCCTCCCACCTTTTCGGCGCCGCTGCGCTCCTCGACCATTTTCACCGCGCTCCGGATCATTTCCACGGCAATGTCGCGGTCGGTGGCCTCCTCGAGTCCCTGGAATCCGGGCGAGGAATTCACCTCGAGGACCAGCAGGCCTTCTCGCGATTCGAGGAGATCCACGCCCGCCACCCGCAGCCCTACCGTCGCCGCGGCGCGGCGGGCCACTTCGCAGATCGCCGGGGTCAACTCGACGTACTCCCCGGCTCCGCCGCGATGGATGTTGGAGCGGAAATCCCCCGGTTTCGCCGTCCGCCGCATCGCCGCCACCGCTTCCCCTCCCACGACCAGCACCCGCACATCGCGGCCGCGGCACTCGGCGATGAATTTCTGCGCGAGGATGTCCTCGCCGAGGGACCACACGGTGTCCATGATCGACTCGGCCGCCTGCGGCGATTCGGCGAGCATCACGCCTGCGCCTTGCATGCCACGAAGCAGCTTGAGAATCACGGGCGCGCCGCCGAGGTTCTCAATCGTCGCGGCGAGATGCGTCGGGAACCGCATCATGGAAGTCGGCGGAATGGGGATGCCGCTCGCGGCAAGCGTCTGCAGGCTCGCCCACTTCTGCTTCGCCAGCGCAATTCCCGCGCTCGAGTTCAGCACCGGCACGCCCATCAGTTCGAACTGCCGCACGACGGCGAGCGAATACTCCACCGCGTAGGAACCGACGCGCGGAATCACCGCGTCCACCCCCGCCACGTCCTCCCCCGCTACACGCACCCGCGCTGCCCCGTTCTCCAGGTGCAGCACACACCGCAACGGGTCCACCACGAGGCACCCGTGCCCCTCGATCCGCGCCGCTTCACGCAGCCGCCGCGTCGAGTAAATCCCCGGCTTCCGGGACAGCACCAGCAGCTTCATCGCCCCTCCTCCGGCCCGAATACGCGCCAGTCGATTTCCGCGAAAGCATTGTGCCGCGATTCGAGCGAGGAAACGAGCGTCTCTTCAATCCGCCCGGCGCGAATCTGCGCGTGCAGGTTGGCGAAGGCCTCGACGTGGGTCTTGAAGCGCTTGTGTGCGTAAGGGACGGCGGTGTCGGCGTTCATGATGAAGGCCCAGTCCGACGACTGGGCGAGGAGCGTTTCGCGGGCGGCCTGGTTGAGCGCGCGGCGCAGGAGTCCCGAAGCGTCGCGGTGGTCGCGCGCGAGCGACGCCATCCGGTCCTCGACGACGTGCTGGTGGCGGTAGATCCAGTCGTTCGTGGGGTTGAGCCAGACCTCGCAGTAGCCCTTGTCACCCCACGTGGAGAGTGTCGGCGTCGAGCGCTGCACCGGCCCGCCGGCCGCGAGAACGTCGCGCGGCGTGGTGAAATTGACTTCCGACTGCCGGCCCGCGAGTCGCAGGAGTTCGACCAGGAATTGCGGGCCCTCGTACCACCAGTGCCCGAAGAGCTCGGCATCGTACGGCGACAGGACCGACGCGGTCCGGTGGAGAGTCCGGCGAAGGTGCCGCGCCTGCTCGACACGGTTGAACAGGAAGTTCTCGGCGTGGGCGCGGGCCCGGTGCGCGGCAGCCGCCGGGTTGTACGGCTGCTTCTGGTCCAGCGGCACGCGCCCCGTGATGCGGTGGTACTTGATGCCGAGATTCCGCCGCACGCCGTCCGCGTGGAGGTACGGCTTCACGTATTCTTCGTCGCCGTCGTACCCGAGATCGCGATAGAACTCCCGGTAATCCACGTCGCCCGGGTACCCCTCGCTCGCGCTCCAGACCTGCCGGCTCGACTCGATGTCGCGCCCGAACGCGCACACCCCCGACGGCGTCCGCACCGGCGCGTAAATTGTGTATTTCGGCCGCGGCGCCGCGTACGCAATCGCGTGCGTCTCCACGCAGAAATGCGTGACCCCTTCCGCCGCCAGGATCGCATCATGCCCCGGCTGGAACCCGCACTCCGGCAGCCAGATCCCGTCCGGCCGCCGCCCGAAATGCTTCTCGTAGTTCGACGCCGCAACCCGCACCTGCGCCCGCACCGCTTCCACCCTCGACATCAGCGGGAAAAACCCGTGCGTCGCCCCGCACGTCAGGATCTCGATCCGCCCCGCGTCCTGCAGCCTCCGGAACCCGCGCAGGATATTGCGCCCGTGCTCGTCCTCGAAAACCGCCCGCGCCCGCCGGAACGATTCCAGGTAGTGGCGCGCCGTCTGGTTGAAGAGCGGCTCGTGCCGCGTCCGCTGCACTTCCCTCTCGGAAAGATCGATCAGGCGGTGCAGGCGGCGCAAGTAACGGCTCTGCAGAAGCGGATCCGCGAGCATTTCGCACAGCGGCGGAGAGAGCGCGATCGAAAATTTCGAGGTCACCCGTTCCTGCTCGAGATTCTCCGCCAGCTCGAGAATCGGCAGGTAGGTTTCCGTGATCGCCTCGTAGAGCCAATCCTCCTCCAGGAACTCTTCGTGCTCCGGGTGGCGCACGAAGGGAAGGTGAGCATGAAGCAGGAGGAGGACGTTGCCCTGGGGCATTTTGCCGTCGCGAAAAGGGGGAGGGACGGTAGCAGGAGGGCCCGCAGGGTTCAATGGAACTCTGAGCCCGAGCGAAAATCCGGCGGTGCAAGCTGCGTCGGCCCGGCGATGGTGGAAGATAGTGCTTTCGCAGGAGGGCCGACTCCGCCCGCCCCGCCGGATTTTCGCTCGGCCTCGGGTCGGGCCAATCGATCGACGGCGAGCCCCGCCCCGCGCCGTATAATCCGGGCATGCCCAAGAACCGGATGCTCCTTGCCGCCGCGCTGGCTTTCGTGGTCCTCCTCCCTGTCGCCTGCGGTGACCCGCCCCCCCGGCATCGCGACGACGATGACGATTGGGCCAGGGGCGCACGCGACGGCTCCACAGGCCAGGGACTCAACGTGCGCGTGGATGTCCAGGCGTACGAAGTGGACGACCGCGACGCCGAAGGATGGTCCCTCTTCTGGGGCGCTTCGGTTCCCATCGGAAGCGGCCGTCTCTCGATCAACGGCCTGCGGGCGGGAACAGGAGGCGCTGCCTTTTTCGCGAGGATGGACGTATGGAAGAAGCGGTCTTCGGTGAAGCGGAAGACGGAATCCTTCCTTGTGACCGCGGACGGGCACCCGGCGTCGCTGGAGGTGGGAGAGCGGAGGGCGGAACCCGTGACGATTGTCTATCTGGACAACGGCGAAGTGATCAACACCTGGCGGTGGACCGGGGCGGGGGCGCTGCTGGAGGTGACGCCGAGGAGAAACGGGGACGGAACGGTGACGGTGAAGGTCCACCCGCTGGTGTCGCACCGCGAGGGCGCGGGACGCACGCAGTTCGCGGAGTTGGACACGGAAGTGACGGTGAAGGAGGGTGATGCCGTGGTGATCGGCGGAAACAAGACCGAGCAGGAAACGTTCGGGTCAACCCTGTTTTCGAAGTGGGAGAGCGGCCGGCAGTACCGCCTGGTTTTCGTGTTGAGGGCGAGGGGTTGGTAGTTGGGTTGACATGAAGGCGAGGGCGATGTTAGGCTCATGTTTGCAAATTTCTGGCGTTACGCGAGGGTAGCAAACGCTTCGAAAAGTTACATTTCTTAATGAAACATGATTAAGAAGTCCTCACATAGATTGCAACTCATTTGCACCAAATGACTTACGGATATATTATTTACTTGTCCGCCGGGATTCCGGCACTCCAATTGCATTTTCACGAATCGGCCCATTGTGTACCCCAACTAGGAGATCACAACCCATGCGCGTTCTTTCCGCCTTCGTTCTCGCCACGCTTCTCGCTTCCACGGCCAGTGCCCACCCCGGGTACAAGATCAAGATGACGGCCCAGTACAAGGAAACGAAAAAGGGCGATGCGACGTTTCGCAACGTCTTCATCACGGGCCACGCCCACTACCCCGACGGGACGCAGCTCGTCATCATGATCCGCCCCGAAAAGGCCAGCTACCTCCCCCTCACCGTTCGCGCTTCCGTCCAGAAGCAGGAATTCGCCGCGGAGATGGGCCCCTGGCGGGAAGGCTTCCCCGCCGGCAAGTACATCTGCGAGGCGTGGTTCGAACTTGAAAAGCAGTCCGACGGCGTGAAAGCCGCCCTCAACGAGACCGAGGAGTTCGCCAAGTGCCTGCTCAATAATCCTGAATACCAGGAGCAGTACAAGAAGGACAACCCGGAGCGCTACGAGAAGCTGATGAAGATCATCACCGCGACCGGGAAGTGCTCTTCCAATAAGCAGTTCGGCACCTGCGAATTGACCATCGGCACGGCCGACGAGGCCGCCCAGTCCGACGAGGCCGACAAGGCGTTCATCCGCGATCGCGCCGACATGATGAAGGACAAGCTGACCGACCTCATGAAGACCTTCGCGAAGCACTCCGACCCCAACAAGGGCGGCGACGCGACGGCCGAGACCTACCAGACCTGGTCCACGGAGTTCGGGAACGAGATCGGGCAGGTTGACCAGGAGATCTCCGGGAAGATCCGCGGGACCGTCTATAACGAACACAAGGAAGCCTTCGGCTCCCTCGCGAACGCCATCATGGCGCTTCAGGACCTCGAGAGAAACATCCAGTCCTCCCTGTACGGCGACATGGGAGCGAAGGTAGCGGAGCTCCAGGCCATCAAGGACACCCCCGAAGGCAAGCTGGACAAGGACCAGAAGCGGCGCCGCGAAGTGCTGAAGCGTGAGTTGAGCGGCATTGAGACGGAACGGCGGGATGACGAGCGGCGTTTTGTAGACAACATGGCCCAGACGCTTTACGGGAATCGCGGACTGGAGCCTGCGCCGGCGCGGCTTAAGAAGTGGGTTGAGGAAATCAAGACCGAGTTCGACTTCCAGTGGAATGATTAGCAGAGCCGGCACCGAATCCGGCCCTGACAAAACGTTAGAGGCGTCCGACCGACGCCTCAGGATTAGGAGAGCCCGATGATCCGAAAAGGGATGGAGAACAACCGAGGCTTCGTACTGCTCGTGGCACTGGGCGTGCTCGGCGTTCTCGGCCTCCTTGCGGCGACGTTTGCGACGCTGTCCCGCGTTGAGCGGGCCGTCTCGAACAGTTACGTCGATAAGGTGCGCGCGAAAATGCTGGCACAGTCCGGGGTCGAGCGCGCGATCGCGTCCATTCGTGGGCGCGCGATGATCCAGTCCTGGGACGACGCGAGAAACGACTGGTACTACCGCGAAATGCTGAACAAGGAAGCGGGCACACTGGTCTACCCGGCGATCGTGAAGTCGGACATCTGGAAGTTCACGCCGACCCGGGCTTACGGAATGCCGCCCCGCTCGCTGGAGTCCGCCCTTGACGACGGCCTCGTGAACAGCGTCAAGAACGGCGTCTCCTTCCCGCAGTCGATCGACCCGAAGAACAACGAGCCGTTCAGCGGCCAGTTCCCCGGGACTTACGAGAACCGCGGCGACGTGTACGCCCTCAAGGTCATGGACTGCGCTTCCATGATCAATGTGAACGACGGTGGCTCCCAGGTCGTCCGGATGCTCAACAACCTTGGATCGATCCTGAAGTGCGCCGACAGCACGGCCGTGAACGCGGGCGGATTCAACCTGGGCGACCAGATTTCCGCGGCGGCGATCAAGCGTGCCAAGCCGTTCAACAACAAGTCCGAGATTTACGACACGGTCTTCATCAACAACACTTTCTTCTCCGGCAATCCCGCGGACGCCCGCAAGCGCTTCGAAGCCTGCAAAGACTTCATCACATGCCACGGCTGGGTCGATGGCATGACGACGAAGTTTGACCAGACCTGGACGGGCGCGACGGACTACACGGGCGGCGACTATGCCTCGGCGATCTCCTCGATCACGAAACCGCAGGACGCGCCGACCTACGCAGCTGCTCCGCTGCCGGCTCCGGCGGTGGCTTCGGTCTCGGATCCTGCTGCGTCGAAGGGCGGCTCGGTCGACAGTTTCTCGGCCAGCCCGCTCTACTCGATTTCAGCTCCCATCCCCGGCACCTACGCGTCGCTTCCGTCAGCGAGGCTGCTGGCCGCCGCGCCGGTCTTCATGGTGAAGAACGCGGACAAGGGCGGCGGTTTCAAGCAGTTCGTCACGGGTGCGGGGGCGACCTCGGCGACCGGTGGCGAGACCGCGGCTGGGAAGTTCGGCGGAACTTACTACTACGGCGAGCCCCGCACTCCGGTGAACATCAACACGGCCTCGCGGGAAGTTATCGTCGCCACGTTGATGAACCTGGAAGCGGACTTCTGGGATTACACCGTCCTGTCGGAGTCAGCGGTGCCGAAGGAGTACAACGGCAGCCTGGGCCTCATCAACGTCAAGATCACGCAGGCGGATGCCGAGAATATCGCGGACTACCTGATTTCCGCCCGCTTCACGAACGGCACTCCGGCCGGCGCCTGGTCGTTTAACGACTGGATGCATTTCGAAGACGACGTGATCCTTGCCATCCCGGGGCTCACGCGGTTCCAGAGGGCGCTCATCAAGGCGAACGCGAACCCGAACACGAACGTGAAGAAGCTGGATCCGGACTTGATCCTGGTGACGTCGAATCCTTCGGCTCAGCCGTCCGACCTTGTCCGCATGGACAAGAGCGACGTGAAGGTGAACTCGACGGAGTGGACGTTCAGCTCCAACGGGATTTTCGAGATCGAGGCGATCGGGCGCGTGTACAACGCCGGCAAGGTCATGGCGGAAGAGAAGGTTGAAACCGTTGTGAAGGTCTTCGACCAGGTCGTGTACACGACGCAGGAACAGTTCGAAAAAGATCGCACGTGGACGACTGAGGACTCCAAGGAAGGCGACCTGCTGGCGGGCGGGTATCCGCCGGTGGTGTCGATGCCCGAGTACGTGTACAACGCGGCGTCGAACCCGGTCCACTACAGGAGCCAGACGGGCGACGTTTCGTGGTGCGCGGACTACGAAGGCTACATGATCCTGAACGGGCCCTCGAAGGTTCAGGCTGGTTCTTCGCCCGGTCCTGCCCACGACGGAGACGCAGCCGCGGCCGGCTACGGCGCTCCCGGCAACCCGCAGGACGCGTGCTGGGGCCCGGATCCGAGCCTGACGAAGATCTTTGGAACGCCGCTTCCGCCGGCGGGCCTTACGAAGTGCGGTATTTCGTTCGTCGCCGGTTTCAACCTGGCTTCGGTCTATCCGAACCAGAGCCATCGCCATGCGTGGCACGATGTGGCGGGCGGATTCGGCTCCGCTGGTGGCGGTCCCCGTCACCCGGAGTACGACTACTCTTCGCCTCATTGCTTCGGCGACGCGGCGTCGATGTCCGCCTATCACCTTCAGTCATTCCTGCAGGACACCGGCTATGACAGCGGGTACGGCGGCGTTGTGCTGAAGCCCTACCAGATTGAGCCGACGGCTGCGGACTCGGGTTGGAGCTGGGGCAGCAGCGGCGGCACGGGCGCGAATTTCTGGGACAACGGCTGCGACCTGCAGAATTTCGGCATCTACATCAACGAGACTCGTCGCAACCGGTTCCATACGTACTGGGCCGACGAGGTTCCTGCGCCGAACTGCACGATCGAGATGACCGTCAAACCGGAAATCGACATCTGGACCTGGGTATCGAAGAGCAAGCAGCACGTCGTGAGCAACCCGTGGTCCGGCAGTTACACGGTCCTGGCCTGCAAGCGCCAGTTTTTCTTCGACTGGGGCGTCGGCAGCACCAAGGGCATGAACTACTCGGTGCGCGCCTACGCTGAACTCACCCGCGTCTACATCGAGTTCTTCCATCACCCGACGGGCAAGTTCTACGTCATCTGGCACGACCAGTCCTGGAAGCCCCACACGTGGCACCACGTTGAGTTCTCGTGGGTCTGCGGCACGGAAATCACCAAGGCCGACGGCTCCAAAGTCGTCGTTCCGCCGAATGCCATGATTTTCTCGGACGGTGCCTGCAACACGGCCGGCGAGACGTCCATGTCGTCTCCTGATTCTGCGGGGATGAAGGACGTCAACACCCGGATGGGAATGACCGTCTACGGTGGCGCGGCTATCTGCCTGCCGGAAAACGTTCTCCCGACCAATCCGAACAACGACGTCGGTAACGGTCCGCGCTTCGATGTCGGCGGCATCCTTGCCAACGACGGCTCGTTCGGAATGAGCTCGCCCCGCTGGCACGGTGTGATCGACAACATCGTGATGCACCACTGGAGGAGCCACACGGCGCCCTTCAGCCCCCGCAACCGCTACCACAGCGCCACCTACTACGATGACGCGACGTGGAAGTCCGGCGAGGGGTACAAGAAGGAGCTGTCGGGGGTGTACAAGAAGCGCCTGACGTTCCTGGAGAATGAAGCCAAGACGAAGGACGTGACGATCGGCACGGTGGGATGCTCGCACTACCACCCGTTCCACGTTCACCTGTACGGGCACGACGGAGCCGCACCCACGACGTCGTTCGGGCACATCACGCCGAGCCTGCGCCTCAAGACAGGCGGATCGTATGTTGACTCGTACTACTACGACGGTTGCGTCGGCGTGCCGGTGAAGGCGCAGCTCAAGTCCGGGACCGAGGCCTACTACCTGGGGTGGTTCGAAGTGGCGTCGCTCGTGCCGGTGACGATGTCGCCGATCCTGTGCGACATCCGGATCACGTACTTCGAAGAGCCC
>JAIOPR010000281.1 GCA_021413805.1 Planctomycetota bacterium
CCGTGAGAAGCTTCATTTCCATCTTCATGCTGTTCTGCACCACGCCCCAATAGAGGGCGGAGGTGAGGAGGGCGATGCCCGACAGCTCGAGGAATTTGGCGAAGTACCAGCGCATGGGGAGGGCGACTGTACCCGAAGTCAGGCGCCCTCGAAATGGGGATGAGCGGGCCGGGCGCCTGCGTTTCCTTGGTATCATCGCCCCTCCACATTATTGACACGGAGCCCTCCATGCGCCGCATCGCGGTCCTTCCCCTGTTGCTCGCCCTCACGGCGGTCCTCCCGGCCCGGGCCGAGGACAGTTCCGACGACGATTACGCCGTGCGCGTCGCCGCCGGCAAGGACCAGTACCTGAAGAAGGGGAACATCTACCGGGCGACGTGGGAGTTCCGGGAAGCGATGCGCCTCCAGCCGGCTTCCGTGCCGGCTTACCGGGCGATGGGGGCGTGCCTGGTGAAACGCGGGGACCGCGAGCGCGGGATTTTCTACCTGCAGGAAGGCCGGCGGCGCTCCCCGAACGACGCGATGACGCAATACTGGCTCGGGATGGGGTACAGCAACGACAAGCGGATGGGCCTGGCGAAATACCACCTGGAAATCGCAAAAACCTCGCTCAAGCCCTCGGATTTCCCTGACGAGGCCGGGTTCCAGAGCGCCATGAAGAACGTGGACAACCTGCTCGCCAACGCGACGCGGGCCGAGCCCGGGAAATTCGACGGCGCCGCAGCCGGCGCGCCCGTGAAACTCCTGTTCGAGTATGCCGCCAACCTCTACGGCGACGTGACGCAGCTGACGGGCGCTTCCGTGGAAGCGGGTCAGCCGCTCGTGAAAGAGCTGCTCCTCGTCCAGGCCTGGGACGTGGACGGGCGCTTCGTCGATCCCGCGAAGCTGCAGCTGACGTGGTCGTGCAGCGCAGGGCTCACCGCGAACGACGGCGGATTCGTCGCGGGCGATAAGCCCGGCAAGGAAACGATCACCGTGACCGACACGGGAAGCAAATTGTCCGCGACCGCCTCCGTCGTCGTCCTCGGGCCCGCCGTCAAGCTCGCGCTCACCCCCGAGACCGCGACGCTCTCCCAGAACCAGCGCCAGCCGCTCGAAGCCCGCGCCGTGGACGCCGCCGGGAATACCGTCGTCGTCCCGCTTCTCCGCTGGTCCCTCTCCGATGGCGCCGGCCTCTCCCGCGAAAAAACAGAGCAGGACGCCGAATCGCTTTTCGAACCCCACCGGAATTCCTTCGAAGCGCCTGAAAACGCCGCGGCGGGAAGCGTGAAGATCGCCGTCAACTCCGCGGACGGCAAGCTCAAGGCCGTGATCACGATCGCGATCGAGAAGCGCAAGATGGACAAACTCCAGAGCCGCGCGAAGGCGGTCACCTGGGAAAATCTCACGCTCGAGAAGGCGATGGAAAAGGCGGCGCAGACCGGCAAGCCGCTTCTCGTCGAAATCACCGCGAGCTGGTGCCCGTTCTGCAAGCGGTTCGAGGAGGGTCCTCTTTCCGAGCCGAAGGTCGGCGAAGCGCTGAAGGACTGGCTCGCGGTGCAGGTGGACGCGGACCAGCATCCCGAGCTCGTCGAGCGGTACGGCGTGGACGACCTGCCGATGGTCGCGCTTCTGTCGCCCAAGGGCTCGCTGGCCGGCGGATTCGGCAACAACCTGGAGCCGACGGGGACGGACCCGCGCACGACGACGGACGCGTTCCTGAAAGCGCTGGGCGAAGCGAAGGCGAACGCGCCGAAGGTGGACGCGGACGAAGCGGTGAAGGTCGGGGAGGCGAAGGATGCCGGGAAGATGGAAGCGCTGGCGCGGTGGCTGTGGGACAAGAAGCGCTGGGCGGACGCCGAGAAATGGGCGCGCGAGGCGATCAAGGCCGACGTGAAACGCGGCGAGGCGCTGGAGGCGGTGGTGGTGCAGTCGGCGATGTCGTTCGGGCGGCACGAGGAAGCGATCAAGGAGGCGCAGGGCTACCTGGCGGCGCATCCGGATTCGACCGTGGCGGCGCAGCTGACGTACCTCTGCGGCCTGTGCTGGCTGCGTTCGAAGCAGGACGACAAGGCGAAGGCGGTGTTCGCGGAGGTGCAGAAGAAATGGCCGGCGTCGGTCTGGGCGCGGAAGGCGGCGCAGGCCTCGAAGAAATAGCCGCGGGGCCTGCTCTCCCGAACATGACCACTCCCCACGTCGCCACCCTGATCAGCGCCCCTGAAATCGCGGTCAAGATCCGCGAGCTCGGCAGCCGCATCGCCATGGATCAACCCGGCCGGCCGATCCACCTGGTCGGCGTGCTCAAGGGATCGTTCATCTTCATGGCCGACCTCGCCCGCGCGATCCCGGCCGAGGTCTCGTGCGATTTCCTGCGCGTCACCTCCTACAAGGGAACGAACTCGACCGGCGAAGTCCGCTTCGAGACCGACCTCACCGAACCGATCGAGGGACGCATCACGGTCCTCGTCGAGGACATCATCGACACAGGCACGACGATGGACGCCCTCCTGCGCGTGCTGCGCGCCCGCAACCCCGCGAAACTCCTCGTCTGCTCGCTGCTCCACAAACCGTCCCGCACGAAAGTCACCGTCCCCATCGATTACCTCGGCTTCACCATCCCCGACCGCTTCGTCGTCGGCTACGGCCTCGACTTCGAGGGTCGTTTCCGCAACCTCCCCTACGTCGGCGTCGTGGAGGGAATGTGATGCGCAGCGCACTCCTTGTCGGGCTGGCCATGATCCCGGGGCTCTGCGAAGAAAAGCAGGATCCGGCGAAGGGCGTGCCGGCGGACGTGTGGGCCCTGCGGCAGGTGATGGAGAAGGAAACGACGAAGGACCAGCGCGGCGAGTACGTGACGCCGGAACAGGCCGAGCGGTTTCGCGACGCGGCGGAATCGGTCGCGACGTTCAAGAACGTCCAGAACCCCGACGAAATGGCCGAGGTCATGTACCTGCTCCCGCGGACATGGCAGTGGCCCCAGCGGCAGGCGCTTCGCGACCTCCTCGTCGTGCTCGCGGCGAGCAAGGCCGGCCCGGTGCTCGAGGCGGAAGCGCTTCAGGGACAGGAAACCGGTTTCCGGAAACAGGCGATGCTCGCGATTCTGCGCCTCCACCGGGAGATCAAGGAGATGACGCCCGCCGACCGGGTGGCGCGCGTGCTGAAAGACGCCTCGGAAGGCGCGTGGAACGACGGAAAATTCGGCTGGCGCAGCGACTTGCTTTTCGAATACGGCGCGATGGCGCTCGCCAACGATCCGGGAGAAAGCATCCCGAAGCTCGCCGAACTTTCGGCCCGGGCGGGACCACTGTGCGCCTGGGCCCTGACAACACTCGCCCGCATCGACGACCCGCGTGCGGCCGAGGCGCTGAAGCCGTTCTACGGGACCGGCGACGCTCTGCAAAGCGCCGACGATCGCGCCCGCGCCGCCGCATTTCGCTTCTGGTCCGCATTCCGCAACTGGCCGGACGCGCTCGAGCTGCCCGTGCTCGTCCCGGGTGAAACGTTCACCCTCCACCCGTTCGCCGGCCGCGCCGCGACCCTCGACCGCGCCGCGTACGACACCCGCATCGCCGAACCCCCCGCCCTCTCCGTCAAGCTCGGCGTCCCCGACGAAGCACTCGGCCGCGCCGCCTTCGTCGCGGACGGTGACCGCGCTTCCGTCATCCTCGTCGAGCAGCAGGCCGGGAAAGTCCCGCGCGTTCTTCATTTCCGGATGCGCCGCCGCGGGGAGGAATGGTACGTCGGGAGATGGGAAGAATTGCGGCCCTGATCATCCGTAGCGGTGGCGGGGGGCAAGCCCTAGAATCCCGCCCCATGAAACGCCACCTCCCGGCCCTCCTCGCTTTGCTCGCGCTCTGCTCCTGCGGAGGCGGTTCCTCCACTCACTCGGACCCTCCGCCCGGTAAAGGCGAAGGCGTCAAGCCGGTCCCTGTGGCGGATGTTGACCTGGAAGCGGAATGCCGCGCGGCCGCGGGTCGCTGGAAAACTCTCCAGGCCGTCTACAAGGCGGAAGGCGGCTCCTCCGCGACGCTCACGCTCGCCGTGGACCGCGAAGGCCGCGCCGCGCTTCGAGTCGATCCCGGCGTCGCTCTCGTCCTCGATGGCGCTTCGCTCTGGGCGCGCATCCCGAAACAAACCGGCGGATACGAGGTCGCGCGCGTGCCGATCGGCCGGATTTTCGCTTCCGCCCAGGCCATCTCGCAGGGCAAGCCGCTTCCCGGCCGCGACGAAAACCCGCGGGTCCCGGCGGGGCACCTGGTGGCGGACCTGGCGCTCAGTGCGGACGAGCAAGGGCGTTCGGAGCGGCACGCGCAGCTGGCCGTGTCGCTGGCCGAAACGGCGACGTTCGGGTGGCTGGAGCTGCTTCATCCCCGCGAAGGATTCACGATCCGGGCGGACGGGCGGACGGCGGTGATCTCGGGACCGCTGGGGCGGATCGCGATTGACCGGGATTCCGGGGCGCTGTCGGAATGGATCCTGGAAGCGGCGGGCGGTCGGCCGGGCCGGTTAAAGGCGGAGAGCCTTTCGATGGACAAGCCGCTGGACGAAGCGCTGTTCCGGATCGAGGGGGACCCCGCGCCGGAGTTGCAGGTCCGGGCGCTGGTGCGGGAGTACACGTTCAACCTCGCGGCGGAGGTCGTGGGGCGGGACAAGGACGAGGCCCGGCGGATGAACCGCGCGATCGGCTTCGTGCGGAGCTACTACCGCGCCGCCTGGAGCGACGCGGAGATCCAGCGGCTCGGGAAACTGGGCGCCGCGCGGCGGAAAGAGGTCGAGAAAGAGCTGCGGGCCAGCAACCCGGACCTCCCCGCCGCCGACATCGAGGCCGCTTCCGCGAACACGGCGCTTCCGACGATCGGCGAAGAGATCCGGAAGGAAATCGAGTACGACATCAAGGTATTCGGGCAGATTGCGGGTCCGTCCGACGAGGCGGCGGCGCAGGAATACCAGGCGGCCTTCGTGGACGTGGTGCAGGAGGAGCTGGCGCAGCGCGCGCTGGATGCGGGAAGCGGGAAGTAGCCCGGGGGCCAGTTCTGCACGCCCTCGCGGGCCCTCGGTCCGTATTTCAGCGGCTTTAACGGTTTCATCCCTCCCGGCTCGTTGCTAGAATCCCGCCGCGTGATCCAGATCCCGGGCGTCTCCATCAAGGAAAAGTTCGCTGAAGGCGGTGCCTCGCACGTGTATCTCGGCACCTACCTGAAGCGCGGGGTGCCCTGTGCCGTGAAGGTGCTGAAGGATCAGCTGAAGCAGGACTCGAGCCAGATCAAGGCGTTCAAGAACGAGTCGAAGCTGCTGCTCGCGGTGCGCCATCCCTGCATCATCGAGGTGTGGGAGTCCGGCTCGACCGCGACGGATTACTACTACATCATGGAGTATTTCGAGTCGAAGAATCTCAAGAACCACATCATCAACAAGTCGGCGATCCTGGCGGACTGGGTGCCGATCGCGGTGCGCACGGCCGACGCCCTGCTCTACCTTCACCTCAACTCGATGATTCACCGGGACATCAAGCCCGAGAACATCCTGGTGAACCAGAAGGGCGAGGTGAAGATGATCGACCTGTCGATCGCGATGAAGAAGACGTTCATGACGTCGATCTTCAGCAGGCCGCCGGCGGTGGCCGCGGGGACGCCGAGCTACATGGCCCCGGAGCAGATCCGGGGGAAGGCTTGCGACCACCGAAGCGACATCTATTCGCTCGGCGCGACGCTGTACGAGATGCTCGTGGGCCGCGTGCCGTTCCTGGGGCACAGCCAGAACGAGATCCTCGACAAGCACCTCAACGAAAAGCCGTATCCCCCGGGAAAGCTCGTGACCGAGATCCCGCCCGAGGCGAACGACCTGATCATGAAGATGCTGGAGAAGGACCCCGACGACCGCATCGAGGACATGAACCTCGTCCTCTACGAATTGAAGAAAATCCAGCGCAAGGGCGCGCCGAAGCTGGCCCGGATCGCGCTTGCCGCAGGCGGGCCGGTGACACCGGGCGGACCCAAGGTCGGCCCGCTCACGGCAGCGCGCAAGGCGGGCAGCGTCGAAGCCTCCATGACGCCGGGTAAAAAGGTGGACGACGACGAAGCCGCGCGCCGCTCGACACGGATCATGGTGCAGGACGGATTCCTGCAGTTCGGGCTTTGCCAGGAAACGGATCCCCCGAAACTTCCCGAAGGCTACAAGAGCCCCCTCATCAACCTCAGCCGCCACGGCCTCGGGTTCGTCGCCGACGCCGAGCTTCCGCTCGAGCACTGCGTCGATCTCGCTCTTCATCTTCGCGGCACACGCAAGCCGCTCTACGTCCGCGGAAAAGTCGCGTGGTGCCGCAAGGTCAAGGACGCCAATCTCCGCAGCATCGGCATCCGGATCACGGCGCGGTCGAAGGACTACATGACGGCGTACGAGCAGCTGAAGACCGCGACGAAAACCGGCACCGACGAAACCTAGCGGGGCGCGGAGGAAGCGGGGCTTCGGCTCGCGGCGCTGCCCGGCGGCAATTCAGCGCGGGGGACATTTCAGACTCGGCGCCGGGCTGCGCCGCGTGCCTTCGCCCCGCTTCCTCCGCGCCCCGCCAGGGGTAAAACAAAAACAGCGGGACCTGCTAGCCCTTCTGCAGGTCGCTCTCGGGCACGTTTTCGATCACGTGCGGGTTGCCTTCGGCGTCGAGGAACTGGACGTCGTACTTCGTCACGCCGCCGGGGGATTCCTTCACGGCCTTGACCTGCTTGGGGCTGTTCGGAGTGACGAAGATCCCCTTGTGCATGCGGACGTAGCCGAACTGCACCGGGTCGCCCGGCTTGAAGGTGCTCACTTCTTTTCTTCCGCCAGGAAGATGTCGCCCGGCTCGTCGCGGCGGAACATCCGGTCGAACGGGGCCACGAAGCCGGGGTCGAAGCGGGTCATGGCGTCGTAGAAGGCGCCGCCCCAGCGGGTGCCGGCCATCTTGACGCCGGTGAGCTTGCAGAAGCCGAGGTTGGCGCCGAGGAGCGTGGCGCCGGAGAGGTCGGCGTCGTTGAGGAACGCGTTGCGCAGGTCGGCGTAGGCGAAATCCGCGTTCCGGAGGTCGGCGTTGTAGAGGTCGGCGCGACGGAAGTTCACGCCTTCGAGGTCGGCACCTTCGAAGTTCGCGCCGCGGAGCGAGCACTTGTGGAAGCTCGCGCCCATCAGGTAGCAGCCTGAGAAATTCGCGCCGTTGTAGCTGCCGCCGTCGAAACGCGCCGCGCGGAGGTCGAGGCCGGAGAGATCGAGGTTCGAGCCGTCGAGCGCGCCGAGCGGCTCGCCCTCGGCGATCTTTGCGAGGATGCCTTCGCGCGTCGGCTTTGCCTTCGACGACACAGGGCCGTTCTTCTGGTTCGCGAGCGCCACATGGAACGCTTCCAGCGCCGACGCCGGGTAATTCTTCCGGCGCTCCGGGAATCCCTCGATCGGCCGCTCGATGTCGTCCGTCGTGATGCGCGCCGCCTCGTCGAGCGTCTTCCCTTTCGCCGCTTCACAGCACAGCGCCAGCGCAGCAAGCCCGAACCCGCAGCCGGTGGTGGTGAAAGTGGCGTCCTCGATGACGCCGCCGGCGTTGACCTTGAGGAACACGCGGTACGCGTCGCCGCAGCCGGAATTCCGGTATTCGCCGATCGCGGTGGCGTCGGCCATTTCGCGGAGGTTCGGCTTCTGGGCCTGGAGCTGGTTGAACTTGTCGAAATTCATGTCGTTTCCTGACAGGAGCTTAGCAGGGGGGAGGCGCGGATGTCGAGGGTCGCGGGGGATTGGCCGAACGCCGGGGTGGGGAGAGCGATAGAATGAAGAGGTCATGACCAAGAGGTGGGACGTGTTCATGGAATTCACATGTGTCTGCCAGCGGCGCCTCCAGGTGCCGGCCGAGCTCGCCGGGCGGCGGGTGCGCTGCCCCGCGTGCAGGGCGATCGTGTGGACGCCTGCCACGGAAGTCCCGTTCGCGCAGCCTGTTGACGAAGTGCCGCTCACTCCCGCTTCGACGCCGCTCAGCCGCGCAGCCTCCGTGATCGCCGTCACCGGCGGCGCGATCTTTCTCGCCGCCGCGGCATTCGTCGGCGTGCATTGCCCGCAGGCCCTCCTCCCCCTCGGCGCATTCGCCGTCCTCGCCGCGGTCGGCATCTCGTTCGCCGGCCGCCGCCCCGCCCTCGATCGCCGGGCTTGACCGGCCGCGTTCCTGATATACTCGACCCGTTCGCGCAACAAGGAGCCAACCATGTCACTTCAGTTCCCGTGCCCGTGCGGTCGAGTCCTGCAGGTTTCCGAGGAGTTGAACGGGAAGCGCGTGCGCTGCCCGTCGTGCCAGAGGATCGTCTGGGCGCCGGCCGAGGCGGAGCGTGTACCGGAAGCGCGCGTTGTCGATTCACCGGCGTCACCGAAAATCGAGCCGGTGAGCGCGCGGCCGTCGAGCGCCGAGCCGCCGTTCGCGCAGCCGGTCGCGGCGTGTTCGCCGTCGCCTGCTCCTGCCGCGGGCGGATGCTGCGCCGTGCGCCATGATTGCGGCGCGGTCGGCGGGTTCATGGTCTCGCTCGGTTCGCTGGTCTTCGGCGTGGCGACGCTGTTCCCGGTCGTGTGGCCGATCGGCGGATCGATCGGCGCGCTGATTTCCTGCGGGGCGCTTCGCCGCATCCGCCAGGGACGCGCCAACCCGGCGTCCGTCGGGCTGGCCCGCGCGGGAGCTGCGATCGGGCTCGGCCAGGCGATGCTCGGGCTGGTCCTGTGGGTCGTCATCGCCGCGGCGCTCGTGAAATCGCACCACGGGGCCGGAAGCGGCGGTTGCTGCTTCGGCAGAAAGACTGTCGTCGTCCCGCCCCCGCCCGTCCGCGTCGTCCAGCCCGCACCGGGGGTTTTCGAGCCGGACCGGGTGGAGAAGGAATCGGAGAAGTCCGAAGAGACCCACGGAGAGCAGCACTAGACGCCTGGCTGAACGAAACACAAAACGCCGCCCTCACGGGTGGCGTTTCTTTTTGGCTCGGTCCGATTCAATCCGCTTTGATACGCGCCCTGCCGTTTTCAAAAAAAGGCATCACACGGAACGCACTGAACGCACGGAGGGTCACGGAAAAGGGCGACACACGAGGTTCAAAGAAAAGTCCTCCGGCCGTTTTCAAAAGAAAAAAAAGGAAACGTCCCGCCCTCGTCTCGCCGTTCTCCGTGCCCCTCTGTGCTTTCCGTGGTTTCCGTGTTCCGCCGTTACTTTTTTTTCACACGAGCCCGGGAAAGCGAACGGCCCGGTCGCACCGCTCACTTCTTTTTCTTCTTCTTGAAGATGTCGTTCAGCAGATCGTCCACCTTCTCCTTCACTTCGGGATTCTCCAGCACGCCCGTCGCCACGCCTTTCAGCGCCTGTTCGTAGTCGATGTCGATCTTCGGCGAAGACACCGTCCCGCCGAGCGGCAGCCCGCCTGCCTTGTTGAACACATCGACCACCGCGCCCGTCTTCTTCCCCCAGCGCGCCGAAGGGTCGCCCGTCACGGTGATCTTCTGCTTCAGGTTCCCGTCGAAATCCGTCTCGCCCGAAATCGTGATGTTGGCGGCCTTGTCGTCGCCCTGCCAGTTCGAGAAGTCGTTGTAGATCTTGCCAGACTTGATGTGGAACTTCTGGTCCATGAGCGAGTACTGGAACTTCGACTGCTTCGTGAGCTGCAGCTTGGAATACAGCTCCGTGAAGAGCGGCGACCCGGCGAGCGAGATGTTCCGGAGGCCGAGCGTCCCTTCGCCCTCGACCGTCTTCTTGATCGGGTCCATCGCGAAACCGCGCGCCTTGAGCGCGATGTCCCACGCCATCGCGGCCTCGACCTGCCCTTTCTGGTCCGAGTACAGCGCGGGATTCACCAGCGCCGCGACCGAGCTGAACTGGCTCGAATATTTCACCGGCGGATCGCTCACCGTGGTATGGAACGTCCACGCCGGGTCCTCCGCGTCGAACGCCACCGTCCCCGTGCACCGGATGTCGCCGTCGTTCAGGCGGAAATCCATGTGCCGGATGTCGCACGCCTGCTCGCGGAGCGAAATATCGATCAGCACCTGCTTCACGTCCGCATCCACCGACTGGATCCACGGCGTCTCGACCGTCACTTCCATGAACAGCCCGTCCAGCGACGACCACGGCCGCCCCGGCGATTTCGCCGCCAGCTCCGTCCGCCGGTCGAGGTCCATCGTGCCCTTCGCCTTCACCGTCAGGAACCCCGGGTTCGTGATCTTGTACCAAGTCACCTTCCCGTCCTCGCCGTGCGTCTGGTACGTGTAATCCGTCGGCACCTGCCCGCTCGTCACCGTCGCCGCCCCCTGGATGTCGAGCTTGCCCAGGTTCTTTCCTTTCACCGTCCAGTTCGAGCGAAGCGGCCCCCGCATGTCCTGGTCCGCGAGCGACGACGGCAGGAGCTGCCGCAGCTTCGCGACTTCCGCGTCGAATTTCACCAGCAGGTCCACCGGGTTGTCCGTGTCGTGCTCGTCCGTCGCGAATTCGATCGTCCCCTGCGCCTGCACGTCGGCGCCGTTCATCTGGATCTTCCCGTTCTGCTTGAACTCGACCCGGTTCGATTTCTTGTTCCACCCCACGTCCTGCTTCACCGCCACGTACGTCACCACCAGCGGCACCGCGCCCGGGTCGCCCCATTTGAAGTTCGGGACTTTCACGTCCAGCGAAGCGTCCACATCCCCGCCCGCCAGCAGCTTCGCTTTCACCGTCCCCTCGACCGCCCCCGTCGCCCACTCCACGCCTTTCATCGGCATCATCGCCGCCGCGTCGAACCCCTTGAACGTCACCGTCGCGTCCGCCGTGATTTCCGCCCGCGGCTTCCCCCCCGACAACGCGAGCGCCGTCGCCTTGATGCTCACTTCCCCGCCCGGCGCACTCCCCGACTGCACCTTCGCCGCGATCTCCGCGACGATTTCGTCCGGCGAAGCGCCCGGTTTCGCGGTGAGGCTCAGCCCCGTGATCCGGTACGTCGCTTCCGCACCTTCATCGATGTACGTCACGTTCACGTCCTTCATCGTCACCGCACCCATCGTGAACGCCCCGCCCTTCCCGTCCGACTTGGGCTCCGGCGCCTTGGAAGCGCCCGGCGGCTTCTGCCCGATGTCGTCCGTCGAAAGCGTCCCGTCGCGGTGCTTCACGATCCGCACTTCCACGCCCGAAATCTCCAGCGTCCGCAGCACCACGTTCCCTTCCTTGAGCGGCAGCAGGTCCACCTTCACCACCATCGACCCCACCTTCAGGAACGGCGTCGTCCCGTCCTTCTCGTACATCACGAAATTCTGGATCGACACCGGCGCCCACCACCCCAGCGAATGATCCTCCAGCGTCACCCGCCGCCCCGTCGCTTCCGCCGCCGCCGACTCAATCTTCCGCCGCGCCGGGCCGGTCGAGAGGATCGTCGGCGCCATCAGGACGAGAAGCGCAATCAGCACCGGCGTCGCCAGCAGGATGCGCAGGATCCAGCGCTTCTTCTTTTTGGGGGCAGGAGCCGCGGTGGTCTTGAGAAGTTCTTCGCGCCCCGCGTCGCGGGCGCCGTCGTTCGGGTCGGGAGATGTGGAGTTCATGCGGGCATTGTCGTTGAGGGGGGGGAGGGGGTCAATTCCCCCCGTTTCACCTCCTCAACTCCGTCACCGGCACCGCAGAAACCTTCCCGTGATAAGTCAGCGCGTTCCGTCTGTTGCCGTCGGCTTCGCAGGTGGCGCACCACACGATGACCGGGTCGTATTCCGCGGCGCCGGGGCCGGTCGGGGCGCCGGTGGTTTTCGCGTAGCTCCACGGCTTGCCGCAGGTGGGGCAGTTCAGGAGGTGGGAAGGGACCTTGGATTCGACCGTCTGGCCGACGGGGACCGGGAGGCAGCCGTAACTGTTGAGGTACTCGGAGAAGGACACGCCGATTTCCTTGAGCGCCGCCTTGCGCGGGCTGGACTTGTCGCCTCCACAGCCGGCGAGGGCGAAGAGCGTCAGGAGGACGGCGGCGCGGCGGGCAAACGGGAGATTCATGGAGGAGACCTTTCGAAAGCGCCGTCCGCGGGTTCACGGGGTTTCGGCTGAGTTGGGTGCGAAGGACGCCAGCGCCCCCATCTTACCCCTTCAGGAACTTTCTCCACTCCCTGTGAAACAACCCCGTCAAAACGCTGAGCGCCAGCCCCGCCGCGGGGCGCGGGTCGTCGCGGTGGAGGTAGTCGTCGCGGGGGGAGAAATCGAAGAGCGGCGGGTCCATGCGGGCGCGGTCGGGGTTTTTGATGAAGTGGAGGACATCGCCGGGGAAGAAGACGCGGGCGCGGACGCCGAGGGGCCAGTCGAGCACGGGGGCGAAGGACTGGCCTCGGGCCCACTGGACGAGGAGGAGGGGAAAATTGACGCGGGACTCGATGGCGAGGGCGAGGGAGCCCCAGAAGCGCGGGTTGATTTCCATGAGCCAGGCGTCGTCGCCGCGTTTCTTGAACTCGACCATGGCGACGCCGGTCCAGCCGATGTGGCGGAGGAGGCGGACGGCGGCGTCCTCGAGGGCGGGGTTGCGGGCGGATTCGCGAAGAGTCGAAGGACCGCCGGTGGCGGGGTACTCGCGGAGGCGGCGGTGCGTGAACATCGCGAGGACGGCGCCGCCCTCGCCCATGAGGACGCTGACGCCCCAGCCTTCGCCCTCGACGCGCTCCTGGATGAGGCACCCTGCGCGCCACGTCGCGGCGAGCCCGGCCCGGTCGCAGTAATGCAGCCCGCGGGAGCCGCTTCCCCGCGCCGGCTTCACCACGAACGGTCCCGGCGCTTCCACGGCCCCCGGGTCGGTCCACGTCCGCGGGGCGCGCACGCCGCACTCCGCCGCCCGGGCGAGCGTCCACCCCTTGTCGCCCGCGTTGCGCACAAGTGCCGCCGAAGCGAAGGGCAGCTTCGCCGGGATTTCCGCCCGCCGGTC
>JAIOPR010000282.1 GCA_021413805.1 Planctomycetota bacterium
GCCGGTGCGCGCCTGTTGGGCGGTAAGGTGCGGTGGTCATCGGAGAAGAAAGGAGGCCTGTGCGACATCCTGGAACTTCGGTGCAGGTGACGTGAGTGGATCGTGGCAGTGGGAAGTGGCTCTGGACGTATCCGTCAGTGATGTTGACGTTCGTGAAGTTGACGTCCGTGACGTAGCCGGGTTTGGCGCTGTACACCGCACCGCCGCCCGTTGTTGCCGCCCCTGAATGGGCGGCTTTTTTATTGGGCTGACGGCCGGGCGTGAGGCGTGAGCTGCGCGATCAGGTCGTTCACATCCGCCGAGTCGATCACGGCCAGTTCCTTGCCGTCGGCGGCGAGCACGCGCATGTCGGGAATGCTGCGGACGCCGAAGCGCTTCGCCACCTCCCGCGCGGGATTGGCCGTCGAGCGGTCGGTCAGGTCCATCTTCACGAGCACGAAGCCGCCGAGAATCGACTGCACGCGCGGGTTATCGAGCTCGGCCTCGAGCTCATTGCAGCCGCCTCACCAGTGCGCGCCGAACTCAAGGAGGACCTTGCGGCCGGAAGTGCGGGCTTCGGCCTGGGCGGCGTCGAGGTCGGTCATCCAGACGGGGTGCGTGGCCATCGGGGTCAGTCTAGGGCGGGCGTGGTGCCGGGAAAACGATTGAATGTCGAACGCGACCGGAACGGTGGCGAGTTAGGATGGGCTGATTCGCGCGGCAGGTTGTCGCGCCGGGAGGTGCTGATGGGATTTCCACGATTTGCCGTCGCCGCGTGCGCTTCGCTCCTGCTCGTTTCCGCCGCCTCCGCCGCCGACACGATCCTCACGGGCACGGTGGTGGATGCCGATGGCAAACCGGTCGCGGGAGCCGAAGTCGGCAGCAACTGGCAGTTCGGGGACGAAACCAGGGCCTACGACGCGGTGAAGACCGCGGAGGACGGTACGTTTTCGCTCACGATCCGCTACTACCATCCGCCGACCGCAATCCTCGCGATGGACGCCGCCCACGAACGCGGCGCCGCCGTCGTGGTCGTGGAAGCCGACGCGGTAAAGCCCCAGGCCCTCACCCTCGCGCCCCTCGTCACCGTGAAAGGCACGTTCGCGTGCACCGACCCGACCGTCACGCCGAACCTCACTTCCGTCCAGTGGCAGTTCGGCAAGGCACGCTGCGGGAATGCCTATGCAACCGAGCCTGGGTGGAGCGTGAAGCTTCCCCCCGGGGCCTGGGGATTCTGGATCTACAACCCCGAGCTCGGGCCCTTCACCAAAGAATTCGAGATTCCCTCCGGTGGCAAGGAACTCGACCTCGGCGTCCTCAAGGTCGCGCCGACGTTCCTGTCCGGGTTCTACGGCAAGGAATTGCCGAAGTGGAAAGTGAGCGACGCGCGGGGGGCGGAAAAGACGGTGCAGATTTCCGACTTCAAGGGCAAGTGGGTGCTGGTGGAGTTCTGGGGGTTCTGGTGAGGCCCGTGCACGGGCGGCAGTCTGCCGACCCTGATGAAGCTGTACGAGGAGCACAAGGACCAGCGCGACCGGTTTGAAATCCTCGCCTTCCATGACGCCCGGGCGAAAACGTTCGAGGAGCTGGACGGGAAGCTGGAGCCGATCATCAAGGACAAGTGGGGGGGAAAGGCGCTTCCCTTCCCGATCCTGCTCGACCCCAGCGGGGACACCATCAAGGACTGGGGAATCCGGGCGTTTCCGACGATGATCCTGATCGACCCGGAAGGAAAGCTGGTGAAAGGCGGGGGCGAGAAGGAACTGGAAGCGGCCCTGAAGGAACTTGCGACACAGAAGTGAAGCCCGGATTCAGGGCATTCCCACTCGGAAAGGATCTCCCATGAAGCGGTTCCTGCTGGCGGCGTTCGTGCTGGTGACCTCGCTGGCGGCGACGGGATGCGGCCCGATCAAGTATGAACACGACATCGACATGGTGGCCGGCCGGAGAGTTTTCGTGGAGCCCGCCAGGATCTCGAACTGCCACGCGGCGCTAAACAAGGAGGCCGTGGAAGCGGAGATCCACAAGACCGCCGAGGACTACCTTCAGCACTACGGGTTCACCGTCGTCCAGGACCCGGATTCCGCAGACCTGATCCTCAAGGCCGACGTCGCCGAGTTCAACCTCGGGAGCACGACGGCGCGCGTCCTCATCGGCGGCGGGCAGGCATGGCACGACACGGCGATCGTGATGCACCCGAAGGGCTTTTCCGTGAACGTCGGTCACCGCCGCGCGGAAGTCAGCGCCGGGGCCTACGGGAACTGGAAAGGCGCCGAGGCGCACCAGCACGCGCTGGTGGACGAGATCGCGAAGATGCACGTCTGGGTGGCGCAGAAGTCCTGCCCGTAGTTACCGCACGACGACCCTGAACCCCATGTTCATCTGCCGTCCCGACGGCACGAACTTGTTCCGCGCACTGCTCTTCGCCCCGGCCACGTCGTCCGTGTAGCACCCCCCGCGCATCACCTTTTCCTTCCCGTCCTTCGGTCCCTCCGGATCCTTCAGCGCCCCGTCCGGATACGGCGCGTACCAGTCCTGGCACCACTCGAAGACGTTCCCGGACATGTCGTAGATGCCGAGGGCGTTCGGGCGGCGGGTGCGGACGGGCTGCGAAGCGGTCGAGTTCCCCTTGTGCCAGGCGATCTCGGAGGCCCGTTCGGCAGCGTCCCCGCTGGCCCACCTCCACGGCGTCCCCGCGCGGCACGCCACTTCCCATTCGGCCTCGGTCGGCAAGGATGCGCGCACCTTGAATTTCGAAAGGCGCTTCGCAAATTCGGCGGCCTCGTCCCAGGTCACGTTCTCGGCGGGAAGGTCGGGGCCGGGATTGGTGAACGCGTGGTGGTCGCCCATCACCGCTTCCCATTGCGCCTGGGTGGTTTCGGAAGTCGCCATCATGAAGTCGCGGGTGAGGGTGACGTCGTGGGGCGTGGCCGTGGGGCCGCCGTCGGGGTCTCCGACGCTGTACTTGCCGGCGGGCACGAGCGCGAATTCCATGGAGACTTTTTTCGCCGGGTCGAGCGGGACGACAAGCTTGCGGACGTGCGGCCGCGGGTCGCTGCCTTTCATGAGGACGACCCGGAAGCCGACCTCCCATAGCAGGACCGAGGAGAGCAGGTCGCTGCGGCGGCCGACCGCCGCTTCGGCCGCCCCGTGCGAGAAATTGGCCCCGTGGGCCGTGCGGTTGTCGCCCATGCCGGGGCCGGTCCAGTCCACGAGCTCGGTTTTCGGGAGGTCGCCCGCGGCGTCCCAGCACCATTCCTCGACGTTTCCGGTCATGTCGAAAAGCCCGAACGGGTTCGCCTTCTTCTTCGCCACCGCCTGCGACCCGCCTCCGCAGTTCTCCTTGAGCCACGCGAAGTCCGCGAGCGCCGCGTAGTCGTCGCCCGTCGGGTATTTCGCGTATTTTAGGCCGCCCATCGCTGCGTACTGCCATTGGGCGTTCGTGGGAAGCGTGGCCGTCCACCCCACGAGGCGGGCGGACAGGGCGTCGCAGAAGGC
>JAIOPR010000283.1 GCA_021413805.1 Planctomycetota bacterium
GTCGCGGGATGATCGCAAAATCACGCCCATCCGAAAAATGGATCTCCCATGCCCTCTATGGGCGCTTTTTTCACCGGCAGGATATCTGGGGAGACCTGTCGGCGGACCTCGAGCTTCACTACGTTTCCGACCGAAATTTCCGTGAGGAGTTCCTTGAAAAAGAATTCAAGGAGGACAAGGCGCCGGAGACATACGTGCTGCTGCGTTACATGTACGACAATTTCGGAATGACGGGCCTGTACCGGCCGCGCATCAATTCCTTCCAGGACTACGTAGAGTACCTGCCCCAGGTGACCCAGTCGCTGGTGGACCAGGGGCTTCCGCTCGGCCTCTACGTGTCCCACAACGCGCAGTGGGCGAATGTACGGCTGAGGAGGGATTTCGCTGAGAGTGACGTCGAGCAGCCGCGGACGGTACGGTGGGACGTGGACGAAACGCTGACGCGTCCGTTCTCACTCGGGCCGGTGAGGATCATGCCCTGGGTGTCGGCGCGGTACTCGTATTACGACGCGGCGCCCTCTTCAAAATGGTGGGTTGACCGCTATGCCGCCGCCTGGGGCGCGCGGGCGAGAATCGCCGCATGGCGGACGGCGATGTTCTCCAACGACCTCATCCGCGTCGAGGGCCTCCGCCATGTCGCGAGCCTGGAAGGCCGCTGGTTCAACCAGTACACCACCGTCAAGTCGCGCGACCTCTGGCAGTTCGACGCCGTGGACCAGGTGGACCGTTTCCATGAGGTCGCCCTCGAACTCCGCAACCGCTTCGAGACAAAAAATCCGAAGACCGGGGAAATCTACGACGCGCTCAATGTCGGCCTGTCCCTGGAGTTCTACCCGAACGCCAACCGCGACACTTCGGCGCGCACGCCGCAGAACATCCTCTACCCCGCCCACTGGATCACGGTGGCGCCGGAAAGCGATGGACACTACCGCCCGCGCATGGCCTCAAACCTGAACCTCGATTTCGAGGCCGTCGTCCGCGACGAGCTCACCCTGACGGGAGTCGCAGACTGGAATCCCTACACTCACAACATCGAAGAGACGCACGTGGAGTTTCGGGTGCTCGCAGCGCAGAACCTGACCTTCCGCCTGACCCAGCAATATGTGCGCGGATTGACCAGCACCGTCGGGGCGGGGTTTGAATGGCGCCTCTCCGAGAAGTGGACGCTGACGGGGGAGACCGACTACGATTTCAAGGCGGGACGCGCGCTGAAGCACGAGTACGGGATCCGGCGGAACCTTCACGATTTCGACCTCGAAGTCAGCGTGCGGTACGACAGCGGGCGCGGGGAGTTCGGCGCCTCGGTCGGGCTGATCCCGCACGGGAAGAAAGAACGCAGGCTGCAGGGGCCGTAAGTCCGGGGAAAAACGAATCGAACATCGCCGGGGCATCAGGAACCGGCCCCCATTGGAAGGAGCACCATGAAAGTCAGCGTCATCGGGACCGGATACGTCGGCCTAGTCAGCGGCGCCGTTTTCGCCGAACTCGGGCACGACGCGCTCTGCATCGACAACGACGAGCGCAAAGTCAAGATGCTCGAGCAGGGACACATGCCCATTTACGAGCCTGGCCTCGAGGAACTTGTCGCGAAGAACCGCGCCGCAGGCCGGCTGCGCTTCGCCACCACCATCAAGGAAGGCATGGAGCACGGCGAAGTCGTGTTCATCTGCGTCGGCACTCCCCCGCTTCCCTCGGGCGCCCCCGACCTCTCCGCCATCGACGCCGTGAGCCGCGAAATCGCGAAGCACCTGACGAAGTACCGCGTGATCGTGGAGAAGAGCACGGTGCCGGTGCAGACCGGCGAGAAAGTGAAGATCACGATCGCGAAATATGCGAAGGCGGGAATGGAGTTCGACGTCGTGTCGAACCCGGAGTTCCTGCGCGAGGGCTCGGCGGTGGCGGACGCATTCGCCCCCGACCGCATCGTCATCGGTGCGGAAACGAACCGGGCGAAGGAGCTGATGCTCAAGCTCTACGAACGCTTCAAGGACAAGTGCGTCGTCGTGGACATCAAGTCGAGCGAGCTGATCAAGCACGCTTCGAATTCGTTCCTCGCGCTGAAGATCTCGTTCATCAACGCGGTCGCAAACATCTGCGAGCTGTCCGGCGCCGACGTGACGCAGGTCGCGCTCGGCATGGGGCTTGACCAGCGCATCGGGAAGCAGTTCCTCTACGCGGGGCTGGGCTACGGCGGCAGCTGCTTCCCGAAGGACGTCGACGCGTTCGTCGATATCTCGGCGAAGCTGGGATACGACTTCCACCTCCTCCGCGAAGTCCAGCGCATCAACCACGAGCAGCGCGAGAAGTTCCTCAAGAAGATTGAGCAGGAACTCTGGATGCTGCGCGACAAGAAGGTCGCCGTGTGGGGCCTCGCCTTCAAGCCGAACACGGACGATTGCCGCGAGTCCCCGGCCATCAAGATCTGCTCGGCGCTTCGCGACGCGGGCGCCAAGGTCCGCGCGTTCGACCCGAAGGGCCAGGAGAAGGCGAAGGAACTCCTCGCCGGGATCGAGTACTCGCCCGACATGTGGCACGCGCTGGAAGGGGCGGACCTGCTGGCGATCTGCACGGAGTGGGACGAGTTCCGGAAGGCCGACCTCGACAAGGTGAAAAAGCTGATGGCCCACCCGACCGTCGTCGACGGGCGAAACATCTGGGACCCGGCGGACATGGCGAAGCGGGGGTTCACTTACAAGTCGGTCGGTCGATGACGAATCATAGGGCCGCCCGCTGACCATGGCGGGCGGCCCGATCCGTGAATGAGCTCACAACCCGGAAGCCCTCAAAATCCTGCAGTTGTCCTCCGCCAGCCGTAGTTTCCGTTTTTCTACCCCGCCATATCCCTTTCTTTTTCCTTCCCCGTAACCGGCGGCCCCACGCGCCTGACGTCCACCCTGGAAGGCCCGAAGTTCATCACCAGCCCCGCAGGCAACCCGCTGCAGCGCAAATACGCCCTCAACTGTGCAAGGTGGCCAGGAAGAATCGCCTCTTGAGCCTTTGTTTCCACGGCGACCACGCCTTCGACGACAAGGTCCGCCGAACAATGACCGACCGGCGCGCCCCGGAGCAAGACGGTGAGCGGGACCTCGACCTTGGCACGAAGTCCCATGTCCGTAAGCTCGAGCGCGAGGCCGTTGCGGTAGACGTGCTCGAGGTAGCCTGGACCGAGGGCTTTGTGGATCCGAAAGGAGGCGCCGATGATGGTGGAGGTCAGGGATTCGAAGGTCAGCATTGACGGTGGGCTCCGTTGGGAATAATCGCATTATATCATGTATTCATTTATTGTCAAACAGTGTAGTTGATAATAAGACAGAAACAACGGCAACAACGGCTGGCTGAGGACAACGGCAGGATTTTGAGGACACACGTCGCCAAACCACTTCCCGGTCCCCTGCTCTGGACGCACAATGGACGTCCTATGAAAAAAGCCGTCTACCCGGGTTCGTTCGACCCCATCACGAACGGGCACGTCAACATCATCGAGCGCGCGGCGAAACTCTTTGACCGCCTCATCGTCGCCGTCGCGGACAACACGTCCAAGTCCATGACCTTCACGGCGGAAGAGCGCATCGCCCTCATCCGCAAGTCGATCCGCGCGAAGAACGTCGATGTCCGGCGCGCGCCCGGCCTTACCGTCGACTTCGTCCGCAAGGCCGGCGCCCGGGTCATCGTCCGCGGCATCCGCTCCGGCCAGGATTTCGAGCTCGAGCTTGCCATCGCGTGGAACAACCGCCGCCTCGCCCCGGGACTTGAGACCCTCTTCCTTCTGGCCGACGACTCGGTCGCGCACATCAAGTCGTCGATCGTGAAGGAGATCGCGCGGAACGGCGGGAACGTCCGGAGCCTCGTGCCCGCCGTGGTGAACGCGAGCCTGAAGGAGCGGCTTGGCGCCCGCAGCGGAAAATCGATCCAATCCAGACGAGGTTAGGCATCTGAGGAGGATTTCTGTGGCAACCAATGATCCTGGTTCCGTTCGGGGTCTACTGAAGGCCTGCGAAGACTACCTGGCAGGGAGTCTGTCGATCGAAGAGCTTCAGTTCCACGTTGGCAACACCGAAAGCTTGACGATGGCCGTCGAAGAATCTGCGTTTCGCAGATTTCTCGGGTCGATCGAGAACCAGATTGAATTGATTCGGTTTACTTGTGATCCCGAGAAGGTGAATGAATCGATGCTGCCCATTGTGAAGAATCTGAAAGCTCGTGCCCATTCGCATCTGGCGTCGGCGTGAGCGCTGCGGGGATTACGCCGGAGTTATCTCCCCGATTCCAGAACACTTCCCGTTCCCGCTCCCGTAGAATCGCGGGTTCCCGGGGGGACCACCGAGGAGACCTGAATGCGATCGATCCTGCCCGCGGCGGCCCTGGTCGCCGGCCTTTCCGCGTTTTCCTGCTTTGCCGACCCCGCGGACGACGCGGCGGCCACGATCCGCGCCAATGACATGCGCTCGCGGATCGAATTCCTCGCGAGCGACGAGCTCGAAGGGCGCGCGACGCTCCAGCGCGGGAATGACTCGGCCGCGAAGTACATCGCCTCCGAGATGCGCCGCATCGGCCTCTCGCCGGGCGGGCCCAACGGGTCGTTCTTCCAGGACGTCCCCCTCTGGGTCTCCTCGTACAAGTACAACTACTTCCTTGAACTCCGCTTCAAGAACGACAAGGAACGCCTGGAATTCGAAGGCTTCAAGCACTTCACCATCGGCCCGGGAAGCGGCCATGACACGGTCGAAGGCGGCGTGGTGTTCGCGGGGTACGGGATCACGGCGCCGGAGTACGGGTGGGACGATTACAAGGACCTGAACGTAAGCGGCAAGATCGTGTTCGTGTTCCGGCACGAGCCGCGTGAGAACGACCCGAAGTCGGTCTGGGACGGGGCGAAGATGACAAAATATGCTTCGTTCGAAGCGAAAATCGCGAATGCGAAGGCGCACGAGGCAGGCGGGCTGGTGATCCTGAACGACCCGCTGGGGGGGCACGAACCGTTGTTTGTGAGTTCGGACGTGGTGCCGGAGCCGCTGGTGACGCGCACGACGGTGGGGTTTGAAGAAGGACAGCCGCCGCGGAACGAGCAGGGCGGGATGCCGGTGGTGTTCGCGACGATGGAGACGGCGTGCCGGATCCTGCACCGGACGGTGGACGAGCTGTCGGCGATCCAGAAGGAAATTGACGAAGCGGGGAGCCCGGTGACGTTTGCGGTCGAGGGCGAGCTGAAGATGCGCACGCAGGTCGTGGGGCGGCTGCAGACGACCGAGAAGAAATTCGCGCGGAATGTCGCCGGCGTGCTGCCGGGGGGCAATCCCGGGAAGATGAGCGAAGTCCTGGTCATCGGGGCGCACTACGACCACCTGGGGACCTCGGGAAGCGGCGACGACACGATCAACAACGGCGCGGACGACAACGCGAGCGGCACGTCGGGGATGCTGGAAGTCGCCGAGGCGTTCTGCTCGATGGACAAGCATCCCGACCGGACGATCCTCTTCGTGGCATTCACCGGCGAAGAAATCGGCCTGCTCGGATCGCGCTACTACGTCGATCACCCGCTCTTCCCGCTCGCCAGCACCGCCGGGATGATCAATCTCGACATGATCGGGCGCAACGCGAACGACGACCCCGCGAATGCGCGGCAGGTCGGCGTCGCCGGCGCGGGAACGAGCCCCTCGTGGCGCCCGCTTCTCGAGAGCCACACCCCGGGTTCGAAGCTCGATCTCTCCTTCCTCCCGCAGGATCCTGGAGGAAGCGACCACGCGCCTTTCCGCGAAAAAGGCGTCCCGGTCATCTTCTTCTTCACCGGGTTCCACAAGGACTACCACCAGGTCACCGACTCCGCCGACAAGATCAATTTCCAGAAGTCTGCCGACGTCGCCCGGCTTGCATTCCGGGTCGCGCTGGACGTGGCCGACGCAAAAAAACGCCCCGAATGGAGCGACCCGAGCGGCGCCCGCCCCGAGCACATGGAACAGGGCGCCAGCGCGCACCGCGGCGAGGAAATCGCCATCCGGCAGCTTTCCGAGGAAGAAGCCAGGGCCGCGGGGCTGGCCACCGACATCAAGGGGCTTCGCGTCGTCTGGTCGAAGCGCAAAGACCTGCGTGAGGGAGACGTAATTCTCGAAGCCGGCGATGAGCCTGTGACGGACCCGGGCGCGTTCATGAAACTGCTGGCGTCCATGAAAGGCGGCAGCGTGTCCCTCTTCGTGGAGCGCGGAAAAAAGGGCTCCCTGTTCGTGCAACTCAAAGGCGCTGACCTGGAGGGCTGGAGGCCCGGGCTGAAGTAAGGTCTCCGGGTTGGAGCGCCCGGGGGAAGCCCGGTGTAGAATGTGCGCATGCTTGAAGGCCTCCACCCGACGAAAGCCGACCTGACCGCGCGATTCGGCTTGAGCCAGCGCCTCTGCGTCCGTGTCGGCGCGCTTCTCGCCTCCCGGATCGAATTGACCGCGGCGCTGTTGGAAGCGGCGAAGCCCGGGACGCCGACGGAAACGTTCCTGCTGCGGAAGGAAATCCTGGCCGAAGCGGGCGTCATGGGGACGGAGCGGTTGCAGACGCTCGCCGCGGACACGAACCTCGAGATGGATCTCGTCATCGAGGAGCAGGGGACGAAGCGGGTGATCGGGCTGGAAGAGGAACTGGCGGCCGCGGCGGAGTTCACGGCGCCGGCGCCCTCCCCTGTCGCGATGGGCCTGGAGCTTTCGCCGATTGACGTGGACCCGATGGCGGCGCTCATTTCGGGGTCGGGCCCGATGGGCACCCCGGCGCTTTCGTCGGAGGAAGTCGGGAAGATCAAGCTCACGATCCTGACGGGGGTGGACCCGAAGGCCAAGATCGAGGCGATCCGCAAACTGGTGCTGACGGGACTTCCGCAGAACGAGAAGGGCCTGCTGCTGCTGCGGGCGGTGTCGGACGAATCGCCGGAAGTCCGTTCCGAGGCCGCGGCCGGGCTGCGCGCGCTGGGATTGGACGATGCGACCGCCTCGGCGGTGCGCTCGCTTTCGGACGGCACGGCGCCCGAGAAAACCGCGGCGATCAACGCGCTGGCCCGCCGGGCTGCGGATGCCGGGGATGCGGAAAAGGCCGTCGTGATCGCCGCGCTTGCGGCCGACCTGCGGGGAGCGCCGGACCCGCCGCGCGCCGCGCAGCTTCTCAGGACGCTCGGGGACCTCGCGCCGCACCTCACGCGCAATCCCGATTTTGCCGGCGCCGTCGTCCGCATCGCCGTCCGCCGCCTCTTCTCCGCGCCTCCCGAAGTTGCCGAGGCCGTTGGAGAGTTCCTCGCCAAGGTCGGCGCTGTCGAGCCCTCCCTCGTCGCGAAAATCCTCTGGGCCGAGGCCGAAGGCGCCCCCGACCGGCGGTCCAAGGCACTTCTCCACGTCGCCCTCTCGCGAATCCCGGCCGCCGCCGGCCCGGAGCGCCTGGCACGCGCCACGGCGACCCTGATCTCCGGCTGGAACGACTCCGATTTCGATTGCCGCCGCGCCGCCAATGCGCTCCTCCACCTCGGCGACGTCGCGCTGGACGCTTTGCTCGAAGCACTCCGGGGCGTTCCCCAGCCCCAGGTTTCCTTCCTGGTCCGCCTCGCCGACCAGGTCGCCGAGCAGCCGGAGACGTCCGAGGCCGGCGCCGAGCGATGGGGCGAAGCGCTGATCGAAATCGTCCGGACGGGCCGCAAGCCCGCGCGGATCGCGGCGCTGGAGTCACGCGCGCTTCAGCGGGCTTCGCTCGGGACGAAACGACAGCTGGCCCTGCATGTGCTGACGAGCGCGCATGATTACCAGAACGACGAGATCGCGCACCTGACGGACGCGTTCCTGCGTCGTCTAGGTGGCGCGGCGGTGCCCGAGCTGGCGAAGGTGCTGAAGGACAGCCCGTATCCCGTCGAGCGGGAAATCGCCCTTCGCGCCCTCGACGCGATCCTCACGGATGACACGAAGCTTGCGAAGGAAGCGAGTGACTCGCTGCGGGTGATGCTCGACCTGTACCGCGGCGGGAAATTCGCGAACGAGCCGCTGTTGGCGAAGACGCTCGGCCGGGTCGCCGCGCTCTCCGGGGCGCCGCAGGCCGCGGTGCGCGGGACGGCGATGGAACTCCGCACGATGCTCCGGGAATTCCCGGCGCGCTTTGAGATTCTCGAAGCGTACTCGTGGGCCGTGAGCAACCGGCATGTCGAGATGGACCAGAAGATGAGCGCCGGGATGACGCTGCTCGGCCTGCTCGACTCGAAAATGCCGGAGGACTTCGTCAAGGAGGCGTGGACCAACGACGGCCTGCAGCTCACGATTTCGCGCTCTTCCAGCGCCCACACCGTCCTCATCCCCACCCTCGTCGGCGGCCTCGTCCGCATCGCGCTCTCCGGCGGCGGCACCGAGCTCTTCCTGGAAAAGATCACCCAGGGACTCATGGTCCACTGGGGCCGCATCGTGAAGGGAGAGGTGATGTGGAGCCCGGGGAATGTCTCGGACCTGGGAAGCGGGCTCGGCAAAATCGCGGCGCGGCAGGAAACGCCGCTTCATCTCCGCCTCGACGTGATCGAGGCGTTGCGGACGCGGATCGTGCACGTGCCGGTGGCGAAGGCGCTGGGCGAAGCGCTGGCGCTGGAGGAGACGTCGCGCCGGATGGACATGATCTGCGCTTCGGTGACGAAGGAGTTGTGCGACCTCGCGGTGCACCGCGATTTCCAGGATTCGGACGACCGGGCAGCGCTGTTGAGTTCGCTCGGGCGGATTGCGCAGAGGACGCGGCTTGCGACGGACGGGACGACGAGCGAAGACCTGCGCCGGAAGGTGGTCGAGTTGCTGTTCGACGGGGCGAGGGCCGGGGTGCAGGACGCGCGGGAAGCGCTGGCGAACCTGGTGAAGGCGAAGGGAGTGCCGCCCGAGATGCGGAAGGCGATCAAGGAGAGGATTGGACGGACGTAGTGGTTCGACCGCCATCGATGCCTCCCCAACCCAACATTCCTGCCTTGCTGGCGCGCCTTGCGGCGGGGGACGCTTCGGCGCTCGCTCCGCTCCGGGCTGCGGCGCCGCCGGAAGCGGAAGCCGCGGCGGAGGCGTTTCTTCGCACGGCCATTGCCAAGGGCGACCCCGCTGACGAAACCGCGGTGGAGGCGATCGGTTTGCTCGCCGCTATCGAATCGCCGGGCGCCGCGCCCGTCGTCGCGCGCGCCCTCACGCACCCGAACGCGCGCGTCCGCGACGCCGCCGCCCTCGCCGTCGGCGAAATGGGGTACTACCTCGCCATCGAGCGCCTGCGCACCGTCCGCTCCGACGCCGCGCTCGACGCCCTCGAGAAACTTTTCGAGCGCCATTTCTACGGAAGTTTCCTCGGCCACATCTTCAGCCGCCCGCGCCGCATCGACGGCAAACGCGACTGGTCGGAGTTCGACGCGTTCTGGGAAGCGGAGGGAAAGGAGATCCCCGACCCGCCGATGCTCCCCGAGGAGGTCGTCGGGGACCGCCTGATCGACATCGTCCTGCGCCGCCTCCCCGGCTCGCACCGCATCCTCGAGCGCATGGGCTACCGCTGCGTCGGCCGCGTCGGCAAAGACATGGACACCTGCGTCGCCGTCGAGAAAGAATCGCTCGACGAGGCCGCGCGCCTCCACGGCAAACCCCTCGAGCCGCTTCTCGCCGCCCTCACCGCCCTCGCGCGAAAAATCCAGGCCGAGGAACTGGCGGCCATCCCGCCTGTCATCGAGATCACGGACGAGGTCGAGACGGTCGAAGGCCCGTAATGCCCCGCGCTTCCGCCCTCGCCCTTTCCGACATCCCGGGCCTTGCGGCGCCGCGGCGTGCAGCGCTGGAAGCGGCGGGAATCCGAACGGCGCGCGATCTCGTTTTTTATTTACCGAAGGGGCACCTCGACCGCGCGACGGTGACGCCGGTGGACCAGCTGACGACCGGCGAACACACCATCCACGCGAAGGTCAAAACTGTGCGCGTGCCGCGATTCGGCCGCGTGCGCTTCGCGGAAGCGGTGCTCGACGACGGCACCGGCACGGTGCGCGCGATGTGGTTCGGGCGGTACGACGTGAAAAAGCGCCTGTTCCCCGGGGTGGACCTGCTCGTCAGCGGCCGCGTCGGCGAAGGGAAGGGCAAGCACGCCGGGCTGCAGTTCTCGAACCCGGACTTCGAGGAAGTCGGCGCCGACGCCGAGGGAATCGCGACCGGCGGCATCATCCCGATCTACCCGCCGCTCCCGGGAGTCGGGCCGAATACGCTTCGCCGCGCAATCCGTG